>DASYLL010000375.1:0-12863 GCA_036009605.1 Thermoanaerobaculia bacterium | reverse complement strand
GTCCCTCGCTACGCTCGGGATGACGGAGACAAACATGCCGGGCATTTTCGATACGGTCGTCGACGCCAATGTGCAGGCGCTCCTGCGGCGCGAACAGCGTCTGCTCGTCGAGCTGCGCGAGACGCTGGAGCGTGAGCAGGTCGACGAACGACGTCGCGTCGACGACCTGCTGGCAACGCTCGAAGATCTCTTCACGCTCGTCATCGTCGGCGAGTTCAACGCCGGAAAGTCGTCGCTGATCAACGCGCTGTTCGGCGCGAAGCTGCGCACGGAAGGGCCGATTCCGGTCGACGACGTGATCTCCGTGCTGCGTTACGCGGAAGAGCCGTCGATGCGGAAGATCTCCGATTACGTCATCGAGCAGTTCTATCCGATCGAGTTCCTGCGCAACATCACGCTCGTCGACACGCCCGGCACGAACTCGATCGTGCAGCGGCATCAGGAGATCACCGAGGATTTCATTCCGCGCGCGGATCTCATCCTGTTCGTGACGTCGATCGATCGTCCGCTGTCGGAATCCGAGCGCAAGTTTCTCCAGTACATCCGCGAGTGGGGCAAGAAGGTCATCTTCGTGTTGAACAAAGTCGACACGAAGAGCGACGCGGAAGTGCAGCAGGTCGTCGACTACCTGAAGACGAACACGCGCTCGATTTTCGGATTCGATCCAACGATCTTTCCCGTCGCGGCAAAGCTCGCGCTGCAGTCGAAGCTCGGCGAAGCGCCGCCGCGCGAGTGGACGCGCAGCCGCTTCGAAACGCTCGAGGACTACATCTTTCACGTGCTGTCGGAGAAGGAGCGCATCCGCATCAAGCTCTCCGCCCCGCTGGAAACCATCCTCAGTTTGTCGAAGAAGCAATTCCGGATGATCGAATCGCGCCGCGAGATTCTCGCCGCCGACAAAGCGCGCATCGACTCGATCAGCGATCAACTCGAGCGCGCACGCACCGATCTCGTTTCGAATTTCCGGCAGTTCGTGTTTCGTATCGACAACCTGCTCATGGACCTCGAGCGCCGCGGCCTCGAGTTCCTCGACCGTTACGTGCGCATCCAGCACGTGATGATGCTGCGTGATTCATCGCGTTTCCGCGAAGAGTTCGAGCGACAGGTGTTTCAGGGCTGGAAGGGAAACATCGACACGACCATTCAGGAAGCCGTCGACTGGCTCGTGAAAGAAAACATGAAGCTCTGGAGCGGCACCGTCGACGCGTTCCAGCGCCGCGCCGAATCCGATGCGAAGAACGACGAGATCATCGGCCGCGTCGGACGCGAGTTTGCGTACAACCGCGAAGAGGTCTACGCGCGCATGCGCCGCAACGCGGAGCAGCGTCTGTCGTCCTACGACGTGAATGTCGAAAGCCGACGCATCATCGATAAC
The DNA here is from genome assembly GCA_036009605.1 of Thermoanaerobaculia bacterium. Taxonomy (GTDB): domain Bacteria; phylum Acidobacteriota; class Thermoanaerobaculia; order Gp7-AA8; family Gp7-AA8; genus QHVT01. The sequence continues at coordinate 11,488 of DASYLL010000375.1, read as the reverse complement.
GCCATGCGCGCCGTCCTTCACTCCTTCGGACTCGGCGCCGGCGCCCTCGGCCTCGGCTATCTATTAACGACCGCAGTCAGCAGCACCGCCGTCGACGTGACGGGACTGACCGCGGCGACGATGCTCCTCGTGACGAGCTTCCTGATCCTTCCGTACAAACGCTCGAAAGCGAAGGACGAGTTCCGCCGTCGCATCGAAGAGATGCGCGGGCAGTTGAAGGAATCGCTCGATCGCGAAAGCACGACCGAGATCGATCGCATGCTCCGCAGCATCACCAGCGCGTTCGAGCCCTACCAGCGCTTCTACGAATCCGAATCGGAGAAGATCGAACGATTCGCCGAGAAGCTCGCGAAGATCGAACGCGAGAGCAAAGAGATTCAGGAGCAGGTCGAGCGAACATGAAAAAGCCCGGCTTTCGCCGGGCTTTCAGTTGAAACGCTGCGTCTGGACTACGGCTGCGGGTTGTTGTTGAACACGTAGAAGTCGGTCGATCCGATCTCCGACGTGCGGCCACCGGAGTCGCGCACGCGCACCGTCAGACGGTGGATGCTGTTGGCGAGCTTGCGCGTGTCCATGTTGAACTGCCAGCCCGAAAAGTCCGCGGTGCCGATCTGCGGGTAGAAGTCGCCCACGTCCGGTCGCGGGAAGCCCCACTGCGCAGTGCCCATGAACAGACCGTCGACGAAGATTTCCACCCCGGCGAGCGTGCTCTGATCTTCGACCGCCCAGCCGCGGAACGTCGCGGTGCCGCCGATGAAGTCGGACTTCGTCGGGTAGTCGATGTGGCCGATGGCGACGAAATCGAAATCGTCATCGACGCACTGGAAGAAGACCGGGATACCGTCGCGGTTCGGCAGTTCCGTGAACGTCTGTTCGCGGTCGCCGACGCGCACCATCAGGTTGTGGCTGCCGGCACTGACGCCGATGTTCATCAGCATGCCGACGTCGAGCGTGAAGAGGAAGCCGGCGCGAGGCGCGTCGGGGAACGTCGGGTAGTAGCGCGCCACGTCGTAGCGCGGCAATCCGTAGCAGTTGTCGAAGCGGCCGGCGACGGCGGCGCAGTCATCGGTCGAGATCCAGGGCACACCGTCGACGAGGAGCTCGGCGTATGCGACGCGACCCGGATCCTGCCGCGTGCCGAGGTCGAGAGCCCAGCCGCGGACGATGGTGATGTGCTCGTTCGGGTCGACGGGCGGCGAGACGATCGGACCGGCGTCGTCGCCGCAGCCGGTGCCGAAGAGCGTTGCATCGCGCAGCGGCTCATCGAGATACCCGAACGGCTTGAGGAACTGATCGTTGTTGATGACCTGCACCGTGCGGCGGCCGATCAGCGCGGTCATGCCTTTGTTGTCTCTGGCGCGGACGGTGAGCGTATGCACGCCGTTCTGCAGTCGCGTCGAATCGATGTTGGCGACGTAACCGCTGAACATCGCGCCTTCGAAATCGAAGTACGTCGCGCCGACGTCCGGCCGCGCATCGCCGTGGATCGCGCTCTGGAGGATCCCGTCGTCGACCAGCACTTCGATGACCTGCACGCCGTCCGTGTCCGCGGCCCAGCCGACGACCGGGAAGGCGCCGCTCACGTTCGTGATGCCGCGGTTGTCCGGGATATCGAGCGCGCCGAAGGGCGACTGATTGATCGAGTTGTTGATCTGGATCGTGCGCCGTCCGAGCGTGTGCATGTCGCCGTTGCTCGGGAAGACGCGGATCTCGACGGTGTGCGGACCGTCGGGGAAACGACTGGCCAGGAAGCCGGTGGTGAATCCGGGCCGCGCATTGTGGAGACCGGGCCAGTCCGGAAACGCATCCTGCAACTCGATGCGGGGGATGAACATGACCGCGTTGTGAATGAACTGGTCATCGACCCAGAGCTCGATCCGTGAGATCTGACTCGGATCGTAGGCCCAGCCGCGGACCAGAACAACGCCGGAGTGCGTTCGCGCCGGATCAGGAGCATCGACGTCGCCAACGAACTCGAATGGCTGCGCAAAAAGGATGGGCGCGAGAAGCGCCACACTAAAGAAAACCAGGCCGCGGGTAACCCATCGCCACATAACCCCAACCTCCAACCCGAATATGACCTAGGTGCCGACTCTAAATAGTTACAGCGTCGACACTACGCCGCTCAAAGCGCAAAATCAAATAACGACGGGAGTTTATACTACCGCTGGTGAGTTCGCCAAACATCCGCACTGCCATCGACCTCGACGACATCCGTGCTGCCGCGGAACGAATCCGCCCCTGGATCCACCGAACGCCGCTCCTCGGCAGCCGCTCGCTCTCCGAGCGAATCGGCGTGGAAGTGCGGCTGAAATGCGAAAACCTGCAGCGCGCGGGCTCGTTCAAGATCCGCGGCGCGATGAACGCGCTGCTGCAACTCGATGAAGAACAGCGCAGGCGCGGCGTCGTCGCATTCTCCTCCGGCAATCACGCACAGGGCGTCGCTCTCAGCGCGAAACTGCTCGGGATGCCGGCCACGATCGTGATGCCGGAGAACTCGGTGCAGTCGAAGGTCGCAGCGACCGAGGCTTACGGCGCGACGGTCGTCACCGCAGGAGTCACCTCGGCAACACGCGACAACGTAGCGCGCGAGATCGCGGAGAAGAACGGCGCGGCAGTCATCCCGCCGTTCGATCACGACCGCATCATCGCGGGCGCTGGCACCGTCGGTCTCGAAATCGTCGAGGAGTGGCCCGACGTCACCACCATCGTCGTCCCTCTCGGCGGCGGTGGACTCCTGGGCGGCACCTCTCTCGCGGCAACGTCCATCAATCCTGACATCGACGTCTTCGGCGTCGAGCCCGCCGCCGGCAACGACGGCGAGCAGTCGTTCCACAGCGGTTCCATCGTCACGATCGATCCGCCGAAGACGATTGCCGACGGCGCACGCACGCTCGCGATCGGCACGCGCAACTTCGCGATCATCCGCGAGCGCGTTCGCAACGTCGTCAGCGTCGATGACGACACGCTGCTCGATGTCGTGAAGTGGTCGATGTACCGCACGAAGCTGGTCATCGAGCCGACCGCAGCTCTCGGACTCGCAGCGCTCATTACCGGAAAGATCAAACCGCGCGGACCGGTCGCGGTCGTCATCAGCGGCGGGAACCTGGACTTTTCGTTGCTAGCATGACGCCTGACGGCGAGTTGTCGGTTCTCGGTTGTCAGTTGTCCGCGACTTTCGTGATAGCCATGCCGTACAGATAACCGACAACTGACAACTGACAACTGACAACTGACAACCAATCATGAGTGGATCTCTTTTCGGCGACGACGCCTTTGCTCCGATCGCACGCGATCCCGGTGCGGACGCGCCGCTCGCGGAACGCCTTCGTCCCGCCTCCCTGGATGATGTGATCGGGCTCGAAGAGATCCTCGGCAAGGGTCGCTTCCTCCGCAACGCCATCGAGAACGATCGCATCCCGTCGATGATCTTCTGGGGTCCGCCGGGATCCGGAAAAACGACGGTAGCGCGCATCATCGCGAAGACGACTCGCGCACGATTTGTTCCCTTCTCCGCGACCTCGAGCTCGATCAAAGACATCCGCACGCTAATGGAAGAGGCGCGCAAGGGTCGGCAGACGCGCGGCTCGAAGACGATCGTCTTCATCGACGAGATCCATCGCTTCAACAAAGCGCAGCAGGACGCGTTTCTCCCCTACGTCGAAGCGGGCGACATCGTGCTGATCGGCGCGACGACGGAGAACCCGTCGTTCGAAGTGAACTCGGCGCTGCTCTCACGATCGAAGGTCGTCGTGATTCCGGCGCTCGAGCGCGAGCAGGTCGTGACGATTCTGCGCCGCGCGATCGAACATCCGACTGTGCGCGGTTTCGGGATCGACATCGACGAGACCGCGCTCGACTTCATCGCCGCAACGTCCGCGGGCGACGCGCGACAGGCGCTCACGAGTCTGCAGCTCATCGTCGAGACCGCGTCGCCCGAAGACAGCCCGGTCGGCATCGACAAGGCCAAAGAGATCCTGCAGCGCCGCTCGCTGATGTACGACAAGTCGGGCGAAGAGCACTACAACATCATCTCCGCGCTCCACAAATCGATTCGCAACGGCGACGCCGATGCCGCGGTGTACTGGCTCGTGCGGATGCTCGAAGGCGGAGAGGATCCGATGTACATCGCACGACGACTCGTGCGCGCTTCATCCGAGGACATCGGCAACGCCGATCCGCAGGCACTCGTCTTCGCGATTGCCGTGCAACAGACCGTGCACTTTCTCGGGATGCCCGAGGCGGGTGTCGCGCTCGCGCAGCTCGTCGCGTATCTCGCGGCGTCGCCGAAATCGAACGCCGCGTATGTCGGATACGGAGAAGCCGTTCGCGAAGTGCGGCAGGGCGACAATCCCGGCGTTCCGCTCCACATCCGCAACGCCCCCACCGGCCTGATGAAAGACCTCGGCTACGGTCGCGGCTATCAATACGCACACGATTTCGAAGATCAGACGGCGGTGATGGAGTGCCTGCCTGACGCGCTCGCGGGACGGCGGTTTTATGAGCCGAAGGACGTGGGCACCGAGGCGGAGATGAAGGCGCGTCTGGAGAAGATGCGCAAGGCACGCAAGAGCTGAGCGACCGCTACTCCGTCGCGTAAGCGTTCGCGACGACTTTGCGCTCGATCGGCCGCGGCTTGCGATCGTCGCCGAGATTCACGTACACGACCTGCGCTTCGGTGACGGTCACGCGCTGTGAGGGATTGCCGGCGCGGATGGCCTCGACCACGACTTTCGTCGTGATCGAGGTCGTTCCGATGCGCAGCGTTTCGGTCCAGAAGCTCACCAGATCGCCGACGAACACGGGCTCGTGAAACACGACCTTGTCCATCGACACGGTGACCATGAACTGCAGACCCTGCCGGCGCGCTTCGATCGCGCCGGCCTGGTCGATGTACGAAAGGATCACGCCACCGAAGATGGTGCCGTGACCGTTCGTATCGCGAGGCATCATGAGCACGCGGATCGCGGGCTCATCCCACTTCGCTGGGACTCCTTCGATCACTAAACCCCTGCCGGCGACGTCGTCGGCCGCGTGATCTCGTCATTGAGCTCGATATCCGCGGCCTTGCGCAGTTTCTGCAGCAGCGATGCGCGGAGGCTGCGAGCCTGTGTTCCGCGCAGCGTGTCCACCGAAGTCGCTCGATTCTTCTCGAGCTCTTCCGGCGTCACCTTCTTCTGCTCGACCACCTGGAACGCGACCACGCCGTTGCCGACGACGATCGGTCCCTTCAACTCGCCAACGCCCGAGGTCATCGACGCTTCGACGAGCGTGGACGAGTCGCCGGTGATACCGGTGACGGGACCGCCGTCGCGCTTCACAGTCGCTTCCTGCGCGGCCTGACCAGCGGCGAGCGCGAGCTCGTCGATCGACTTCTTGCCGGCCATCATCGCCGCCAGTGCAGCGCGTGCGGCCTCGCGGCCTTTTTCGAGACGCGTGTCGGCTTCGACCTGCGGACGAATCTCATCGAGCGCGGTCGTGCCCGGCGCGCGAACGCCTTCGACGTACGCGATCGCGATGCCGCGCGGCGTGCCGACCGGATCGCTCACGTCGCCCTGTTTCGCGGAGAAGACCCACTCGGCGAGCGGCTGATTGGGGCCGAGGCCACCGATCGCTTCGCTGCGTCCGAACCAGCCGCTGTCGTTCGACGTCACCTTGTCGTTCGCGAGGGCGATGAATGCCTGCGCGTTGGCCGGCTTGCTGTTCTTCATCACGGTGCGAAGGCGGTTGATCTCGTCCTTCGCAACAGCCTTGGCCTTGTCACCGGCGACGACCGACACCAGCTCGGTCTTCACTTCGGCGAGCGGACGCACGGACTCGGCGCGGCGCTCGGTCACTTTGACGATGTGATAACCATACTCGGGAGTACGGATCGGGTCGCTGATCGTGTTCAGCGGCACCGAGAAGATCGCTTTCTCGAACGCTTCGACGGTCTGGCCCTGATCGACCCAGCCCATGTCGCCGCCGGTGCCCGAGGACGAAGGATCTTCGGAGTTCGCACGCGCCAGCGCGGCGAAATCGCCGCCGGCACGAAGCTGCGCGACGAGCGACTGCGCTTTCGTGCGCGCCGCTGCATCGACCGCCGGAGCAGCCGACGGATCGACCTTCACGAGGATGTGCAGAACGCGCGCGGAACCGGGACGCTTGTAGCGCGCGCGGTTGACGTCATACGCAATCTGCAGCTCCGCGTCGGTCGGAGTGATCAGCGAGCGGATCTTCGCGTAGTCGGCGAGGAGGTAGCGCACCTGGCGCTGCTCGCGGTGCGAGTACTTCTGCTCGTTCGCCTTGTAGTACGCGGCGACGTCCGCCGGCGTGACCGTGACGTTCGCGGCCTGCACGGCCGAGGGGAGGAGCACGAACTTGATCTTCGCGTTCTCGGTCGTGCGCTTGTACTCCGCTTCCGCGGCTTTCGGCGAAACGACGAGCGAGCTCTGGAGCGCGCTCTCCATCTTCGAGAGCGTGATGTCGCGTCCGAGATCCTCTTCGAACGCCGCCGGGCTCGTATAGCCGAGGCGACCGACGACGTAGCTCTTGTACTCATCCATGGTGACGAACTTGCCGCCCTGGTTGAACACCGGGATGCCGAGGAGTTTCTTGCGGATCTCGTCGGGCGTGGCGTCGAGATTCATGCGCCGCGCTTCCTGCGTGAGCAGGCGCTGGTCGACGAGCGAATCGAGGACCTGCTTGGGAAGACCCATCTGCTGGGCCATCTCCGGCGTGAACTGCTGGCCGTACATCTGCGCGTACATCTGCTCGAGGTTCTGCAGGGCACGGTAGTAGTCGTTGTACGTGATGGTCTCGCCGTTGACGCGTGCGGCGAACACCCGGCTCTGGTCCTGGTTGCTGCTCAGGTTGCTGCCGCCGAGGCCCATGTCGATGAAGACGAATCCAAAGATGAACGCCGCCACGACGGCGATGAGGATCCACTTCAGGTGGTGAAAGCTGTCGCGCATTACTTTGAGCATGAGAACTACCTTTCGGGCCAAGGGATGGAACTGGTCGATGTTGCAGAAAAAGCGGCGCAGTGTACCTATTCCCACGCCTCACGCCAACCACGACGCCTTCGTGCTATAACTCGACGCGGCGTCCATGGCCAGAAAAACGAAGCAAAGCGGCATCGATATCGACTGGTATCTGATCTCGATCGAGCGACTCAAACAGGTCGGTCTGGTCGTCCTGCTTTTGCTGCTCGCCGGTGCGGGCTGGTGGTTCTGGCACAAAGAGAAGGGCAATCCGAAGAGCAACGCCGAGTCCGCCATTGCCGACGCCCGGCAGGCGCTGAACTCCGTCGCCGCCTCGCCTGACTTCAACGCGCATCGCAGCGAATTCAACAGCGCGCAAAAAAAACTCGAGGAAGCCTCGAAGCATCTCATCGCCACGCGTTTCGCGCAGGCGCGCGATGCTGCCGTCGAGTCGCTGACCATCAGCCGCGCCGCGTTGAATGCGACGGATGCCGGAAGCGACGCGCAGTTCCTCACCGTCGAAGGCAACGTCGAGTATCAAAAAGGCGCATCGGGCGAATGGAAGGACGGCGAGCCGCGGCTGCCGTTGATGAACGGCGACTGGGTCCGCACGGGCGCGCGCGCATCGGCGGAGCTGATCTTCTCGAACGGGTCGCTCTACACCGTCGGCCCGAGCGCGCTGCTCGAGATTTACTCGACCGTCAACGCGCAGACGAGCCAGAAATCGACAGCGGTGCAGATGCGCGTCGGCTCCGTCGAGGTCGCCACCTCCTCGGATGACACATCGACCGTTCGAACTCCGGGCGCTCAGGTCGTCGTCGAATCGGAATCGACCACGCAGGTCGGCGTCGACAAGTCGAATGCGACTGCCGTCGTCGCAACGCGCGGCGCCACTTCCGTCGCGCCCGCCGCGGGCGGCACCTCGGTTCGTCTCGCTGCCGGCGAAAAAATCAGCAGCACGCCGCAGGGCGAGCTGTCGCAGGTCAAGAAGCTCGTACTGTCGCCTTCGCTGTTGTCGCCCGGCGACAATCAGGTTCTGCAGCTCTCGCCGAATCTCACGGTCGATCTGATCTGGGACGCGCGTGAAGGCGCGGCCGGATACATCCTGCAGGTCTCGCGGTCGCGCCTCTTCTCGACGCACGAGATCAATACACGCCGTTCGAAAACGCAGGCGAAAGCGCGCGTGACGAAGGACGGCGCGTTCTACTGGCGCGTTGCCGCGATCGGTCCGGATGGCGACGTCGGCCCGTATTCACCGTTCCGCAGGTTCCGCGTCGTCAGCGGCGGAAGCAGCAAAATCACCGGCGATCGCACGCCTCCGAAGCTGGCGATGAAGCAGCCGTTCCACGTCGGCGGCCAGTACTACACGATCGCCGGCGTGACGGAACCGGGTGCGACAGTGTTCATCAACGATGAGGAAGTCGACGTCGAATCGAGCGGTGCGTTCCAGAAGCTGATCGCGCTCGACAAGATCGGTCTGAACTCGATCATCATTAAAGCCGTCGATGCCGCAGGCAATCAGACGGTACAATCGCAATCCGTGAACGTGGAAGAATAGCGGCACTCCTCTGCCGCCAACTCCCACCTCGTCACACTGGACCTCGTTTTGCACCTCGGCCCTCGCGGCCCCGTTGGAACTCAAGCAAGGAAACGACAAACCTGATGGCTGTCAAATCGCTCCTCTCGATGTTCTCGAACGATCTCGCGATCGATCTCGGAACAGCGAACACGCTGGTATACGCAAAAAACAAAGGCATCGTTGTCCGCGAGCCGTCGATCGTCGCGGTCAACAAGATCAACAACAACGTCGAAGCGGTCGGCAAGGAAGCGAAAGAGATGCTGGGCCGCACGCCCGGCAACATCGTCGCCATCCGTCCGATGAAGGACGGCGTCATCGCCGACTTCGAAGTCACCGAGAAGATGATCAAGTACTTCATCGAGAAGGCGCACGGGCGCCGTTTCCTGGTGAAGCCACGCATCGTCATCTCGGTCCCCTCGGAGATCACGCAGGTCGAAAAGCGCGCGGTCAAGGACTCTGCGCTGCGCGCGGGTGCGACCGAGGTCTATCTGATCGAGCAGGCAATGGCGGCGGCGATCGGGGCGGGACTGCCAATCACCGATCCGACAGGAAACATGATCGTCGACATCGGCGGCGGCACGACCGACGTGGCCGTGATCTCGCTGGCCGGCATCGTCTACTCGCGCTCTGTGCGCGTCGCCGGCAACGAGATGGACGACGCGATCATTCAGTACATCAAACGCAAGTACAACCTCCTCATCGGCGAGCGCACCGCGGAGCAGATCAAGATGGAGATCGGCTCGGCGTTCCCGCTCGATGAAGAGATGACGATGGAGATCAAGGGACGCGACCTCGTGGAAGGCGTTCCCAAGACGCTCGTCGTCAGCGACGAAGAAATCCGCGAAGCGCTCTCCGAGACCGTGGCCACGATCGTCGAAGCGGTCCGCGTCGCGCTCGAGCGCACACCGCCCGAGCTTTCCGCCGACATCATGGACAAAGGCATCATCATCGCCGGCGGCGGCTCGATGCTGAAGAACCTCGATCGCCGCCTGCGCGAAGAAACCGGCCTGCCGGTGACGCTCGCCGAAGATCCGCTGGCGTGCGTGGCACTCGGCACGGGACAGATGCTCACTGACTTTAACCTGTTGCGCAAAATCTCCATCGAGTAATCGTTCTCGGTTGTCGGTTCTCGGTTGTCTGTGCGTCATCGCGCTGGCGATGCTTCACGGATAACCGACAACCGACAACTCACAACATCAACGCAAGTGGCCCGGAATCTGCTCAACTCGGCGTTCGCGATATGGCAGTCCCGACAGACGTAATCCCTCGCCGACCGACGCTGATTTTCATCGTCGTTCTCGTATTGCTGCTGTTCCTCATGAGCGTGAGCTCGCAGACGCGGTACGTCGGCGAGTCACGCACCATGTTCGAGCGGGCGGTGATGACGATCTTCTCGCCCGTGCCGAAGTTCGTGAACTGGGTCGGTACCGCCGCGCAGGACATCCATTACGGCTATGTCGACATGCGTCGCGCCGTGAACGAGAACCTCGAGCTGCGACGCAAAGTCGGCGCGCTCACGACCGAGAATCTCAAGCTCCGGCAGTCGGAGGGAGATCTCAAGCGGATGCGCGCGCTGCTCGCGTACGCGGAGAAGTTCGATCTGCAGACGTCGATGGCGCAGACGATCATGCTCGACACCGCAGGCCGCTTCAAATCGATCATCATCGATCAGGGGTCGGACGACGGCGTGATGGTCAATGACGTCATCGCCAACGCGAACGGTCTCGTCGGCCGCGTCGTGCTCACCACGAAAGATCTCGCCAAAGTGCAACTCGTCACCGACAACAACTGCTCGGTCGGCGCGCTCGTCGAGCGCACGCGACGCCAGGGCGTCGTGCGCGGCAACGGCAGCACGGCCGTGCAGCTCTTCGACATCCCCGCGCTCTCCGACGTCCAGCCCGGCGATCGCATTCTCACCGCCGGCATCGACGGCGTTTATCCGCGCGGCATCACCATCGGCACGGTCGTCCGCGCTGAGCCGGGGCAGTCGCTGTTCAAGATCGTGACGGTGAAGCCGGCCGCCGATTTCGGGACGATCGAAGAAGTGATCGTCATCCACACACGAAAAATCTCGCCGTCCGTCGTGAGGTACGCACCTTGAGGTGGCTCCGTTTCGCGATCGGACTGCTGATCGCTCTGACCCTGCACTCGCTGCTCGACAAGTTCTATCCGAACGCGCTGGCGTTCTTCAATCCGTACATCATCCTGGTGGTCTACTACTCGATGGGCGGCAACATCCTCGGCGCCATCGCCGCGGGCGTGCTCGCCGGCTTCGTGCAGGACGCGTACTCGAACGCCATGTTCGGTCTGCACGCGTTCTCGCTCACGGTCTGCGCGTACACCGTCGCGTACATCAACTCGCGCCTGGCGCTCCGCGGCACGCTCGCCTTCGGCGCCTGCCTCGGCGGCGCCGTGATCGTGAACGAGCTCGTGATCTACATCCTGATCAGCATCCTCGTGAAACAGAAGATCGAGATGTTCGAACAGGCGCTGCTCGTCAAGACCATCTTCACCCTGCTCTTCGGAATGCTCGTCTATCAATTGTTGACACTGTTCTTGCGTGAAGAACCAATCGAAGCCACCCGGCGGCCCGCCGCCTGGTAGCTTCGAGTTCTCGGTTGTCGGTTGTCCGTGCCTTTTCACCTTGACGAAACCTCACAGACAACCGACAACTGAGAACTGAAAACCTTCCCAATGCGCGTATATCGAGACGATCAGAAGTTCCTGCAGTTCCGCATCAACGCCGTCCTCTGGGGCATCGTGGCGGTCTTCGTGTTCCTCGCAGGATCGTTCTGGTTCGTGCAGGGGGTGCAGGCGGAGAAATACCGCGGCCTGTCGGAGTCCAATGCGCTGCGCGAGATCGTGATTCCTGCGAAGCGCGGGTTGATCATGGACCGCAACGGCAAGATCCTCGCGGACAATCAGCCGGCGTATTCACTCACGATCG
>DASYLL010000374.1:0-38785 GCA_036009605.1 Thermoanaerobaculia bacterium | reverse complement strand
CATCGGTGTACGCGCAGGAACCGCCGCCTCCTCCGGAGCCGCCGGCAGAGGAAGCGCAAACAATCGAAATTCCGGAGCCTGAAGCTCCGCCACCGCCTACGACCGAAGAGCTGGCAGGAAAGCTCGACAGCTTCGGCGAGGCGTTCACCGAGATGCGCAACTCGCTCGAGAACCTCAACCGGATGCGCATCACCGGCTATCTGCAGGCGCAGTACCTTAACGACGAGCGCTCGACGAACGAGCTCACGAGCCCGACCGCGACGCGCAATCTCGATCAGTTCTCGATCCGCCGCGCGCGCCTCAAGTTCACGTATCAGGTCAGCCCGACGTCGCGCTTCGTGCTGCAGCCGGACATCACCAGCTCCGGTGTCGTGCTGAAAGACGGCTACGTCGAGTTCACCGAGCCGTGGACGACGTGGAAGCACACGCTCACCGCCGGCCAGTTCAACTGGCCGTTCGGGTTCGAGATCATGTATTCATCGAGCTCGCGCGAAGTTCCGGAGCGCTCGCGTCCCGTGCGCACGCTTTTCCCCGGTGAGCGCGACCGCGGCGTCATGCTCTCCGGCCTCGGGCTCGGCGATCGTCTGAGCTATCGCGTCGCGATCGTCAACGGCACGGGCACGAGCCAGTCGTTCGATTTCAACAAACGCAAAGACCTCGTCGGCCGCCTCGGCTACAGCTTCGGTGCGGTGGACGTCGGCGCGTCGATCTATCGCGGCTCCGATCTCGTTCCGACCAGCACCAACACGCGCGGCATCGAGTTCGAGAAGGAACGTCAGGGCCTCGACGTGCAGTGGGCGACGCCCATCCCCGGCCTCGGACTGCGCGGTGAGTACATCACCGGCAAGCAGGCGCCGTCGTCGGGCACGACGCGCTCGGTCTCGCAGGACGTCGACGGCTGGTACTTCTACGCGATCCAGAACCTCGGCACGCGGCATCAGGCGGTCGTGCGCATCGACGACTACGACCCCGACACGGACCTCGACAACAACGCCGTTCGCACCATCAACCCGACGTACATCTTTCACTGGGATGCGAACAGCAAGGTGATGGCGAGCTACGAGTTCATCGAAACCGAAGCGAGCGATCCGGACGACAACGTGTTCACGCTTCGCTACCAGTACTCGTTCTAAATCAGTCGCAGAGTCTCACAGTCGCAGAGTCTCAGAGGAGAGGCCGCCTGAGACGCAGTTCTCTGAGACTTTGCGACTCTGAGACTCTGAGACTCTGAGACTAATTCGGGAGACCAACCATGAAAAAAACACTGAACTTCATTCTCGCGGCCGCGATCGCGTTGCCGCTGTTCGCCGCAAAACCGGTCACGATCAAAGGCTCGGACACGATGGTCATCATGAACGCGCGTCTGGCCGAGACGTTCATGGCGAAGACGCCCGGCACGATGATTCAGGTCACCGGTGGTGGATCGGGCGTCGGCATCGCCGCGCTGATCAACGGCACGACCGACATCGCCGCATCGTCGCGTCCGATCCGTACGAGCGAGATCGACAAACTGAAGCAGCGTTTCGCGACCACCGGCTACGCGTATCCGATCGCGCGCGACGGTCTGTCGGTCTATCTCAACGCGAGCAACGCGGTGAAGGAGCTGACGCTCGCGCAGATCCGCGACATCTACACCGGCAAGTTCACGAACTGGAATCAGGTCGGCGGCAAGGACGCGACGATCATCATCTACTCGCGCGAGAACTCGTCCGGCACGTACCAGTACTTCAAGGACAACGTCCTGATGGGCAGGGATTTCACGCCGCGCGCGCAGACGCTGCAGGGAACGGCAGCCGTCGTGAACGCCGTGGCGAACGATCCGAACGGCATCGGCTACGGCGGCGCGGCGTACGCAAAAGGCATCAGGTTCGCGGCGGTGAAGAAGGACGACAAGAGCCCGGCCATCCTGCCGTCGCTCGAGACGGTGCGCAACGGGCAGTATCCGATCAGCCGCTTTCTCTATCTCTACACGCGCGTGAAGCCGTCGAAGGACATGAAGTCGTTCATCGACTGGGCGACGGGACCAGAGGGACAGGCGATCGTTTCAAAGGTTGGATATTTTCCGATCAAGTGACGGCCGGCACGGCCGGCTGCGCTGGTCGCTCCGCCGGTGCACGTACGGCTGCCCTGTCGGTACGTTTTGACGCAGCCCCCAACCGAGCATGACGCCTCATAATCGCCGCGTGCCACGCAAACGCATCGCGGCCATCGACGTCGGGACGAACTCGATCCACATGATCGTGGTCGAGCAGCAGAAGCACGGCTATCGCGTCATCGACAAAGAGAAGGACATGGTCCAGCTCGGGCGCGGGAGCCTCGAAGGCCGGCCGCTGACGGAAGACGCCGTCGAGCGCGGCATCGAGGCCCTGCGCCGCATGGCCGGAGTCGCGGAGCGCTGGAAGGTACACGACGTCGTGGCCGTTGCCACGAGCGCGATCCGTGAAGCGCCGAACGGCCGGCGCTTCATCACCGCGGCAGAGAAGGCATCGGGCATCCGCATCCGTGTGATCTCCGGCGAGGAAGAAGCGGACTACATCTATCGCGCCGTCCGCTCCGCGATCGATTTTCACGGCGGCACATCGCTCGTGATCGACATCGGCGGCGGCAGCGTCGAGTTGATCGTCGGCACGGCGGAAGAGGTCTACCTCACGGCCAGCGAGCCGGTCGGCGCGCTGCGCATGGCGCAGATGTTCTCGCTGCACGACGCGGCCACGCCGGCGATGATCGACGACTGTCGCAAGTACGTGCGCAAGCTGCTGAAGAAGCCCCTGCAACGCATCGGCGCCCTCGGATTCGACTTCTCCGTCGGCACGTCGGGCACCATCGCCGCGCTGGCGGCTCTCGCAGCGAACGGCAACGAGTCGATGGCGTCAGGGCTGCGCTGGTTGTCGCGCAAGCGTCTGCGCGAGCTGATCGATGCGTTCACACCGCTTTCCGTCGCAGAGCGCGTCCGCCGTTTTTCCATCGATGAACGACGCGCGGAAACGATTCTCGCCGGCGCAATCGTGCTCGACGAGATCATGCGCAAGCTCGAGATCGAACAGCTGCGCGCATGCGATGCAGCGCTGCGCGAAGGCATCGTCGAGTACGTGCTCGACGATCAGCGCGCGCCGCGCAAGGATCGTGGCAGCGTGCGGCGATCGTCGGTTCTCGGCCTCGTCGAGCGCAGCGACGTCGAGCGCGCGCATGCTACGCACGTAGCACGTCTGGCGCTGCGCATCTTCGATCAGACGCAGGACGTGCATCGCTTTCGTACGGGCGAACGAGAGCTGCTCGAGTACGCGGCGCTGCTGCACGAAGTGGGAATGCACGTGTCGTATCAGGATCATCAGAAACACTCGTACTACCTGATCAGCCATGCGGGGCTGCGTGGATTCACGACCGACCAGGTTGCGGTCGTTGCGAATGTGGCGCGGTACTACCGCAAGGCCACGCCGTCCGACGAGCACGACAACTTCGTGCAGCTCTCGCCGGCGCAGCGCGATGTCGTGACCAAGCTCGCCTCGATTCTGCGCATTGCGGACGGGCTCGATCGCGGACGCCGCCGCGCGGTGCGCGACGTCAGCGTCGAAGTGACGAATGGGAAGATCACGTTCCGGCCGCGCCTGCGCGGCGATGCGGATGTCGAGCTGGAAACAGCGGTCCGCCGGGCGAAGTACTTCGGAAAGGTATTCGATTGCCATGTCGACGTCGAAGAAAGCAGCTCCTAGGAAAAAGGCCCCGCCTCGCAAACCGCCAGCCGAAGAGCGATTCATCGTGCTGCTGCGACACGGGATCGCCGAGGATCCTTCGCCGGAGAAGAAGGATGAGGATCGCGGGCTGACGAGTGAGGGACACGCGCGGATGAAAGAGATCGCGCGCGGTCTCGAACGCGTGTTGCCGAAGGCGCAGGCGATTTACACCAGCCCGCTCTTGCGTGCGGTGCAAACGGCGCTTTGGGTGTCGAAGGGGTACAAATCGCGCGTGAACATCAACACGACCGATGTGCTGTCGCCGGGTGTTGCCACGAAGCAGTTCGTGGCGCTCGTGCAGAAGATCGAAGAGAAGCGCGTGATCTTCGTCGGTCACGAGCCGACGCTGACCGCGAACATGGCCGCGCTCACTGGCGTCGATGCGTCGAAGCTCGAGTTGAAAAAGGGTGGCGGGTACGGTGTGCGGATCGCGCCGGATGGGACGGCGACGCTGGAGTGGTTGTTGTCGCCGCGCGTGCTGCGCAAGCTGGAGGAGTGAGTCACGCCGCGTATTTGCGCTTCGCCTTCACGCTCATCGTCTTCCAATCACCGTCGTCGTAAATCGCGGCGGTGAGCGCGCCGCCGTACACGCAGCCGGTGTCGAGTCCCAACGCCATCCTGTCGCGTCGCGGCTCGCGTAAAGGCGTGTGGCCGTACAGCACGAAACGGTCGCCGCGCCATTTCTCGGACCAGAGCACGTCGTCCTTTTTCTTCTTCTCTTTCGCGATCGGGCGCCATTCGCCGTTCTGTTTGCGAATCCAGCGCAGCTCGGGGATCACGTCGCGTTCGCGCTCGATGTCTTCCTGGATCACGTTCATGTGCGGCAGGAAACCGCCGTGCACGATGGTCACGTTCTCGCTCGGAAAATCGATGACGAGCGGCCACGAACGGATGTACAGCAGCAGGTCGGCGCGATGCATCACTTCTTCGCGTGCGAAGAGACGCAGCAGCGGACGCGCGCGGGCGAGCGTCTTGAGCTCGTTGTTGCCGCGCACCGCGAGGTAGCCGCGGTCGCGCCAGAGATCGAGACAACGATCGGCCGCAGGTCCCTTCGTGACGATGTCGCCGACCGACATCACGAGATCGTTTGCACCGGGTGCAACTCGCGTCAGCAGCTCACGCAACTCCTCGTAGCAGCCGTGAATGTCGCCGATCACGATCAGGCGCCCTGCCGGTCTCGCGTCGATGCGACGAATCAGTTCCTGCGCCATGCGCTCCAGGTATTCCGCATTCGCGCCAGCCAGGCATTCGGCTTCTCCGCGTAGATGCGCGCGCCCAGCTCCGCGGCCTCGTGCTCGAGCTCCTTCTGCTTTGCGGCGATGGCGTCGAGCAGTTCCTGCGGCGGCGGGTCGATGCTGCGTCCGAGAACGTGCAGATCGTGATGATCGCCGAGTGCGTCGGAGAGATCGTCGAGGGCGCCGCCGTACGCTTTCATGACCGCCGGCCAGAGGTTGCGCAGGAGCTGCACGTGATACCAGTGCGTCTTGGCGAACTTGCGCCACTCGTGCAGCTCATCGGGCGCATTGGCGTCCTTCATCGCCAACCGGCCGCCGCGATAGTTCTGGCGCAGGCCGTCCGCGAGCGTGTCGAACGAATCGTCGAAACGCGGCCAGAGCGCGATGCGCGACTGCGCCATCACGAGCTGCTTTTCGGCATTCGCGATGAGCCCTTCGACCGGCGGGTGCGTGCGATTTTTGTTCAGCGTGCGACGGACTCGCGTGCGCACCAGGCTTGGCAGCTCGAGCTTGCCGACTGCTTCCAGCACGGCGTCAGCGTCGCGGACTGCGGAGAGATCGCGTCCGATGTCGCGATACCACGCGTTCTCGCTCGCGAACATTTCGCCGAGCGGCTTGCGCACTAAACGCAGCAGCGCGCGGGTTTCCTTGAAACGTTTTCGCGCCTCGTGCACGCGCTTTTCCGGCCGCAGGTTCGTGTCGGTCAGATGTTCGCGCGCGCGAACGATCTGCTCGTTCATGATCCGCGGGATGGCCACGGAAACCGGCTCGTGCTGTTCGAACGCGTATGCCACAGACGCACGATAACGCGTGTCGTCGTGCGCTGTTGTCCCCGACTTTACGTCGGCCTGGACCGACAACCCCTAGAATTCGCCCTGAGTGGTGGCCACGAAGACGATTCCCCTGCTGAACCGCGAGCTGAGCCGGCTCGACTACAACAGGCGTGTGCTCGCGAAAGCGGAGGATGCCGAGGTGCCGCTGCTGGAGCGGCTGCGTTTTCTGGCGTTCTGCTCGCGCAACCTCGACGAGTTCTTCATGGTCCGCGTCGGTGCGACGCGCGATCTCATCGACGCCGGCATCTCCGAACGTACGGCGGATGGGCTGCTGCCGACGGAACAGATGACGTTGATGCGTGCGCGAACGCGCGAGCTGCTCGCCGACACGTACCGCTGCTTCAACGAACAGCTCCAGCCGCAGCTCCGAGGCCGGGGCGTGCTCATCGAAGAGTTCCGCAATCTCGCCGCGGACGAGCAGGCAAAGCTGACCGAATATTTCCGCGATGCCGTCGCGCCGATGTTGACGCCGCTGGCGATCGATCCCGGCCATCCGTTTCCGTTCGTCGCGAACCTCAGCCTCAACATCGCGGTGACGGTGGAGTCGCAGCGCAGCGGTGAACATCTCGTGCTGCTCAAACTGCCGCCGTTGCTGCCGCGGTTCATCCGCGTGCCGTCGACGGGAGAGACCGTGCGTTTCGTGCCGATCGGATCGCTCGTGATGGCGCATCTCGACCACTTCTTCCCCGCGCTCGATCTGCGCGGCGCGGTGTTGTTTCGCGTGATTCGTAATTCGGAGCTGAGCATCGATCGCGACGAAGTCGAGGATCTGCGCGATTCCGTCGAAGCCGAACTGCGGCGCCGCGAGCGGAAGCAGGTCGTTTTTCTCGAGATCGACGATCGCGCCGCGGACGACATGGTGCGCGCGCTCACGGCCGGCACGCGCACTCGCGACGAAGACGTCTATCGCGTGCCGGGCTTCATGCCCATTCGCGATCTGATCGACATCTGCGACAGCGTCGACATCCCCGCGCTGTTCTATCCGCCGTTCAATCCGCGGCTGCCGCTGCGGCTCGCGACGACGGCGGACATCTTCTCGATCATTCGCGAGCGCGATGTCTTGCTGCACCGTCCGTACGATTCATTCACGGCGATCGTCGAGCTGCTGCACGCCGCGGCGACGGATGCCGCGGTCGTGGCGATCAAGCAGACGCTGTATCAGACGGATGAAGACTCGCCCGTCATCGACAAGCTCGTGATGGCGGCGATGAACGGCAAGCAGGTCACGGTCGTGATCGAGCTGCAGGCGCGCTTCGAGGAGAAGAAGAACATCGCCATGGCCGCGCGGTTGCACGATGCGGGCGCGCAGGTCGTGTATGGCCTGGTCGGCATTCAGGCGCACGCGAAGATGTGCATCGTCGTCCGCAGTGAAAACAGCGGATTGCGGCATTACGTGCATCTGTCGACCGGCAACTACAACGTCGACACGGCGCGCGTGTACACCGACCTCGATCTGCTGACCGCGAACGACGCGGTCGGACAGGAAGCGTCGCAGCTGATGAACGTGCTCACCGGGTTTTCGGCGAGCAGCCTCGCGCAGGTGCTCGAACGTCCCGGTGCGCGTCCGCAATGGAAGCTCTTCGCCATCGCGCCGTTCGATTACCGAGGTGTGCTCGTCGCGAAAATCGATCGCGAGACGAAGCATGCGAAAGAGAAGAAGCCCGCGCGCATCGCGGCGAAACTGAACTCGCTCGTCGATCCCGTCGTCATCGACGCGCTCTATCGCGCCGCTGACGCGGGCGTAAAGATCGACCTGATCGTGCGCGCGATCTGTTCGCTCGTGCCGCGCGAGAACCTCCGCGTGATCTCGATCGTCGACCGTTTTCTCGAGCATTCGCGCGTGATTCGATTCGAGAACGCAGGCGCGGCGGAGATCTATCTTTCGAGCGGCGACTGGATGCCGCGCAACTTCGTGCGCCGCGTCGAAGTGATGTTCCCCTTGCTCGATCCGATCATGCGCGAGCGCGCGGAGAAGATCCTGGAGGTCTCGCTCGCCGATGGCGGATCGTCGTGGGAACTGCAGCCGGACGGCAAGTGGACACCGCGTCGCGGCGGCATTTCGAGCCAGCAGCGGTTCATCGAGATCACGCGTGCCGAGGCGGTGGCGCTGGGGCCGTATGACGCGGCGATCGAGCAGGCGCCGAAGATTCGAAGGAAGGCGCGGCGTAAGCGGAATTGAAAATTGAAAATTGAAAGATCGGAAGCACAACCTGCGCGACCGAACTTCCGATTTTTCAATTTTCAATTTTCAATTTTCAATTTCTTCTTCTTCCCAGCCTTCCTCCGCCCCACCCCAGGCTCAATCTTCACCGCCTCCGCCCTCGCCAGCTCGATGAAGCGCTGCTGACTGCGCACCGGTCCCGGTGAGGCTTTGCGACGGCGATACGTGCCGTCGGGTTGCAGGCGCCAGCTTTTGGCGTCGTCGGCGAGCGTGGTGCCGAGGATCTGCAGCTCGACGCGCTCCTTGAGACGTGGGTCGAGGATCGGCCAGGTCACTTCGATGCGGCGGAAGAAGTTGCGCGGCATCCAGTCGCCGCTGGTCGCGTACATCTCCGTCGCGCCGCCGTTGCGGAAGAGCAGGATGCGTGTGTGTTCGAGAAAACGATCGATCACCGACGTCACGCGGATGTTCTCGCGCGGGACGAGGCAGCAGATGCCGCGCACGATGAGGTCGATTTTCACGCCGGCCGCGGCCGCGCGCTCCAGTGCATCGATGACGCGCGGCTCCACGAGCGAGTTCATCTTCGCGATGATCTGCGCGGGGCGACCTTCGCGTGCGTGTCGTGCTTCGCGCTCGATCATCCGCAGCGCCCACGCGTGATAGCCGGTCGGCGACACGATCAGTTTCTTCCAGCGCCAGCGCAGCGGATCGTGTTCGAACAGATCCTGCGCCGACGCCGTGCTGTAGCCGGTGATGAGGTTCATGAGCTGCGCGGCGTCCTCGCCGAAACCGGGATCGCAGGTGAACAGATCGACGTCGGTGTAAAGCTTCGACGTGCGCGCGTTGTAGTTGCCGGTCGAGAGGTGCACGTAGCGGCGCAGCGTGTCACCTTCGCGGCGGATCACCAGCAGCACCTTCGCGTGCGTCTTGATGCCGATCATGCCGTACACGACCTGCACGCCTGCTTCTTCGAGGCGCCGTGCCCAGGCGATGTTGCGCTCCTCGTCGAAGCGCGCCTGCACCTCGACGATCGCCGTCACCTGCTTGCCGTTTTCGGCCGCGCGTGCGAGGGCTTCGACAACGACGGAGCCGGGCTCCGTGCGATAGAGCGTCTGCTTGATGGCGATGACGTCTGGATCGTCGGCCGCGCTCTGCACGAGCTCCGCGACCGCGTTGTATGAATCGTACGGACGATGCAGCAGCACGTCGCCCGCGCGGATGATCGAGAAGATGTCGTCGCTCGTCGCCAGCGCCGCGGGCATGCGCGGATTGAACGGCTCGTCGAGCAGGGACGGCTTCTCGGACTTCGCGTAGATCTCCATCAGATCGCTGAGCTTCGGCAGGCCGGGCGTGAAGAAGATATCTTCACGCGCGACCTCGAGCTCGCGCGTGAGGAGGCCGAGGACTTCGTCGTGCGGGTTCGAGGCGACTTCCATCCAGACGACTTCCTTGCGATCGCGGCGTCGCAATTCGGTCTCGACCGATTCGAGCAGATCTTCGACTTCGTCTTCGCGCAGCAGCGCGTCGGCGTTGCGGATGACGCGAAACGCGACCACTTCGCGCACGTCGAGGCCGGGGAAAAAGTACGACGCGTGCTGGCGGATCAGCTCTTCGATCGGCAGAAAGCGCTGCGTCGTGCCGGGCACCTCGATGAAGCGCGGCAGGAGCTTCGGGACTTTGATGAACGCGGTATGCGTCTCGCTGCCGGTGCTGAGCAGCACCGCCAGATTGAGCGCGCCGCTCGCAAGAAACGGCAGCGGATGACCGGGATCGAACGCGAGCGGCGTGAGGATCGGCGCGATGTGCGTCGCGAATTCTTCCGCGAGCGCGGCCTGCTGCTTTTTCGTCAACGCCTGCGCGGAGTCGACGCGGATGCCCGATCTGCGCAGTTCGGGCAGGAGCTTGTCGTGTACGCGATACATGTCGCGCAAGAGCATTTTCACGCGATCGCGGATCGCTTTGAGCTGCTGTTTCGGCGTCATGCCGTCGGGCGAGCGGTCGCGCGCGCCGCCGGCGATGAGCGTGCGGATCGCGCCCATGCGCACCATCAGAAACTCGTCGAGATTGTTCGCCGTGATGGCGAGAAACTTCACGCGCTCGAGGAGCGGGACGCTCTTCTCTTCGGCTTCCGCGAGCACGCGCCGGTTGAACTCGAGCCAGCTCAGTTCGCGATTGAAGAGGAGTTCACTCACCGGGATCGCAAGGATAGCGCGTGGACGGCGCAGGTCGTGCAAAATGCACCCCGCCATGATCGAGATGTCCCGGCGGCGTCGCCGCTTCGTTACTGCCGGTGTGATGACCGGCATGCTCCTCGCCGCGCTCGAAGGAACCGTCGTCGGCACCGCCATGCCCACCATCGTCGCCGCCCTCGGCGGACTCGCGCACTACAGCTGGGTCTTCTCCGCGTATCTGCTCACGTCGACCGTGACCGTGCCCGTCTGGGGCAAGCTCTCCGATCTCTTCGGACGGCGTCGGCTGTTTCAGATCGGCGTGTTGATCTTTCTCGTCGGTTCGGCGTTGTGCGGAGTCGCGCAGACGATGACGCAGCTGATCATCTGGCGCGCGGTGCAGGGCGTCGGCGCGGGCGCGCTCGTGCCGCTGGCGATGACGATCATTGGCGACATCTTCACGCTCGAAGAGCGCGCGAAGATGCAGGGGCTGTTCAGCGGCGTGTGGGGCATATCGAGCGTCTTCGGTCCGCTCGTCGGCGGCTTCATCACCGATCAGCTGTCGTGGCGCTGGGTGTTCCTGATCAATCTGCCGGTCGGTATCGCGGCCGCCGCGATCATCGGCTTCGGCCTGATCGAGCCGAAACGCACGGAACGTCCGTCGATCGACTACGCGGGCGCAGCTGTATTGACCGCCGCCGTGACGATGCTGCTTCTCGTCTTCGGCGAAGGCAGCGCACCGGAGCGTCTCCTGCGTCCGCTGAGCCTCACGCTGATCGCGGCGGTGGCGTTGCTGTTCGCGTTGTTCATCCGTATCGAGAAACGCGCGATCGATCCGATCGTGCCGCTGGCGCTGTTGCGCAATCGCGTCGTGAGCGTGGCGATCACGGTCGGCTTTCTCGCCGGCATCGTGATGTTCGCGGCGATCACGTTCGTGCCGTTGATGGCGCAGGGCGTGTTCGGCGCGACGGCGACGCAGGCGGGCTCGTTTCTCACGCCGCTGATGCTGTCGTGGGTGCTCGCATCGATCGTCGGTGGGCGCCTGCTGATGCGCATGGGGACGCGTTTGATCGTCGTGGTCGGATTGACGTCCATGCTCGGCGGCTTCACCGCGCTGGCGATGTTCACGCACGACACCCCGCGCTGGATTCTGATGACGGAGCTGGTCTTCATCGGCGCCGGCCTCGGCCTCTCGATGCTGACGCTGCTCATCGCATCGCAACACGCCGTGCCGCGCGCGCAACTCGGGATCACGACGTCGCTCAATCAATTCTCACGCTCCATCGGCGGCGCGCTCGGCGTGGCACTCCTCGGCGCGTTCCTCGCGGCCGGCCTCGCCGCGTACTCGCACGATCCGAACGCGCTCGTGAATCCGGAAGCGCGCGCGCACATCGCACCCGCGGAGCTCGCGGCGCTGCAGTCCGCGCTCGAGGCGACGCTGCGCACGATTTTCGCGGTCTGCGCGGTCGTCGTTGCCGTTGCGTTGATCGCTGCCGCGGCGGCGATGCCGAAGGGTGCGATCACGAGCGCGCACTCGGAGAACATGATGATGGCGGAGATGACGACGATCGATCCGGAGAACGAGCCGGAGGGCTAGCGCTTTCGCGCTTCGCCGTTGTCGGTTGTCGGTTGTCGGTTGTCGGTGGGTTCTCGCGCTGATTTCCAGACAACCGACAACCGAGAACCGACAACTACGAAGTTCCGTGATGTTCGAGGAACGTGCGTGCGCCGTCCGGCGTCATGTAGCGCGCGAGCATCTTCTCGGGCGTTGCGCGCAGATCGACGACTACGAGCGCATCGAGCACGTCGCTGAACTGGCGATCGACATTCAGCGCGGCCACGCGACCGCCGACGTTGAGGTACTGCCGCAGCAGTACTGGGAGCGCGCGTTGTCCGTTCTCGATTTCCTGCAGCAGTTCCTGCAGCTCTTCGAAATCCGAGGCCGGTTCGAGATTGCGTGCGGCGCGGAACGGTGCACGCGGTGCGACGTGCGGCATCAATTCTTTCGCGGCAACGGCATCGAGGAGATAGCGCGCCATCAACGCGCGTGAGCTGGGGGCGTAGTCGTTCGAGATGCTTGCGGGTCCGAAGAGCACGCACGATTCGGGATTCCTCGCGACGAAGGTGGCGATCCCTTTCCAGAGCAGCAGCAGCGGCGAGTAGCTCTTCTGATACTCGGCGGCGACCCACGAACGGCCCATCTCCACCGCATGCGCTCCGAGCGCTTTGAAGAACGCGGGCGAATAGCGGAACAGTGTCGAGGTGTAGAGCCCCGAGATGCCGTAGCGCCGCACGATCGGATCGACGACGCCGAGACGGTACGCGCCGGCGAGCTCACGCTTCGCGCGATTCCAGAGGAAGAGGTGCGAGTAGAAGGCGTCGAACGCATCGAGATCGACGGCGTTGCCTGAGCCTTCCCCGGCGGCGCGGAACGTGATCTCGCGCAGTCGTCCGATCTCGCGAAGCAGGATCGGGATGCGCTCGGGTGTGGCGAGCAGGACATCGAGCTCGCCGCTCGATACGAGAAGCGCACTCGAAGGCAGTGCGTCGACTTCGCGTGCGAGTGCCTCGCCGGGATGCGCAGGCGCGATCATCGCGCCTTTGCGATTCGGCCGCGGCTGCGCCACGCCGGTGCATGTGCGATTCGCGAGCAGATACGTGCGCCGCCGCAGGTGCACGATCATTTCCTCGTCGCTCTGCAGATGCGCGATGCGCGAGAACGCGATCGGGCGTCCGATGCGCATCTCGATTCTCGTGTGGCGGCGGTCGAGCAGTGCGTGGGCGAGCAGCGCCGTGCTTAGGTTCGGATGCAGCAGTCCGGCGAGCTGAAAGAGCGGCCCGTTGGTGCCGGGGAAGTAAACGGGCAGCACCGTCGCCTTGGTGCGTCGCACGAGACGCGCGATGGCGACGTTCCACTCGGGATCGACCACGGTCATCTTCTCGAGCTGCAGATGAGAAACGGCGCCGGCCGGAAACGTCGCGAGCATGCCGCCGCGTGCGACATGTGCGATCGCGCGACGCAGGCCGCTCACGTTCGGACGAGACGCGCCGGGATGGAACGGATCGACGAGGATCAGATTGTCGCGCAACTCCGGGATGCGACCGAGAAGTTGATTCGCGAGAAGGCGCACGTCATTGCGGACGATGCCGAGGACGCGGGCGAGCACGATTCCTTCCGCTGCGCCGAACGGATGATTCGCAACGACGACCACCGGCCCGCTGCGCGGAATGCGCGCGAGATCACCGGCCGTGACGTCGCAAGCCAGTCCGAGCTCGCGGCGCACGACCTCGAGGAACGATTCATCGGAATCGCGCGGCAGCGTTTCGTAGAATTTCGCGAGCTCGCGCAGGCCCGAAAGATGCTCCACCGCCTGCGCGGCCAGCCCCGAAAGCGGCGAGCCCGCGGCGTTCATGTCGAAGATTTCCGATCGCGTGATCATTGCCGGCGTTCCTCCGCCAACAGTGATAGCGGGCGGTGGTGGCCGCCGTGCGAATCGACGGTAAAGGAGCGGTCAAGCTGCGCGGTTACGGCTACAGCAATCGCCGCCAGCGCAGGATGAAAATCGTTGCGACGAGCGTCGCGCCCATCAGAGACATCGTCCACGCGAAACCGCTCTCGGACTGAAGGAACGGCAGCCCGCCGACGTTCATCCCGAAGACGCCGGTGATGACGCTGATCGGCAGCAGCAGCGCCGTGACGACCGACAGAAAATAGATGTTGCGGTTCGTCGCTTCACCGACATGCGCGACCGTCTCTTCCTGCAGCAGTCGCGCGCGGACCTGCACGAGATCGAGATCGTGACCGACAGCATCGAGTCTTTGCAGGGCGCGGCGAAAGGTCGCGTCGGCTTTCGTCGACCAGTCGGCGAGCAGGCCGTTGACGTCGGTGCCGCGTGTGCCGCCGATGTGTCGTCGCACTGCTCGTGTCGCTCGATCCGATCTATGCGTGGGCACGTGCGCATGGGTACGCCGAACAGGATGAGCACATCACGATCTCGGGAGTGCCAGTCCAGGTGATTCCTGCCCACAACGCCCTTGCAGAAGAAGCGGTTCGTGAGGCGGCTCTCCTCGACTACGACGGGCAACCAGTCCGTGTCATTCGGCCCGAATATCTGATCGGGATGTATCTCGAAGAAACCGCACGAACCCGGAAGCGGCTGGAGCGGGTCGCGACCCTGCTGGATGAAGGGAATCTGGATCAGGCGTTGCTCGAAGATCTGCTGGAGCGATTTAAACTGCACCTACCTCAGCGATGAGCACGAATCGACTGCGAGAAGGAAAGAGCAATCTCCGGCGCGGACGCGTGGCATTGAGCCTGCCGGAGAAGGTGCGGCAGGTCGTGGAGCTTCAGAAAGTCCACGTCACCATCGTTGGCCGTCGACGCGCGTTGCTTCCTGTTGAACGGGTGTGGCAACTCGATAAGCGGTAGGCGTTACCGGCTCCGCTACCGTCGAACCGAAAGGCGTGTTTCTCGCGCTGCCGCACAGACAACCGTGGACCGATTCGTCTGAGTCGCGCGGCAGCGTTTCGTAGAACTTCGCGAGCTCGCACGGGGCAGAAAGGAGCTCCATCGCCTGGGCGGCCAGGCCCCGGAAGCGCCGAGCCCGCGGCGCTCACGCGAAGACTTCGGATCGCGTGATCCTTGCCGTGATTGATGCAGGGCAAATCACGAGATGCGGCGTAAGAAAGGTGCGCTGGCGTAGCAGGTCACGCGAAGTCGTTCAGGAAGCGCGTCCACGAGTCGACTATATGGTAGCCAAATCAATCGGTGTTCGCGTTCGTATGCCAGATCGGGCGGCTTTCTCGCGAACAAGTCTGGGGCTAGGTCAGGGCCGGAATACGTTCGAGTGCCGTAGGTCACTGGTAGCACTTGGCCGGGCGCGACGAACAGGGCAAGGCTGATTGCTGCTGCTACAACGCGTGCGGTCAGCACAGTCAGGAAAGCCTCGGGGTTCCTGATCTCCACGCAATGTGTTCCGAAGCGCGCCCGCATCCTGGGATCAGCAGGGTTGTCAGTCAGGCACAGAATGAACCCGTCGGAAACGATCTCAATTTGCGAGCAGTCAGAGATTCGTAGATCCAGCAGGACTTCCACCGTCCACCCGAGGCGGCGCGTCACTGTCAAAAAGTCCGGATCATCGGATCCTCCCTTCACCTCACCGGACTCGTACTCTCTGGTTCCGTGCAGATAGATGAGCCGAGCAGGTCCTGCTCCGTTCGTCCCATAAACCCTGCATCCCAACCGCGCGCCAGCGCCCGGTTTACACGGAATTTACACGGTCTGCCACGTGGCGCGACACCCGCCCCCTACATTCCGCAGCCATGAAGCCAGTCGCTCGAATTGTCTCTACGCTCACCCTTTCACTCGTGCTCGCCGCGTGCGGCGGACGTGAGGCGACGACGACCACCGACGGCACCGCACCGGCGGCGGACAGCAAACCACTCACGATCAAGGGCTCGGACACGATGGTCATCCTCGGCCAGCGTCTCGCCGAGGAGTACATGACGAAGAATCCCGGCCAGGTGGTGCAGGTCAACGGCGGCGGCAGCGGCACCGGGATCGCGGCGCTGATCAACGGCACGGTCGATCTCGCGCAGTCGTCGCGTCCGATGAAAGACGACGAGAAGCAGAAGGCGGCGCAGGCGCGCGGCTCCGAGATCGTGGAAGAAGCGGTCGCGCTCGATGCGCTGGCGGTCTTCGTGAACACCGCGAGCCCGGTCAAAGAGCTGACCATGGCGCAGCTCAAGGACATCTTCCAGGCAAAAGTCACGAACTGGAATCAGCTCGGCGGACCGGACGCGACGATCGTGCTCTACGGCCGCGAGAACTCGTCGGGCACGTATGACTACTTCCGCGAGCACGTTCTGAACAAGGAAGACTTCTCGCCGCGCGTGCAGACGCTGCAGGGCACGGCGGCGGTCATCAACGCCGTCGGCAACGACAAGAACGGCATCGGCTACGGCGGCATCGCCTACGCGAAAGAAGTGCGTCCGGTGGCCGTCACTGCCGAGGGGAAGCCGGCGGTTGCGCCGTCGGAAGCGACGGTTGCCGACAACACCTATCCGCTGAGCCGCAAGCTGTTCTTCTACTACCCGCAGAACGCACCGGAGCGCGTGACGAAGTTCGCGCAGTGGGCGCTCACGCCGGAAGCGCAGGCGCTCGTCACGCAGGTCGGCTACTTCCCGCTGAACACGACCGCGGGCAGCAGCCCCGCGACGGACACCGCCAGCACCGATACCGTCAGCACTGACACGACCGCGACGACGACCACCAAATGAAGCGGCGTCACGAAGAAGTCTTCGGCCGCCGCGAGCGATGGAGGCTCCGGCTCAACGCGGTCATGACCGGTCTGTTCTCGGTCGCCGGCTGGGTGGCGATCGTCTTCATCTTCCTGATCTTCCTCTTCACGTTCAAAGAGACCATTCCGATCTTCACCGACCCCGAAGTGAAGAAGGAAGCGAATCTCTCGAAGATGTTCGTGGAGTCGGGCGAAGGCGCGACGATGATGGATCGCTTCGTCTGGCAGCCGACGTCCGAGGTTCCGAAGGTCTCGTTCTGGCCGATCATCCTCGGCACGCTCAAGGCGACCTTCGTCGGAATGCTCTTCGCGTGTCCGATCGGTGTGGCAGCGGCAGTGTTTTCGTCCGAATTCGCACCGCCGCGATTGCGTGAAGTCATCAAGCCGGTGATCGAATTGCTGGCTGGCATTCCGTCCGTCGTGATGGGTTTCTTTGCGCTGATCGTGCTGGCGACGTGGCTGCAGAACACGTTCGGTTTCACCTATCGATTGAACGCCATCAACGCCGGACTCGCGCTCGGCTTCGCGCTCGTGCCGATCGTCTACACGATCTCCGAGGATGGCTTGTCGGCCGTGCCGCGGTCGTATCGCGAAGCGTCGTATGCGCTCGGCGCGACGAAGTTTCAAACGGCATGGACGGTCGTGCTTCCCGCGGCCGCGCCGGCGGTGTTCGCGTCGTTCGTGCTTGCGTTCGGACGCGCCATCGGCGAGACGATGATCCTGCTGATGGCCGGCGGCAACGCCGCGATCACTTCGTTCTCGCTGTTCGATCCGCTGCGCACGCTCTCCGCGACGATCGCCGCGGAAATGGGCGAAGTCGTGGTCGGCGGCGCGCACTACTCGGCGCTGTTCTTCATGGGCACCTTGCTCTTCGTGATCACGTTCGTGAGCAACACATTCGGGCAGTGGATCATCCGCGGCATGCAGCGGCGGATGCAGGGAGCGGCATCATGACGGCGATGCCGGGCAACGATCGCCGCGTGCTCGACAAGTTCCTGATCGGCATGCTCGCGCTGAGCGTGATCATCATCCTGGCGATCCTCGTCGTGATCGTCGGCAACATCATCATTCACGGCTTCGGCGCCGTGACGTGGGAGTTCATCACGCAGCCGCCGAAGCAGGGACTGACCGCAGGCGGCATCATGCCGGCGATTGTCGGAACGGCCGCGCTGGTGTTGCTGATGACGGTCGTCGCGGTTCCACTCGGCGTGGCGACCGCGGTCTATCTGCACGAGTACACACCTGCCGAGGGCTTGCATCTGGCGTGGCGGCGCTTCCGTGTTTCGAAGGGACTGCCGGGACGTCGCAAGCTCTTCTTCCGCGCCGCGTCTGCGTTGCTCGCGACCGTCACACGCAGCGCCGTCGCGAATCTCGCCGGCGTTCCCTCGATCGTCTTCGGACTTTTCGGCCTCGGCTTCTTCATCCAGTTCATCGGACGCAACATCGACCGCGCGACGCAGCCTCCCGGCGAAGTGTTGTGGGGTCAGGGCTCGCTGCTCTGGGCCGCATGCACGCTCGCACTGCTGACACTGCCGACGGTGATCGTGGCGACGGAAGAAGCGCTGCGCACCGTGCCGCACGATCTGCGCGAAGCATCGCTCGCCCTCGGTGCGACGCAGTGGGAAACGATCCGCCGCGTCGTGCTTCCGAGCTCCATCTCCGGCATCATGACCGGCGCGATTCTCGGGATCTCGCGCGGCGCCGGTGAGGTCGCGCCGATTCTCTTTACGGGTGCCGCGTACTACCTCCCATTTCTCCCCGGAGACGTGACCGATCAGTTCATGCACCTCGGCTATCACGTGCTGATTCTGTCGACGCAATCCCCTGATGTCGAAGCGACGAAGCCGCTGCTTTACGGGACGGTGTTCGTGCTCCTGGCCCTGACGTTTCTGCTCAATCTCACAGGCGTGATCATCCGTTCGCGCACGCGTTCGAGAATTCATCGATGACTACAATGGATGTCGTGACTACAGCACAGGCTTCCGCTTCCGTGACGCCTTCGCAGTCCACCGATTCGCACAATGCGCCGAAGATCGTCGTGCGCGATTTCAACTTCTTCTATGGCGAGTCGAAAGTGCTGCACAGCATCGAGCTCGACATCCCGGAGAAGCAGGTCACGGCGCTGATCGGCCCCTCGGGCTGCGGCAAATCGACGTTCCTCCGCTCGATCAATCGGATGAACGACATCATCCCCGGCGCGCGTGTCGAAGGACTGATCGCCATCGGCGGGAAAGACCTCTACGCGCCTGGCGTCGACGTCGTGACGCTGCGCCGCCGTGTCGGCATGGTCTTCCAGAAATCGAACCCGTTCTCGAAGTCGATCTACGAGAACGTCGCCTACGGATTGCGCATCGGCGGCATTAAGGACCGGCGCATTCTCGATGAGACGGTCGAGCGCTCGCTGCAACGCGCAGCGCTGTGGGATGAAGTGAAGGACCGCCTCAACGCCAGCGCACTCGCGCTTTCGGGAGGCCAGCAGCAGCGCCTCTGCATCGCGCGGGCGCTGGCAGTGGATCCCGAAGTGCTGCTGATGGACGAGCCGGCGTCGGCACTCGATCCGATTGCCACGCAGAAAATCGAAGAGCTCGTGTACGAGCTCAAGGACAACTACACGATCGTGATCGTGACGCACAACATGCAGCAGGCCGCGCGCGTCTCCGACCGCACTGCCTTCTTCATGCTCGGCAAGCTCGTCGAGTACGACGAGACCCGCGCGATCTTCATGAACCCGAAACAGAAACTGACCGAGGATTACATTACGGGAAGGTTTGGATGAGGCGAGGTTGTCAGTTGTCGGTTGTCAGTTGTCTGTGACTGATCGTCTGATCGTGGACTCACAGATAGCCGACAACCGATCACCGACAACGTCGCGAAGCGACCTATGCGCCATTTCGATAAAGAAATTGAACACCTCAAAGAGCTCCTTCTCCGGATGGGAGCCATGGTCGAGGATCAGATCAACGAATCCATCCGTGCGTTGCTCGAGCGCGACACCGCGCTCGCACAGCGCGTGATCGACGGCGACACGGCCATCGATCAGATGGAACTGGAGATCGACCAGCACACGATCGAGCTCATCGCGATGATGCAGCCCGCCGCGGTCGACCTGCGGTTCGTCGCTGCGGCGATGAAGATCACGCCCGAGCTCGAGCGGATTGCCGACCTTGCGGTCGACGTCTGCGAGCGCGCCATCGAGCTCAATCGCGAGCCGCCGTTGAAACCGCTCATCGACATCCCGCGGCTCGCGCGAATGGCGCAGGACATGGTGCGACAGGCGCTCGATGCGTTCGTCCGCCGCGATCCGAGTCTGGCGCGAGAAGTCATCGCCCGCGATGACGAAGCGGACCTGCTCACCGAACAGTCTTTCCGCGAACTGCTGACGTATATGCTCGAAGACTCGCGCTACATCTCGCGCGCCATTCGTCTCACCTTCATCGGCAAGTACTTCGAGCGGATGGCCGACGGGGCCACCAACATCTGTGAGATGGTGGTGTATCTCGCCGAAGGCAAAGTCATCAAACACAGCAATGAGCCGGTCTGAGCTACGAGTTGCAGTCATCGAGGATGACGCGGACATCGCGTTCACCATCCGCGTCAATCTCGAGCGTGAAGGCTACTCCGTCACGGCGTACCAGAACGGCCATGAAGGACTGCTCGCGGTACAGCAGGGCGGCTTTGATTTCCTGATTCTCGATCTCAATCTGCCCGACCTCGACGGCTTCACGATCTGTCGCGAACTGCGCCGTCACCCCTCCACCGCGAAGCTGCCGATCCTGATGCTGACCGCGCGGACATCCGAGGCGGATCGGATCATGGGACTGGAGCTCGGGGCGGATGATTACCTCGCCAAACCGTTCAGCGTGCGAGAGCTGCTCGCGCGCGTTGCCGCGATCTTGCGTCGCGCAAAAGGCAGCGAGCCCGATGCTGCCGTGTATGACGATGGGCACCTGCGCATCGACGGCCGCACGTTGCGCGTTCACGTCGAAGGCGACGAAGTGAAGCTGGCGAAGAAAGAGCTCGAGCTGTTGTGGATGCTCGTGCGCAATCGGCCGGCCGTCGTGTCGCGCGATCGCATCCTGTCCGAGGTTTGGCAGGTTGCGGAGGATGTGGAGACGCGGACGGTGGATGCGCACATCCGTAACCTGCGCAAGAAAATCGGGAAAGATCGGATTCAGACGGTCATTGGGTATGGGTATCGGTTTGAAGCATGAGCCCGGGGGGAGTCGTAGAGTCTTAGAGTCGTAGAGTCTTAGAGGAGAAGCGGCGGCAATCACCCCCTCTAAGACTCTAGAACTCTAAGCCTCTAAGACTGCAATCCAAATGCATCCCCTCCGCGTTCTCCTCTACGTTTCTTTAGTCATCGCGATTGCGGTGGCGTGGGGATTCGGCGCCGCGTTGCGGCACGCGGGGACTGCGCAATCGGCCGCGACGGTGCTCGCCATCGTCGCGTTCATCGCCTTCATGATTCCGTGGACGGGCGTGTTCCTCTGGGCGGTGCGGCGCGCGAACGATCTCGACATGCTCACCGATCGCAGCCGCGCCGCGCTCGAGACACCGGCGGAACCGGTGGTCGCGGATCAGCCGTATCACGCGGAGCTCGACGATCTCGCGCGTTCCATCGAGGAGCTGCGCGCGACGATCCTTCGTCAGCGCGACACGCACGACGAGCACCGCGCCGCCATGGCCGAAATCGTCTCCTCCCTCGGCGAGGGGTTGCTGGCCGTGAGTCCCCGCGGGCGCGTCGTGTTTGCGAACTCGCGATTTGCGGACATGTTCGACAGCGGCAAGGATCTGGTCGGGCGCTCGGTCCTCGAAGTCGTGCGCAAGCAATCCGTAATGGCTGCGATCGATCGCGCGTTGCGCGGCGAGGCGACGACCGATCGCGTCGCGGTCGGCACGGGCGATCACGAGCGCCAGATCGAAGTGCGCGCGGTGCCTGTGGCTTCGGCAGAGATCGCGGCCGTGGCGCTGTTCATCGACGTCACGACGATCGAGCGGCTGCAGCGCGTCCGCAAAGAGTTCCTCGATGACTTCTCGCACGAGGTGCGCACGCCGCTCGCGGGACTGAAGTCGGCCTCCGAGACGCTGCAGCATCGCGACGGACTGACGCAGGAGTACGAGCAGCAACTGCGCAGCGTCATGGAGCGGCAGATCGCGCGCATCGAGCGTCTCGTCAACGATCTCTCGGAGCTGAACCGCATCGAGACCGGCGAGCTCGTTCTGCAGAAGCGCCCCGTCAACCTTCGCGCCGTCCTCGGCGAGCTGGTCGACGACTTCCAGGAACGGAGCGGTTCCGTGCAGTTCACACTGCATGGCGACGACCTGGTCGCGACGATCGATGCGCTGCGTGCGCAGCAGATCTTCACGAACCTGCTCGACAACGCCTGCAAGCACGGAGGCGGTCGTGGCGAAGTTTCTGTCGAGATCGAACGCGACAACGGCGACGCGGTCGTGCGCGTTTCCGATCAGGGTCCGGGTATCCCGCCGCAGGACATCGATCGGGTGTTTCATCGCTTCTATCGCATCGACCGCAGCCGGTCTCAGCCGGGCACCGGCCTCGGGCTGGCGATCGCCAAACACCTCGTCGCGCTCCACGGTGGATCGATCCGCGCATTCAACCGCCCGGAGGGGGGCGCGACCTTCGAAGTGAGGCTGCCGATCGAGTTGACATAGAATCGCGCCGTTTTTCGCCGGTCAGGAGGGTCCCCTTGGCGCGATTCCGTCTCATTCCCCGCGAGGAAAAGTTCTACGAAGACTTCAAGTTGATGGCGGATCAGCTCCGCCACGGCTCCCGTCTGCTCGAGAGCATGTTCGCGGTCGATCCTCCGCTGTACGAAAAGGCGCACGAGATCAAGGAGATCGAGCATCAGTGCGATTTCCTGACGCACGAGATCATCCAGCGCCTGAACAAGACCTTCGTCACGCCGATCGATCGCGAGGACATCCACGAGCTCGCGAAGACGCTCGATGACGTCATGGACGCCATCGACAACGGCGCCGCGCTCATCCCGCTCTACCGCATCGAGCACATCCGGCCCGGCGCGCGCGAGCTGACGCAGGTCATCATCAAACAGACTGATGAGATCCGCGCGGCCGTCGAGGCGCTCGAGCAGCGGAAGGGTGTCCTGGTGCACGCCATCGAGATCAACCGCCTCGAAAACGAAGCAGACAAGATCCACAAGCAGGCCATCGGACAGCTCTTCGATGAAGAGAAGGATCCGATCGCGGTGATCAAGTGGAAGGAGATCTACGACATTCTCGAAGAGGCCACAGACGCCTGTGAAGACGTCGCCAACCTGCTCGAGAACGTCGTCGTGAAGCACGGCTGAGACGAATGCTGCTTCTGACCGTCGTCGCGCTCATCTTCGTCGCACTGGCGTTCGACTACATCAACGGCTTCCACGACGCCGCGAACTCGATCGCTACCGTCGTGTCGACGCGCGTGTTGTCGCCGGGCCAGGCGGTCGTCTGGGCGGCGTTCTTCAACTTCGTCGCGGCGTTCACGTTCGGGACGGCGGTCGCGAAGACCATCGGCAAAGGCATGATCGATCTCAACGCCGTGACGTTCGGCGTGATCTTCGGCGGCCTGATGGGCGCGATCGTATGGGACCTCATCACCTGGTACTTCGGTCTGCCGACGAGCTCCTCGCACGCGCTGATCGGCGGGTACGCCGGTGCCGCCATCGCGAACGCCGGTTTCAGCGCGATCATCGCCTCCGGCTGGACGAAGACGCTGATCTACATCGTCCTTGCCCCGCTTTTCGGCATGACGCTCGGCCTCGTGCTGATGATCCTGATCTTCAACGTCTGCCGCCGGATGGCGCCGCAACGCGTCGATCGCGTCTTCCGCAAGCTGCAGCTCGTCTCCGCCGCGCTCTACTCCCTCGGCCACGGCGGCAATGACGCGCAGAAGACGATGGGCATCATTGCCGGCGTGCTCGTCACGGCCGGCTATCTGAAGACGTTCTCGATCCCTGTCTGGGTCATCCTTGCCGCGCACGCCGCGATCGCGCTCGGTACGTTGAGCGGTGGCTGGCGCATCATTCACACGATGGGCAGCAAGATCACGCGCCTGCAGCCGGTGGGCGGCTTTGCGGCCGAGACCGCGGGTGCGATCACGTTGTTCGTGGCGACGGCGTTCGGTGTGCCGGTCAGCACGACGCACACGATCACGGGTGCGATCGTCGGCGTCGGTGCGACGCGTCGGCTCTCGGCGGTGCGGTGGGGCATCGCAGGCAAGATCGTCTGGGCGTGGGTTCTGACGATCCCGATGTCGGCCGCAATCGGCGCCGCGGTGTTCGGACTCGTGAAGCTCTTCGGCGGGCACTGATTCACTGCCGCTTCACGCCGACTTTACGCCTGTCGCGTAAAGTCAGCGGCGATGCATCTCTTTCTTGCAATGCTCCTCCTCGCCACGCTCGGCAATGCCGATGTCGTGAAGCTCGTGAAGGCCGGTCTCTCGCCCGAGACCATAGAAGCGAAGATCGCTTCCTCCGAAACGGATTTCGATACCTCGACGGACGCGCTGGTCGCGCTCGCGGGTGAGGGAGTGCCCGATCGCGTGATTCGCGCGATGATCGAGCACGAGAAGCCGGCGATCGTTGCGCCCGTTCCACCTGTGCCACCCACGCCTCCGGCTCCACCCGCCGCGCCTCGCGCGCTCGCGCGTCGCTACGACGTCACCGTTCACGCGGACGGCGGCGGCAAGTGCGAGGCCGAGCTGCGCGTCGACGGCAAAGGCGTGAAGCTCTCGCGCTGCCGCGCGCTCGACTTCACTCTCGCGTGGGGCGAACTCGACAGCGTCTGCTACACGTACGGCTTCCGCGGCGAAGTCGTGCTCAAAACCGCCGCCCGCGAGCACCGCATCTCTCTCGTCACGCCGGCCGAGGCGAAACGGCTCGTCGAGCACCTCCTTGTGAACGCGCCGAAGGTGCCCGTCGCCGAGTGCCGCTGATACTTGCGCCTGCCACTTGGCAGCCGTACGTCCAACCAGCGGAGCGACGAGCGCTGCCGGCCGTGCCGGCGCAATATTTTGGCTATACTCGCCGTTCCGTAGCCCCTGGAACCAGAGTTTTAGAGGGGACAAGTCAATGAAACCAGAGATCCATCCCAAGTATCAGCAGGTCAACGTTCACTGCGCGTGCGGTGAGCAGTGGACGACCGGCTCCACCAAAAAAGAGCTGCGCGTCGACATCTGCTCCAAGTGCCACCCGTACTTCACCGGCAAACAGAAGCTCGTCGACACGGCCGGCCGTATCGATCGCTTCCAGCGCAAATACGGCAAGAAGCCCGAGGCGGCGGCAAAATGACCTCCCTCTGGCGCGGTTCCGCGAGGTTGATCGCCGGCGCATTCGGTGCGTTCACAAACGGTCTCACCTCCGCGATGCCGGCTGGAGGCTCCGATCGTAAGGTCGGGAAGACGAGCGACAAGAACGTGGACATGCTCATCGGTGGCCAGGCGGTCATCGAGGGCGTGATGATGCGTTCGCTCAGCGGCTACTCCGTCGCCGTCCGCCAGCCGGACGGTGGCGTAGCCATTCGCAAAGACGCGCTCGTCTCGATCACCACGAAGTACCCGTTCCTCAAGATCCCGGTGCTCCGTGGCTCCGTCGTTCTGATCCAGTCCCTGATTCTCGGCATCCGCGCGCTGAACTACTCCGCGAGCGTGTCGTCCGAGGGGAAGGATGGCGAACCGGAGATCTCGAACTGGGCGATCGCGGGCTCGATGCTCATGGCATTGCTCCTCGGCGTCGGCCTCTTCATCCTGGCGCCCCTCGGCATCACCAATCTCATCCGCCATTACCTCTGGCCGGAGATGAGCAACTTCGCGTACAACGTCGTCGATGGCGTGATTCGCGCTGTGTTCTTCTTCGCCTACATCTGGTCCATTTCGCTGATGGACGAGATCCGGCGCGTCTTCCAGTACCACGGCGCCGAGCACAAGACGGTCTACACCTTCGAAGCGAATGAAGACCTGACCGTCGAGAACGCGCGCACGAAATCGACGCTCCATCCGCGCTGCGGAACGAGCTTCCTTCTCTTCGTGATGGCGATCTCCGTCGGCGTCTTCTCGCTCGTGCCGTCGACGATGCCGTTTGTCGTGAAGTTCGGCGCGCGCGTCGTGCTCATCCCGCTGATCGCGGGACTGGCGTACGAGATCATCCGCTTCTCGGCGCGGCACCTGACGAATCCGGTGTGCAAAGTTCTGATCCGCCCCGGCATGTGGCTGCAGCGAATCACGACCAAAGAGCCGGACGATCAGCAGCTCGAGATCGCGATCATCGCTCTGAAAGAGGCGTTGCTGTACGACGCCATCGAACCGCGGCGCGCTGCAGTCGCTTAGCGAAACAGAAGTACATCTCTTGTGGGAAGGCGCGCGTGCGCCTTCCCACTTTTCATTTGCGGCGGAGTTGAAGTCATGTACGAAAAACTGAACGACATCGAGAAACGCTACGAAGAGCTGCAGCGGAAGATCGAGAATCCGGCGATCGTGACGGATGTCTCCGCCTACCGCGACACGATGAAGGCCATCGCCGAGATCGAGGAAGTCGTGGAGAAGTTTCGCGAGCTGCGCGACATCCGCAAACGCATCGCCGAAGCGCGCGAGATGCAGCAGTCGGATGACGACATGCGCGAGCTCGCCGAGATGGAACTGGCGGAGCTCATGCCGCGCGAGCCTTTGCTCGAATCCGAGTTGAAGGTCCTCCTGCAACCGAAAGATCCGAACGACGACAAGAACGTCTTCGTCGAAGTGCGTGCAGGTACCGGCGGCGACGAAGCTTCGCTCTTCGCTGCTGAGGTCATGCGCATGTACATCCGCTATGCGGAGGCGAGGCGCTGGAAAGTCGACATCACCGACGCGAACTATTCTTCGGTCAACGGCATCAAAGACGCGACGCTGCAGATCGAAGGCAAAAAGGTCTACTCGCGATTGAAATTCGAGTCCGGCGTCCATCGCGTGCAGCGCGTCCCCGCGACCGAAACGCAGGGCCGCATCCACACCTCGGCCATCACCGTTGCCGTGCTCCCCGAGGTGGAAGACATCGACATTCAGGTCGCCGAGAAAGACCTGCGCATCGATACGTTCTGCTCGTCCGGCCCGGGCGGCCAGTCCGTCAACACGACCTACTCTGCCGTGCGCATGACGCACCTTCCGTCCGGCGTCGTCGTTTCCTGCCAGGACGAGAAATCGCAGATCAAAAACCGCGCGAAAGCGCTGCGGGTGTTGAAAGCGCGCCTCTACGAGATCGAACGTCTGAAACGTGAGGAAGAGCTCTCCGCGACCCGCAAAGGCATGATCGGCTCCGGCGATCGATCGGAAAAGATTCGCACGTACAACTTCCCCCAGGATCGCGTGACCGACCACCGCATCGGCCTGACCGTGCACAACCTGCCTGCGGTGATGGGTGGGAATCTGGATGTCGTGATCGATCCGCTCGTTGCGAATTTCCAGGCGGAGAAGTTGAAGGACGCGGTCGAGGCTCGATAAGGCAGGAGTAGACTGAGGGCGATGAGCCGCACTGCGCGCGAGATCGAGCAGGCGTGGGTCGACGTGGCCGAGCAGCGTTTTGACGAGTGAAAGGCCGGCCGCGCAACGATGCATTCGGCCGAGGATGTCCTTGCCGCTGTGCGCGCGAACACATTCGCTGGCGTGCCGCCTGGGCTGAAGAGATCGAGCGACGGCGCCAGCGCCTCGAAAGCGGCGAGGATCGCGAAGTTGACGCTGGAGGAGTTTTTCAGCGACGACGAATCCGATTGAGCACACTGTGTCGCGTTGAGCGCGCCTCATCGTAAGATCCACCCTCATGAAAGATCGCATCGACGCAATCCTGCGCCGCAACC
The DNA here is from genome assembly GCA_036009605.1 of Thermoanaerobaculia bacterium. Classification (GTDB taxonomy): domain Bacteria; phylum Acidobacteriota; class Thermoanaerobaculia; order Gp7-AA8; family Gp7-AA8; genus QHVT01. Next base: position 11,516 of record DASYLL010000374.1, on the reverse strand, counting down.
AGGCCGAGTATCTCGAATCCCTTCTCGCTCCTCGCGACGCGCTCCTCGAGCAGATGGAGAAGTTCGCGGAAGAGAACGATCAGCCGATCGCGGATCCGGAAGTCGCGCAGCTGATGCGCGTGCTTGTCCGGGCGAAGCGGCCGCGACGCGTGCTGGAAGTCGGGACGAACATCGGCTACTCCGTGATCGTCCTCGGACGCGAGTGCGATCCGGAAGCGGTCGTCGAGACGATCGAGATCGATCACAACACGCTCACGACCGCGAAACGCTTCATCGCGGAGGCGTCGCTGCCGTGTCGCGTGGTGTTTCATGAAGGGGCGGCGCTGGAGGTGTTGCCGCGGCTCACCGGTCCGTTCGATTTCGTCTTCATCGATTGTGTGAAGACGGAGTACGAGGACTATCTCGACGCGCTGCTGCCGAAGATGGAGCAGGGCGCGATGATCGTCTGCGACAACCTGTTGTGGAAGGGTCGTGTCGCGGCGGGCGATCACGATGCGCCGACGGATGCGTTGCGCGCGTTCAATCGTCGCCTGGTCACCGAGCCGCGCCTGATCACCTCGGTTCTCCCGCTTGGCGACGGCACCGGCGTCTCCGTCGTCGTGTAAGGGCGCAAAAAAAGCGGCGGGCCGAAGCCCGCCGCTCGCTTGGATCGATCGAGTTTGATTCTTACTTCGAGGCGGTGCCGCTGGCGGCGGCCTGCGCTGCTTTGACCGTGCCCTTGACGGGGATGGTCACGACCGGCTTGGCCGCGTCGTTGGTGTGCACGAGGACCGAGCCGTCGAGCACGCCGGCCTTCGCGTCCTTGCCAACCTGGAGCGTGATTTCGTAGACGCCCTTGTCGAGCGACTTGACCGCGGCGGTGACGCCGGCGACTCCCGACTCAGCCTTGCTGACGACGAACTTCTCCGGCGTCTTGAGGTCGTTCGAGCGGAGGACGATGGTGCGCGTCGCGGCGGAATCGGTCGGAGCGACTTCTCCGAAGTTCACGCCGGTCGGCTCGATGCGGAACGTCGGGCGGATGACGCCGGAGACGCTGACCGAGTACTCGGGCGAGTACTTCGAGTTCGTTTTGATTTTGATCTTCTCGGCGAGGGGTCCGACGCGGGTGTCAGGACCGCCGACAGTGATGTCGACTTTGTACTGGTTCTGGCCGGTGCGGCCGACGGCCTTGTTGATCTCGGCGCCTTCGACTTTCTTGTAGTCGACCTTGATCCAGTCCTGCGGAACTTCGACGCCGGTGATCTCGAACGGCGTTTCGTCTTCCGAGAACAGCGTGAGCGTCTGCTTGTCCGAGTCGCCCTGGAGCATGTTGAAGCGGACGTAGCCCTGCGGGAACGCGTCGACGTACGGCTTGACGACCGCGGTGATCGTCAGCTGCGCGCTCGGCGTGGAGGCGTCGTTGGTCTCGAGCGTGACCGGCTTCGCGATCGGGCCGGCGAAGCTGGAGGTGTCGACGTGCGCGGTGACCTTGCCGGTCTGTCCCGGCTTGATGATCTTGTCGAAATCCGCGACGGTGCAGCCGCAGGCCGGTTTGGCGGCCAGGATCTCGAGATCGGCCGTTCCGGTGTTACGGACTTCAAAGCTCCAATCGAGCTTCTGTCCCTTCGGAACCGTTCCGAAATCCTTGATGGGCTCGACCAGCGTCAGACGCGGGCCTTTCACCGCTTCGGCAGCGGCCTTCTCCTGCGCAACGGCGAACGGGGCCGTGAGTGCGACGGAGAGGACGAGCAGCGTGGAAAAGAATCGTTTCGACATGCGCAGAATCCTCCTGGTTTGACGACGTGTTTTCACGAACAGAGTGCCTTGTGGGGCCATTCCAATGATCGAGGACCGAGTTTTGCGATATACAACCCTCGATGCCTCACCTGAAAGAGTTGAAGAACGTCCAGCGGGTCTACCTCATCGGCATTTGCGGCACCGCGATGGCGTCGCTCGCCGGAATGTTACGGCAGCGGGGCTACGAAGTCGCCGGTTCCGATGAACATGTTTACCCGCCCATGTCCACATACCTCGAGCGGCTCCGGATTCCGGTGCTCGAGGGGTATACGAAAGAGCACCTCGAGACGTTTCGCCCCGATCTCGTTGTCATCGGCAATGCCGCTGCGAACACGAACGTCGAAGCAGCCGCGACGGTGGAGCTCGACCTGCCTTACACGTCGATGCCCGAGGCGATTTACGAGCTCTTCATTCAGGGGAAACATTCGATTGTCGTGGCCGGTACACACGGCAAGACCACAACGACTTCGCTGATGGCGTGGCTGCTCGAGTCCGCCGGCCGCGATCCGAGCATGGTCGTCGGTGGCATCCCGCTGAACTTCAATCAGAACTTCAAGCTCGGCGGCGGACCGGACTTCGTCATCGAAGGCGACGAATACAACACGGCCTTCTTCGATAAAGGACCGAAGTTTCGGCACTATCACGCGAACACGTTCCTGCTGAACAACATCGAGTTCGATCACGCCGACATTTATCCCGACCTCGAAGCGATCCTTTCCGCGTTCCGCGCCGCGGTGCGGCAAGTCGCACCCGAGGATGTGATCGTTGCGAATGGCGACGATGCAAATGTGCAGTCGCTCAGGAGTGAGGCGAAAGCACGCTGGGTGACCTTCGGCTGGGACCGGCAGAACGACGCGTTCGCGACGGATGTGAACGAGCGCCCTGAGGGGACGGAGTTCACGGCGTGGTGGGAAGGGAAGGAGTGGATGCGCTTCCGCAGCACTCTCTCCGGACGCCACAACGTGCTCAACGCGCTCGCGAACGCAGTTATCGCGCGCTTGCGCGGCGTGTCGACGGACGAGATCCAGAAGGGGCTGGAGACGTTCCAGGGCATCAAGCGGCGGATGGAAGTGCGCGGCGTCGAACGCGGCGTGACGGTGATCGACGACTTCGCCCATCACCCCACCGCGATTGCGACGACGGTCGCCGGCGCGCGTAAACGCTATCCTGGCCAGCGCATCTGGGCGCTGTTCGAGCCGCGCTCGATCTCGTCCTCACGCAAGGAGTTCGAAGCGGGCTACATCGATGCGTTCCACGAAGCCGATCGCGTGATCATCGGCCCGGTCTTCCATCGCCAGCGCTACGAAACACGTTACGGTCTCGACAAGATGATGTCGGTCGAGACCATCGTCGGCAGTCTTTCGAAGGATGAGATCCCGTCCGAGCAGATCGACGACTTCGACGCGATCGCGAGGCGGATCGCGGAGGATGGGCGTGAAGGCGACGTCGTGCTGGTGATGTCGTCGGGGGCGTTTGGGGGGGTGCACGAGTTGATATTGGCCGCGTTGCGCGAGTGGGGAGTCGTAGAGGGTTAGAGTCGTAGAGTCTTAGAGGGTGTGGCAGGTACGGTTTTCCTCTAAGACTGTAAGCCTCTACGACTTTAAGACTCTCTCCGCAAAGACTCTCTCCGCGCGGGCGGCCCCCGGAATACCCCCCGCCCACCCCCCGTTCCGATGCGCTCAACCTTCTAACCCACAGGGGACAGCCATGCCTGAACAGAAAGCCCATGACCTGCTGCGGAAGCACAACCTGCACGTCGATGACGTGAAGGAGCGCCGCACGACGCTGCACCACCTTCGTCAGATCGTTCACTCCGAGCAGCTTCCTTTCGACGTCTTCAAGGCGCTCGTGAAGATGCGCCGGTAACGACGGGAACAGTCAGCAGCAGGACGAGAGGCCGGGCGAAAGCCCGGCTTTTGTGTTTCCCGGTGCCAGTTTTGACTACAATTCCCGACCCATGCCTTTCCGCGAAGATGCGAATGCTCTGATCCAGAAAAAAAAGTTCGACGATTTCGAGGCGCTCTGGATGACCCAGCTCGATAGCGACCCGAGCGACGTCGAGATGTTTCTCACCGCCGCGAAGGCATTGCGCAAAGCCGAGCAACGCTCGCAATCCGACACGCTCCTCGGACTCCTCGCCGACGCGCAAAAAGAAAAAGGTCTCTGGGCGCAGCGCCTTCAGATTCTCAAAGAGCTCGGTCGCCTTTCCAAGCATCCCGCCACGATGCGTCCGCAGATCGAAGAGGCGTTGCGCAAGAGCCTCGGCGATCACAAGAACTTCAACCGCGCCTTCGCGTTCGCGAACTTCAACGATCCGCCGAGCAATCCCATCGAGCGCGCCGAGAAGATCGAGATGTGGCTGATGTACGACGAGGGCGAGTGCTTCTTCATGAACGGCCGCGGCGCCGGCGTCGTGGTCGAGCTGAACCCGGAGCTCGGCGTCTGTCGCGTCGATTTCGAGAACGACAAGCGCGTCCCCGTTCCCCTCGGCGCCGCCGCGAAGGCACTCATCCCACTGCCGAAGGGACACGTGCTCCGCGAGAAGTTCACCGACGGCGAACGATTGAAAGCCGCGGCGAAACAATCACCTTCGGAGTTCTTCGCGCGCATTCTGAAAAGCTTCGGACGTCCGATGGTGATGGCCGAGGTGCGCGATTCGGTGATCGGGATCGTGCCGGAAGAGAAGTGGAGCTCGTGGTGGACCGCCGCGCGGAAGAACACGCAGGTCGTGACGAGCGGCACCGGCGCGAAGGCGACGTACGCATTCGCGGGTTCCGAGGTCGATGCGGCGACGGCGATTCGCCGCGACTTCGATCGCGCTGATGTGAAGACGAAACTCGAGCTCGCGCGCAAACACAGCGCGCGCGGCAAGGAGCTCGCGGATGCGTTCTCGACCGCGCTCGCGGCAGAAGCGGCGAGACTCGCGCGCACCGACGCAGGAACGGCGTGGCTGATCCTCACCACGCTCGAATCATTGCCCGGCAAGTACGAGTCGCCGATCGAGCCCGCGTCGCTGCTCACCGGCCCGATGGCCTCGCGCACGATCGCCGGCATGAACGACAAACCGATGCGCGAGAAAGCGCTCGCGGTCGTTCGCACCAATCATCCCGAGTGGCCGAAGGTTTACGCAGAATCGTTCTTCCTCGATGATGAGCCGCGCATTCTCACGTCCATCCTCGCCGAGCTCGAAGCGACGGGCCACACCGATGTGCGCGATCGTCTGATCGATGAAACGCTGCGCTATCCGCGCCGCCATCCGCGCGCGTTCTTCTGGTACGTGAAGCGTCTCAATGAAGACGAGTCGATGGCCGACAAGGCCACGTACGCGATTCTCTTTCAAATCCTCGACGCGCTCACGAACGACGAGTTCTCGGGCGTGCGCGCGCGGCTCAAGGACCTCTTCGACAAGGGCGGTCTGGCCGTGCGTATCGTGATGAATCAGAACAACGAAGAGCAGGCCCGCCGGCTCGTGGAAACGCTCGACCGCTACGGCGCCGTCGAGGAGTATCGCCGCGAGATCGTCAAGCAGGCCGCGATCATGAAGTATCCGACGCTGCGCGAGCCGCAGGCGGAGCCGGTGTATGCGACGGCCGAGTCGCTCGATCGCAAACGCGGCGAGTTGCAGAACCTCAAGAACGTCGAGATCCCCGCGAACTCTCGTGCGCTGCAGGCCGCGCGCGAGATGGGCGATCTTCGCGAGAACTTCGAGTACAAAGCCGCGCGTGCGCGCGCCGAATATCTGTCCGCGCGCGTCGGCGAGCTGGCGTCTGAAATCTCACGCGTGCGCGTGCTCGATCCGCAGCAGCTCGACACGACCTCGGTTCGCGTCGGCACGAAGCTCGAGCTGAGCAACGGAGACACTCGTCGCGAGGTCGCGATCCTCGGTCCGTGGGAATCCGATCCGGAGCACGGCGTCTACTCGAACGAGTCCGACGTCGCGAAGAAGCTGATGGGACACGTGGCCGGCGACATGGTCTCGTTCATGGGCAACGACTACGTCATCGATACGATCCGCAAGTGGAACGAGTGATTTAGAATGGCGGCGTCTTTTCGGGGAGGGACGAGCTGAATGACTTACGTGATCGCTGAGCCTTGCGTGAATACGAAAGACACCGCCTGCGTCGACGTGTGTCCCGTCGACTGTATCCACCCGCGGAAAGACGAAAGCGATTTCGGGCAGTACGACATGCTGTACATCGACCCCGAGGTCTGCATTGACTGCGGTGCGTGCGAGCCGGCGTGTCCCGTTCAGGCGATCTTCCCGGCCGATCTCGTCCCCGATCAATGGAAGCACTACACCGAGATCAATGCCGATTGGTACAAGGCAAAAAGTTGACCTCGCTTTCGTGATGCACGTCACCAAATGCGTTGGAAACGTGATATAGATTCTCTGCAGTTTTCAGCAAACGGCCGGAAAGCGGCAACAGAGGGGCGTAGAGCCCCTTTTTTCTTTGACATCGGTTTCTGAGCGAGACCCTTCAGCTTCGTGCCCACCTCGGACCCAACCACGGTAGAGCGGGCGAATGGGCGTGCCTCCGTGGAAATTGCTGAAGCTACCTCTCTCTCTGCAACGCGTGGCCGGAGGGTCTCGTTCAGAAACTGGCGTTTCTGGTTGTCGGTGGTCAGTTGTCGGTTGTCTGTGCGTTTTCGTCATTCGCGCAGCTCCGCAGATAACGGACAACCGAGAACCGACAACGGGCGCTTTCAGCGCCCTTTCAGCATCCCGAAAATCCCTCTCATAATCGACTGCGTCACCGTTCGCGTCGCCTGACGCGCGACGTTCTGCGCCATCCGGCTGCCGAGCGCTTCTTCCACGAATGACTTCTCCGGGCGCGACGCGCGCCTGCTCGGTGCCGCGCGCCGCGTCGACCGCTCCGGTTCCGATTCGCGCTCAGGCTCCGGTTCCGCCGCCGCACTCTCCTCGAGTTTCTTTTGCAGCATCTCGTACGCGCTCTCGCGATTGACCGTCTTCGCGTACTTCTGCGCGATCGCCGACGCTGACATCACGCGCTGATACTGCGCATCATCAATGGCCGACATCGACGAAGACGGGGCGAGAATCTGAGCGGACGCGACGAGCGTCGGGATGCCTTTCGGATCGAGCACCGTCACGAGCGCTTCGCCGATGCCGAGCGTCGTGAGCGTCTTCGCGACATCGACATGCTCGCTCGGAGGGAACGTCGACGCGGTCGCCTTCACGTTCTTCGCATCCTTCGGCGTGTACGCGCGAATGGCGTGTTGCACACGATTGCCGAGCTGCGCGAGCACGTCCTCATCGACGTCTTTCGGCGTCTGCGTGATGAAGAAAACGCCGATGCCTTTCGAGCGAATGAGTCGCGCGACCTGTTCGATGTGCTCGACGAGCGCGGACGACGCGTCGGAGAAGAGCTGATGCGCTTCGTCGAAGAAGAACACGAGCTTCGGCTTGTCGGGATCGCCGACCTCGGGCATCCGATAGTAGAACTGACCGAGAAGCCACATCATGAAGGTCGAGTAGAGGCGTGGCTTGTCCTGCACGTCGGCGAGCGAGAGGATGTTGACGACGCCGCGGCCGTTCACGACACGCGTGAGATCGTTGATGTCGAGCTCCGGCTCGCCGAAGAACTTCGCGGCGCCCTGCTGTTCGAGCTCGACCATCTTGCGCACGAGCACGCCGACGGTTGCGGCCGACATGCCGCCGTAGTTTTTCAACTCTTCCTTGCCATCGCCTGAGAGATAGGTGAGCACGCCGCGCAGATCATCAAAGTCGAGCAACGGCATGCGGCGGTCGTCGCAGTATTTGAAGACCATCGCCAGCACGCTCTGCTGGACGTCAGTAAGATCGAGGACTTTGCCGAGCAGCACGGGACCGAACGAAGAAACGGTCGCACGCACCTGCGTGCCGCGATTGCCAGTGAGGCTGAAGAACTCGACGGGAAACGAGCCGGGCGTGTGCGTGCGGCCGACGGATGCTGCGCGCGTTGTGAGCCGCTCATTCGTTTCGCCCGGGATGCACATGCCGGCGAGATCGCCCTTCACATCCGCAAGAAACACCGGCACGCCCGCACGCGAAAGTCCCTCGGCGAGCAGTTGCAGTGTTCGCGTCTTTCCGGTTCCGGTCGAGCCCGCGATCATGCCGTGGCGATTCATCATCCGCAGCGGTACGCGGATCGGAAGCTCGGCGGCCGGTTTGCCGTCGCGCAGCACGTGCCCGATGTCGATGGAGGGAGCGTCGAATCCGTAGGCGGCGCGATAGGTCTCGTCGAAACTCATGCGCGAAGCCTAATGCATGCGACAGTGCGGAAACATCCGAAAGCGTGCGCTGCGGCTGGCGCGCTCCAAACGCTACACTCCCCCGATGCGCCGCTCGATCCTTGCCGTCATCGCCGTTCTGCTCGCCGTTCCCGCGTTCGCGTGGCGTTTGCCGGACAACGTCGTTCCTTCCAACTATCAACTGCGCTTTACGCCCGATCTCGCGGCGGAGAAATTCTCCGGCGAAGCGACGATCAGCGTCGTCGTGAAGAAGCCGACGATGACCGTGAAGCTGAACGCCGCCGAGATCGAGTTCGACGAGGTCACGATCACTTCGGAAGGAGAGACGCAGAAGGCGAAAGTCACGCTCGATGCCGAGACCGAGATCGCAACGTTGACCGTTCCGAACAAGCTCGCCGGTCCTGCAACGATCGCGATTCGCTATCGCGGCCTGCTCAACGACAAGCTGCGCGGTTTCTACATCAGCAAGTCGGCGCGTCGGAAGTACGCGGTCACGCAGATGGAACCGACCGATGCGCGTCGCGCGTTCCCGTCGTTCGACGAGCCCGCGTTCAAGGCGACGTACGACATCACGCTCGTCGTCGATGACGGCGACACCGCGATCTCGAACGCGAAGATCGCCAAGGACGTGCCGGGACCGATTCCCGGAAAGCACACGATCACATTCGAGCGCACGGCGAAGATGTCGACGTATCTCGTGGCCATGCTCGTAGGCGACTGGCGTTGTTCGGAAGGCGGTACGGACGGCGTTGCGATTCGCGTCTGCGCGACGCCGGAGAATCAGGAGCTCACCAAGTGGGGGCTCGTGACTGCCGAGGCGGAGCTGAAGTATTTCAATCAGTACTACGACTTCAAATACCCGTTCGGAAAGCTCGACATCATCACGTTCCCCGACTTCGAAGCGGGCGCGATGGAGAACGCGGGCGCGATCACGTTCCGCGAATCGGCGCTGCTCGTCGACGACAAAAGCGCGTCGGCGTATCAGCTGAAGAACGTCGCCGCGACCAACTCCCACGAGATCGCGCACATGTGGTTCGGCGACGTCGTGACGATGCAGTGGTGGAACGACATCTGGCTCAACGAAGGCTTCGCCACCTGGATCACGAACAAGCCGATCGATGCGTGGAAGCCGGAGTGGAACATCCGCGTCGATGAAGCCGCGGATACGAGCGAATCGCTCGCGGTCGATTCGCAGGAGTCGACGCGCGCGATCCGTTCGCGTGCTGATTCACCGGGCGAGATCAATCAGATGTTCGACGGTATCGCGTACGGCAAGACCGCCGCGGTGCTGCGCATGCTCGAGTCGTACGTTGGCGAGAAGACGTTCCGCGATGGCATCCGCGCGTACATCAGGAAGTATGCGTACGCGAATGCGGCGGCCGAGGATTTCTGGTCGACGATGACTGCCGTCACGAAGCAGCCGATCGACAAGATGATGCCGACGTTCGTCATGCAGGCCGGCGCGCCGCTCGTGCGTGCGACCGCGCGATGCGAAGGCAACGCGACGCTGCTCACGCTCGCGCAGCAACGCATGTATTCGCGTCGTGCGAAGTTCCTCGAAGCCTCGGAGCAGCTCTGGACGATTCCGGTCACGGTGCGCAATCTCGACAAAGCGTCCGCCGCGCCGAACAAGTTTCTGCTGTCGAAGAAAGAGGAGACGTTCCGCGTCGCCGGCTGTTCGCCGCATCTGTTCATCAACTACGACGGTCGCGGGTTCTATCGCGCGTCGCACGCGGCAGGGATGATTCCGCCGAGCGGTGATCTGACGAAGATTCTCTCCGCGAGCGAGCGCGTGTCGCTGCTCAACGACACCTGGTCGCTGGTGCAGATCGGCGAGGCCGACATCGCCAGTCAGCTCGCGCTCATCGGCCGCCTGCGCAACGAGCGCGAGCGCGCCGTCGTCGACGCGATCCTCGTCCAGCTCACGACGATCGGACAGGATCTCGTCACCGATCAGCAGGCGCCCGCGTTTCGCAGCTGGGTTGCCGCGTATCTGAAGCCGATCCTCGAAGAGATCGGCTGGACGCCCGCGGCGGGTGAATCCGACGAGCGCAAGCAGCTGCGCGCCGGCGTCGTCGGCGTCCTCGGAAACATCGCACGCGACGAAGAAACGCTGCGCAAAGCGCGTGAGCTCACCGAGGCTGCGTTGAAGGATCAGACGGCGGTCGATGCGACGCTCGTTGCGGTCGTGGTGCCGCTCGCAGCGATTCAGGGCGATGCCGCGCTGCTGCAGAAAATGAAGACGGCGATGGCCGAGGCGAAGTCGCCGACGGAGTACTACCGGTATCTGTATGCGCTGGTCGCGTTCGAAGATCCGGCGCTGCAGAAGGAAGCGTACATGGCGGCACTCGCGCCGGAAATGCGCAGCCAGGACATGCCGCACTACATCGCGAGCATGTTCGAGAACCCGCAACGCCGCGGTGCGGCGTGGGAGTTCGTGAAGGCGAACTGGAGCGAGCTGCAGAAGAAGTTCACACCGTGGGGCGCGGCGACGCTCGTCGGATCGACGGGCGGTCTCTGCGATGCGAAGCGGCGTGAAGACGTACAGAAATTTTTCGCCGCGCATCCGGTACCGGCGTCCGAGCGCTCGCTGAATTCGGCGCTCGAGAAGATCGACATGTGCGTCGAAATGCGTACTCTGCAATCGCGCAATTTCACAGGCTGGCTCGAGGCATCTGGAAAATGAAAATCGGATTCATCGGATTGGGCGCCATGGGATTCCCGATGGCGCGGCATCTCGCAAAAGAGCACGACGTCCTGGTCTGGAATCGCACGCGCGAGAAAGCGGAACGTCACGCGCGCGAGCACGGTACGACGCTCGTGAACGAGCTCTCGGACACCGCTGCCGCGGACGTCATCATCACAATGCTTCCGACGAGCGCGGAGGTCGATGAGATCGTCGATGCGCTGCTGCCGCACGTGCGGCCGGGGACGTTGTGGATCGATGCGACGAGCGGCGATCCGAACGTGAGTCGCGAGACTGCAAAGCGGCTGGCGGAGAAAGAGGTTGCGTTCGTCGATGCGCCGGTGACAGGCGCGATCGTCGGGGCGGAGAACGCGACGCTCACGATCATGATGGGCGGCTCGGAAGAGAACGTCGCGCGCGCGAAAGAGATCCTGCGCGTCAATGGCAAGACGCTGATTCACGTCGGCGACATCGGTGCCGGCCATGCGATCAAAGTGCTCACGAACTCGATCATGGGCGCGACGGTGTGGATCACGTCCGAGTGCATGCTGCTGGCGAAACAGCTCGGCATCGACATCAAGACCGCGCTCGAGGTGACGAACGCGGGTAGTGGACGCTCGAACGCGTCGGAGAATCTGCTGCCGCTGCGGCTGCGCGACCATCAATGGCCGCTCGTGTTCAAGCTCGCGCATCACGACAAGGACATCCGCATCGCTGCTTCGCTCGCGCATCAGCAGCATGCATCGACGCCGTTGCTTGCGCTGACGTCACAGCTCTACACGGCTTCGCTCAACGAGCTGGG
>DASYLL010000373.1:0-5043 GCA_036009605.1 Thermoanaerobaculia bacterium | reverse complement strand
CAGCAGGAAGAGGTCGAACTCGCGGCCGCGCGGGTCGAGCACGTTCGATGAATAGATGATGCGTTTGCCGTCCGGCGTGAAGAAGGGACCGAAGTTCGCGGCGCCGTTCTTCGTGATCTGGCGCGCGTTCGTGCCGTCGGCGTTTGCGACGTACAGCTCCATCTTCGAGGGACGGACGAATCCTTCTTTCAACAGCGTCTGATACTCGGCGAGCTCTTTCGGATCGCTGAAGCGCGACGCGCGCCAGACGATCTCCGTGCACTGCGCGTTGTAGAACGCACCGCCGTCGTAGCCGGGCGTGCTGGTGAGACGGCGCACGTTGCTGCCGTCTTCCTTCATTTCGTAGAGATCGAGATCGCCGTCGCGCACGGACGTGAAGAGAATCTTCCCGCCCTGATGGCACCACGTCGCTTCCGCGTCATAGCCGTCTTCGGTCGTGATGCGCTTCCTGTTCGTGCCGTCAGCGTTCGCGATGTAGAGATCGAACGACGGGTAGACGCCCCAGATGTAGCCGCGGCTGCGATCGGGCGGCGGTGGGCACCCCGCGTCCTTCGCTTCGGTCGATGCGTAGATGATGCGATCGCCCGTGGTGTACGAGAAGTAACCGCACGTCGTGCGACCTTTGCCGCTCGAGACGAGTTTGCTTTCGCCGGTTGTGAGATCGAGCACGTATTGCTGATCGCAGCCGCCGCGCTCGACGGTCGACTGGTAGATCACTTTCTTCCCATCAGGGCTGAAGTACGCCTCGGCGTTTTCGCCGCCGAACGTGAGCTGGCGAATGTCCTTCAGATGACGTTCGCCATCGAACGTTTTCTCGAAGGGCTTGCCGGCCGTGATCTGCATCGAAGGAGTTGCGCCGTGCGCCCCCGTAGGCCCGGGAGTAGCACCGCGTGTGCCGAGCGTCGCGCGCAACGTGACGCGCTCTCCCTTGCGAACCACGACGACGTCGACGGTCTCGCCGGGCTTGTGATCCTGCAGCGCGTACGTCATGTCGTAGAGGTTCTCGATGCGCGTACCGGCCATCGCGACGAGCACATCGCCACCGCGGATGCCTGCCTTGTCGGCCGGTCCGCCTGCGCGAACATCTGCGAGTTTCACGCCGCCGCTCGAGGCTTCCATCGCGGTGAAATCGGGCACGGTGCCGAGGTAGGCGCCGTAGCCGCGGCTGTCGCCCTGCATTGCGGGTGCGGCGGCAGCACGTGCGTATTGCGGCGTGACCTCGCCGCTCGCGAGCGCCATACCGACGCGCGCGGTGAGCTCGGCGATTTTTGCGGCACCGTCGAAGTTCACCTGATCCGCATCGTCATCGGGTGTGTGATAGCGCTCGTGCGTGCCGGTGAAGAAGTGCAGCACCGGAATCTGTTTCGCGTAGAAGCTGGTCTGATCGGACGGACCGTAGCCATCGCCGCCGGGCGCGACGTGCAGCTTCAGCTCGCTGCCGAGGCGATCGAGCAGCGGTTGCCACTCCGCGGCTGACTCGCTGCCGAGCGCGACGAGCTTGTCGTCGCGCATGGCGCCGACCATGTCGAGGTTGATCATCGCCTTGATGCTCGACAGCGGCACCGGCGGATGCTCGACGAAGTACGCGGAGCCGCCGAGTCCTACTTCTTCGGCGGAAAAGAGCGCGAAGATGATCGTGCGGTTGTTCTGCTGATTCCCGAGCAGCTCGCGCATCCGCTTCGCCGCGACGAGCACGGCACCGGTGCCCGAGGCGTTGTCATCGGCGCCGTTGTGAACGCTGGTGTCGTTCGGACGCATCGAGCCGCGTCCACCGTAGCCGAGGTGATCGTAGTGCGCGCCGATGACGATCGTCTCGTCCTTCAGCGCGCCGCGTCCCGGGATCATGCCGACGACGTTCTCACCCTGCGCGAACGACGCCTGCACGTCGACCGTGCCGGAGAGTTTCGCGTCGAGCACGCGCGAGCGCGGCTTGAGATCGGCGTCGACGTCTTTCTGGAACTTTGCGAGGTCCAGCCACTTCTGCGCGACGGACGTTTTCACCTGAATGACTGGAATGCCGATCGAGCTTTCGGGACCGTCGTTCGTCAGCGCGGGAATCTTGTCCTTCTCTTCGTCCTGCAGCGGACCGGTGACGAAGACGACCGCGACGGCGCCGAGGTCGCGCGCTTTCGTGGCTTTGTAGCGCATGGCCGACCAGCGGCTCGGACGCTTGCCGTCGAAGACCGACTTCTCGTCGCGCTCCTGCGGCTCGTAGCGCAGCATCAGCGCGACCTTGCCTTTGAGGTCGATGCCTTCCAGCTCGCGATAATTGAGCGGCTCCGCGTCGATGCCGTAGCCGACGAATGCGATCGGCGCGTCGAAGGAGCCTGCGCTCGAGAATCCGAGCGGCGTCCAGTCGTCGTTCTTCAGTCCGGCGATCCGGTTTCCGCCGCCGAGCGACACGCCGATCTTCACCGGAAACTTCTGTCGATAGAACCTGCCGAACGCGGGATTGGCGCCGGCGCGGGAGAACTGATTCTGGATGTAGGTCGCGGCCTTGTCGATGCCTTTCGTGCCCAGGCCGCGGCCTTCCATCAAGTCGGCGGAGAGGATGCGGATGTGGGCTTCGATCGGCGGGAGCGGCTTGCCGACGACCGGTTGTCCGTGCAGGAGCAACGGACAGGCGAGCAGCGAAAACGCGTACAGAAGTCGAGTCTTTTTCATGGCGGGTCCCTTGGACGGCGGGAGACTAGCACGGCGCTACGCTCCTGCGGGCGGCGGGAACAACGCTCCCGAGTGCGACGCCGCGATTTCACGAATCGGCACGCGAGGAACCGATAGCGCATCCTCCGCAGGCGACGATGTGGCGGTCGCCTGGCGCATCCGGCGAACGTCATCGGCGAGGCGGATCATCAGCCAGCCCGCCTCGATCAATGCGCCCCACAGCCAGACGAAGAGGAGAAACGTCACGAACGCGCCGAGCGCAGTCCACGCAGCGGCCTTCCATTTGAGGCTCGCGGCTTCCTCGTATGCTTTCAACTGCTCTTCCATCGACGCGAGCACTTGCGCCGAGCGTTCGTTGTTCGCTTTCGCCTCGGTGTAGGTCGGCTGTTCGACGGCGCGCAGCTCCTCCATGTTGATGTTGGCCAGCTGGAAGTCGGCAAGCGCGCGCGAATGCCAGAGGTCATTCCAGCGTCGAAGAGTGTCGCGCTCCCATCCGGCGAGCCACCACAAGTTGTTGTTGACGATGCGGTCGAGCGAACGTTTCATGTTGCGAACGTCGTCGCGCGTACTGCCGGCACCGCGGGCATTCTGCTGCTGTTCGAGGAGCGTCGCTTTCGCCTGCGCTCCGCCGTACGCCGCGATGTTCTGCTCCGCGCCCGACAACTCCTGCGTGAGCGCGATCTTCCGGTCGAGGCGCTCCTTGCGGTATTTCTCAACCGCCGCGGGCTGCGCCTGCGTCCAGTCGGTATCGAGCCTGGCCGCCGCGTCGGCTGCGGTCTTTGCAGTGACGCGCTGCTCCTCGACGCTCGTGCGGTACTCACGCGCCACGCGGCGGATTTCCGCCGACGGTACCCACGCGTTCCACGTCGCTACCGCTCCAGCGGAAAGCAGACCGATGGCGACGACGATCACCAGCGCCTGCAGAACCAGCATGGCTTTGTTCAACAGATACTGGTCCGACGCGCGATACGACTCCTCCTCGGCCGACGTGAAGCGCAACACACTCTCCACGGCGCGGCGGATGAAGACGAACGGACTGACGACGATTCCCAGCAGAACGCGCCCCACGCCGCGCGCGAACGCTGTCAACTGCCGTCCGGCGAACACCGCGGCAAATGCGACGAAGAACACCACGAACAGGATCAGCGCCCAGATGAGATGTTGTTTGAAAATCGCAAAGAGCTCGGACATGACTCCTCCTTCGGCCTCTCGGACCTAATGAAGGAGTGGCGGCTTTCAGAGAATCCCTACCAGCCCAGCACGTACGCAAACACCAGTGGCGCCACGATCGACGCATCGCTTTCGATGATGTGAGAGGGCGTGTCGACGCCGAGCTTGCCCCACGTGATCTTCTCGTTCGGAACGGCGCCGGAGTACGAACCGTAGCTCGTGGTCGAGTCGCTGATCTGCGCGAAGTAGCCCCACAGCGGGACCTCCGTGCGCTGCAGATCCTGATGGAGCATCGGCACGACGCAGATCGGGAAATCGCCGGCGATGCCGCCGCCGATCTGGAAGAAGCCGATCGAGGATTCTTTCGTCGTATTCGTGTAGAACTCGGCGAGCTCCATCATGTACTCGATGCCGGTGCGCACCGTGTGGACGTTCTTCACGTCGCCGGTGATGACGTGGCCGGCGTACATGTTGCCGAGCGTCGCGTCTTCCCAGCCCGGGACAAACATCGGCAGGTTCTTCTCCGCCGCAGCGACCATCCATGAGTTCTTCGGATCGATCTGGTAGTACTGCGCGATCGAGCCGTCGCGGATGATCTCGTACATGAACTCGTGCGGGAACAGCCGCTTGCCCTGCTGGTCTTTGTCCACCCAGTGTTTGAGGACCGCGCTCTCGATGCGGCGCATGGCCTCGCCTTCCGGGATGCAGGTGTCGGTCACGCGGTTCATGTGCCGCTCGAGCAGCGCCTGCTCGTCCTGCGCGGTGAGGTAGCGATAGTTCGGCACGCGCTCGTAGTGATCGTGCGCGACGAGATTGAAGATGTCTTCCTCGAGATTCGCGCCCGTGCAGCTGATCGCGTGGACTTTGTCCTGACGGATCATCTCGGCGAGCGAGAGCCCGATCTCCGCCGTCGACATCGCACCCGCGAGCGTGACGAGCATCTTGCCGCCCTTGTCGAGGTGGCGGTTGTAATCCTGCGCCGCCGCCTTCAGCGCAGCTGCGTTGAAGTGGCGGTAGTGGTGATTGATGAAGTCGGTGATCGGACCCATGGATGCCCTCCGAAAAGCGGGCGAATCGTACATTAGGTTGTCGTTGACTGTTGCTGGTTGCTGGTTGCTGGTTGCTGGTTCAAGGTGGCGCAGGGCAAGAGCGAGGCGCTACGCGCTGAGGCACATTGAACCAGCAACGCTCGAAGCGAGAAGTGCGTCT
>DASYLL010000372.1:0-2601 GCA_036009605.1 Thermoanaerobaculia bacterium | reverse complement strand
AGTCCAACTCACGTCGCGCCAGTTCTGCTCGGCCTTCTCCCGTCGTGAGAGGGGAGAAGGTGCCGAAGGCGGATGACGGGTTCTTCTCGTGATCCAGCGTACGATCCGCCGCCTCCTCCGCCAACCCGCCGCCCCGATCCTCGCGATCGTCACGCTCGCCCTCGGACTCGGCATCTCGACGGCGCTCTTCACCGTCACGCGCGACGTCGTCATGCGCCCGTTTCCGTATCGCGATCAGGAACGCATCGTCGCGATCTGGTCGAACGTCCCGGAGCGCAGCGTGCCGCATCTCGAGCTCACGCTGGCCGAGTACGCGTACATCCGCGACAACGCGAAAACGCTCGAGCAGATGTCGGTGATGTCGGCCGCGAATTTCAGCGTGATCGTCAACACGCCCGATCCCGTGAACGTGCAGTCGAACTTCGTCACGCGCTCGTTCTATCCGCTCCTCGGCATCCGCCCGTTCCTCGGACGCGTCTTCACCGAAGCCGAGCATCAGCCGAACGCACAACCGACGGTGCTCATCACGCATCGCCTGTGGACATCGCTGTTCGGCGCAAACGCGAATCTCATCGGCAAGCCGATCGACGTCGACGGCACGAAGTGCATCCTCGTCGGCGTGCTGCCGCCCGACGTCAACGTGCCGGTCGGTGCCGATCTCATCCTGCCGCTCGAGCCGTTCTACAACCCGCCCGAAGCAGGACGCCACAACTCCGTGCTCGAAGGGCTGGCGCGGATGAAGCCGAACGCGACGCTCGAATCGGTGCAGGCCGAATTGAACATGCTCGCGAAGTCGATCGAGAAGCAATGGCCCGACAACTACAAAGGCACCGGCAAGTACGCGCTGCTCCTCGTCGACGAGATCCTCGGCACGACACGTCCCGCGATGACGACGCTGTTCGGAATGGCGCTGCTCGTCCTGGCGATCGCGATGTTCAACGCGGCGAGCATCTTCATCGCGCGCGCTGTTGCACGTCAGCGCGATACGTCGATCCGCGTTGCGCTCGGTGCGTCGCGTGGCGCGTTGCTGCGCGAAGTGCTCGCGGAGACGCTCGTCGTTTCATTCGTCGCTGCCACGATCGGATTCTTCCTCGCACGTGCGGCCGTCGCCGCATTCGTGCGCGTCGGCCCGTCGACGATTCCGCGCTTGCAGGAGATCTCGGTACGTCCATCGACGTACGCGTTCGCTGCGCTCGCCGCGATTCTCGTCGCCGTGATCTGCGCGCTCTTCGCATCGCTGCGCAGTGGCGGACTCGATGGATTGCGCGAGAACGTCGAGCGCACGCACGCCGCGCAACGTTCGCGTCGTCTGCTCACGACGCTCGCCGGCGTGCAACTCGCGGTCACGCTCATGCTGCTCGTCGGCGCCGCGCTGATGGTGCGCAGCTTCCTCAGTATCGCGAACATCGACGCGGGCTTCAGCCGCGAGAACGTCGTGACCGCGCAACTGCCGCTGCCGTCGACGACGTACACCGACGCCGTGAAGCAGAAACGCTTCTTCACGGAAGTCGTCGAGCGACTGAACAACGCTCCGGGAATCGAAGAAGCGGGCGCGGTGCTGATGCGGCCGCTCGAGATCGAGCTCGGATGGGACTGGACGCACACCGTCGAAGGTCAGGGCGCCGCGGAACAGCCCGCGAATCCGATGGCGAATCTCATTTCGGCCACGCCCGGCTATCTCGAAGCGATGGGCGTCCCGATTCTTCGCGGACGTCTCATCGATGAGCGCGACAACGAAGCTGCCGCGAAAGTGATGGTCGTCGGACGCTCGTTCGCAATGCGCCACTGGGGCACGATCGACGTCCTCGGCAAACGCGTGAAGGCCGGCAAGATCGATTCGAAGAGCCCCTGGATTCAAATCGTCGGCGTCGTCGGGGACGTGCGCTATCGCGGCCTGACGACGGAAAAACTCGACGTGTATCACCCGTACCTGCAGAGCCCGTGGGTTCCGCAGTACGTCGCGCTGCGCACCGATCTCGCGCCCGCGGCGGCTGAGGGAACGCTGCGCGCGATCGTGCGCTCGATCGATCCGACTGTGCCGGTTGCCGCCGTGCGCAGCACTGCACAGCTCCTCGATGCGAAGCTCGCCCAGCCGCGGCTCAACGCATGGATTCTCGCAACGTTCGCAGCGGTCGCGTTGCTGCTCTCGATCATCGGCGTGTACGCGGTGCTGAGTTACGCCGTGCGCAATCGCACCTCGGAGATGGGCGTGCGACTCGCGCTCGGCGCACGCGCGATCGATCTGCTGCGACTCGTGATCCGCGATGCGATCGTCGTGTCCGCGATCGCCGCAATCGCCGGCTCGCTTGCCGCTGTTTTTCTCACGCGCTTCCTCGGCAGTTTTCTCTACGGCGTCGCACGCGCGGAGCCGATGACGCTCGCGGTCGCAGGAGCGCTCGTGATTCTCGCTGCGATCGTTGGCAGCGCCGTGCCCGCATTGCGCGCCGCGCGCATCGATCCGATGGTGGCACTTCGCGATGAATGACCAGCTTGTCATCCCGAGCGTGAGTCGAGGGACCCGGGCGTGTGGGGCGACAGGCACGTTCATCCCGCGCCGCCCGCCCAGGTCCCTCGACTCACGCTCGGGATGACAGGAGTTAG
>DASYLL010000371.1:0-4620 GCA_036009605.1 Thermoanaerobaculia bacterium | reverse complement strand
CAGTCTCAGAGTCGCAGTGTCGCAGAGTCTCAGAGGGCATGATGGCGAACTCTCTGAGACCCTGAGACTCTGCGACTCTGAGACTCGCCTTTGAGCAGCTGTCCGCATACGATCTCCCCCATGCGTATACGTACAGCC
Source organism: Thermoanaerobaculia bacterium (assembly GCA_036009605.1). Taxonomy (GTDB): domain Bacteria; phylum Acidobacteriota; class Thermoanaerobaculia; order Gp7-AA8; family Gp7-AA8; genus QHVT01. Next base: position 4,482 of record DASYLL010000371.1, on the reverse strand, counting down.
GTGCTCATCGTTCTTGTCGCTCTGCCGTTGTTCGCACAGCGGACACAGAAACCGCCGCTTCACGGCGCGCACTGGATGGCCATCACGGGCAAGCCGCTCGCCGCAACCGCGGGATCGATGATGTTTCAGAAAGGCGGCAACGCCGTCGATGCCGCGGCGGCGATGCTCGCCGCGACCTGCACGATGTGGGATACGTTGAGCTGGGGCGGTGAAACGCAGGCGCTCATCTACAACCCGCACACGAAGAAAGTCATCGGCATCAACGCCCTCGGCGTCGCACCGAGCGGAGCCACCGCGGCCTTTTATCAATCGAAGGGGCTGACCGTTCCTCCCGAGTACGGACCTCTCGCTGCTGTCACGCCCGGCACACCGGGCGGGCTACTCGTGATGCTCGCGGAGTACGGCAAGCTCTCGCTGAAAGACGTGCTCGCGCCATCGATTCAAATGGCGGATGGCTTTCCGATCGAAGCGCAGCTTGCAAACGGCATCGAACGCCAGAAGTCATGGATCAAGCAGTGGCCGTACTCGCGTGCGGTCCTGCTCCCACACGCCTCTGGAACGGCGGGCTCTCAGGCCGTCGCCGCGTCTTCGTCGAACAGCATCACTCCATCGCATGACGTCGTGACCTCCGCACCCGTGACGAATCAGCGCGAAGCGCCACGCCCCGGCGAGATGTTCCGCCAGGCCGATCTCGCGGCAACGCTGCGCAAGCTCGTCGACGCAGAACAGCAGGCGCTCAAACGCGGCCTCTCGCGCAAGCAAGCCATCTACGCCGCGTACGACCGCTTCTACAAAGGCGACATCGCACAGGAGATCGCGCGGGGCACGCAGGAGCAGGGTGGTCTCATCACCGCCGCCGATCTCGCGAAGTGGCAGGTCAAAACCGAAGAGCCGGTGATGACGACGTACAAAGGCATCGACGTCTACAAACTCACGGTCTGGACGCAGGGTCCGTCGATGCTGCAGACGCTGAACATCCTCGAGAACTTCGACGTGAAGTCGATGGGCTACAACAGCGCGCGCTACATCCACACGCTCTATCAGGCGATGAGTCTCGCCTTCGCCGATCGCGATTTCTACTACGGCGATCCGAGCCCCGACTTCCCCCCGCACGAACCCGTGCTCGGATTGCTGTCGAAGGAGTACGCGCGCGATCGCGCGAAACTCGTGAATCCCGATCGCAACGATCCGAACATCGAGCCCGGCGATCCTTATCCGTATCAACGCAGCCAGAATCCGTTCCTCGAGACGCTGCGCAACTGGAGCGCAACCGCATCGAAGCCGCGCACGACCGCATCGCTCGAAGCGTTCGAAGAATCCTTCCGCCTCGGCACCACATCAATCGAAGCCGCAGATGAAGAAGGATGGGTCGTCTCCGTGACGCCGAGCGGCGGATGGATTCCCGCGGTCATCGCAGGCAGGACCGGCATCGGACTCAGTCAGCGCGGCCAGAGCTTCGACACCGATCCCGCGCAGAATCCATACAACGTGATCGAGCCCGGCAAGCAACCGCACGTCACGCTCACGCCGACGCTCGCGCTGAAAGACGGTGCACCGTATCTCGCATTCGCGGTGCAGGGCGGCGACACGCAGGATCAGAACCTGCTGCAGTTCTTCCTCAACGTCGTCGAGTTCGGGATGACGCCGCAGGAAGCGAGCGAAGCCGCGAACTTCAACACGTTCCAGGTGCGCAAATGGCTCGGCGATCGGCAGTCGGTGCCTGGACGCATTCTCCTGAATGATCAGACGCCGCCATGGGTGCGCAACGAACTGCGCCGCATGGGATACGACATGACGTACGAGGATCGGACCTCGGGACCGATCAACGCGATCTGGTTCGATCGCGCGCACGGCACGATGTGGGGCGGCAGCTCGAATCATGGCGAGGACTACGGAATCGCGTGGTGACCTGACTCTGTCACCGATCGGCACCCCCGCGCGTTATCGAGTCGCTTGAAATCCGCGCAGCAGCGAGTCGAGCTCGTCGGGCCGCGACGAGCGCACCCGCGCATCCTCGACCGTGATCAACCCTTCGCGCACGAGCGCCGCCAGCGAATCCTCGAGCGAGATCATCCCCTGGCGTTTGCCGAGGGTGATTTCGGTGGCGAGGTTTTGGAGCTTTTCGTTGCGGATGTGATTGCGCACGGCGTGATTCGCGAGCAGCACCTCGACCGCGACCGCGCGGCCTTTGTTGTCCGAGCGCGGAATCAGATGCTGCACGACGATCGCGTTCAGACTCAGCGCGAGCTGCTGCTTGATCTGCGTCTGCTGCGCGGGCGGGAAGACATCGACGATGCGATGGATCGCCTGCGCGGCGTCGCTCGTGTGCAGCGTCGACAGGATGAGATGTCCCGTTTCCGCGGCCGTGAGTGCGGTGGCGACGGTTTCGAGATCGCGCATCTCGCCGACGAGTATCACGTCGGGATCCTGACGCAGCGACGCGCGCAACGCGGTCGGGAACGATTGCGCGTCGCGTCCGATCTCGATCTGCTCGATGACCGACTTCGCGTTGCGATGCTCGTGCTCGATCGGATCTTCGATCGTGATGATGTGTCGTGCTTCGTTGCGATTCACTTCACCGACGAGCGCGGCGAGCGTTGTCGATTTGCCCGAGCCGGTCGGGCCGCAGACGAGCACGAGACCGCGTTGCGGCTTCACGAGCTCCGCGAGCGCGGTCGGGAGTCGCAGTTGCGAAAGCGTCGGGATCTCGGTCGGCAGCGCGCGCACAGATGCCGCGAGCGTTCCGCGTTGACGATGTACGTTCACGCGGAAGCGCCACGCACGGCGATCTTCATCCGACGCGGCGCGTGAGAGTCGAATCGAGAAATCGGCCGAGCCATCCGTCTCGAGCTTCTCGCGCACGCGACCGGTGATGACCGACGCGAGCAGCGAGTGAATGTCGTCATTGGAGAGATGCGTCTCGGTCGTGCGCACCAATCGTCCGCCGATGCGGAACACCGGCGGCGCGCCCGCGACGATCAGCAGATCGCTCGCGCCGCGCTGGGCGACTTCGATGAGCAAACCCTCCAGCGCGTTGCCTTCCGGGATGCTCGCCGCCGGCCACGCCAGCACGCTCGGAGACTCTTCGCCTTCGGTGGAAGGCGGCGGTTGGACATCGTTCAGCTCGCGAACGAGCGCCTCGAGTTGGGGATCGCGCATCAGCCTGGCATCAAAAGCAGTCTACGAATGAACCGTGCCAGAGGTCTCGCTGGGTCGCCGGCAGCCCCACCTGATTAGTTTTTGACCCGTTAACAATTCGTTAACGGGTCGTCAATTGATCCTCAAAGAAGAACTTCTTCAATAGAATCAACAACTTAAGAGTTGGCTTCTGCGTTGCCTTAGTTGCAATCCGGTAAACATTCACGAAAGGACATCTAAGGAAGAACGCATGAAGAAATTACTGGTAGCAGCAATTGTCCTGGCCGCAACGGCGGCGTTCGGTCAGAACGATGTAGAACAGAAGAATCGTGTCGAGCGGACTTCAGTCCGTGGCGGCGACGAGTTCATTCGCGGAAACCTGGGCAAACTGCCCGCCGGTCGCGCGACGATCGCAGCACAGGCGTTCATGGAAGAGAAGAAAGCCCGCTTCCTCGGCGCCAGCGACGAAACCTTCGAAGCGAAGAGCGAATTCGTCGACGAACTGGGACAGACCCACGTTCGTCTCCAGCAGCGCATCAATGGACTGCCGGTCGTCGGTGGCGAGTACATCGTCCACAGCGACGCCGACCGCAATGTCTTTGCGATGAACGGCCGCTTCACCTCCGGCCGCAACCTCCCGCGCGACCCGTCCATCAATGGATGGTCGGCGATCGAGCGCGCAGCGAGCCAGGTCGGTGTCACCAACGGCGCGTATGGCAAGTGGCCGACGCTGACCTACGTCGTCAATGAGCGCGGCAACGCGTACCTGGCGTGGTCCGTCGAAGTCAGCTACATGAGCGAGATGGGCGAAGAGCGCGACATCCTGTACGCCGACGCCACCACGGGCGACCTCGTCCTCCGTGCACCGCAGATTCACCGCGCGCGCAACCGCGCCACGTACAACGGCAACCAGAGCACGTCGCTCCCGGGCACGCTCGTTCTGAGCGAGGCCTCGGGCTCCACGTCGGACGCCGTCATCTCGACCGCGCACGCGCATGCGGCCACGTCGTATGACTACTACAGCAGCGTGCACGGCCGCGACTCGTTCAACGGCGCGGGCGCGCAGATCCGCACCACGGTCCATCACCGCGTCGCGTACAACAACGCGTTCTGGAATGGCTCGCAGCTCGTTTACGGCGATGGCGACGGCACGAACTTCTCGCCGCTCGGCAACGCGCTCGACGTCGGTGCGCACGAGCTCACCCACGCCGTCACCACCTACAGCGCCAACCTCACGTACTCGAACGAGTCGGGCGCGCTCAACGAAGGCACCTCGGACATCCTGTCCGCCGCCGCCGAAGCCTGGAAAGACGGCGCGGTCAGCTCCGACACCTGGAAAGTCGG
>DASYLL010000370.1:0-4915 GCA_036009605.1 Thermoanaerobaculia bacterium | reverse complement strand
CCGAATCCTCCCATTCGGCCGTAGCTGCCACACAGCCGCAGCCGAGCCAGGATCACCCGAAGGGGCGAAGCAACGCGAAGCAGCTGCGTGAGCAGCTTGATCCTGGACCGGCGGAGGCTACTCGCTCTCGAAAAAAACCGTCGAAAGCTGCTTGACTCTCAACAGAGTATCTTCTCCCCTCGTGGGGAGAAGGCAGAGAGCTGGCCTACCGCGAATCCAACACGTCGATCAGCTCCGCGATCGATCGCGCGTACACATCCGGCTTCGATGCGAGCAGCGCTTCGTGATTCGGATAGCCGCCGGTCACGGCAATCGAGTACACGCCGGCCGCGCGTGCCATCTCGATGTCTTCGGGACTGTCGCCGACGAACACCGCATCCTTCGCACGCACTCCCAGGTGATCGAGACACAACAGCAATCCCTCGGGATGCGGCTTTTTCTCCGTCAACTCGCTGCCGTACACGCGCGCGTGCAGGTGATCGAGAAGACCGTGCAGTTCGAGCTCGCGCTCCACGCGGGAGCGACTGCCGCTCGTGACAATGCCGGTGGCGAGTCCGCGCGTGGTCAGCGTTTCGAGCACGTGACGCGCGCCATCGAGCAGCTCGACCTGTTCGTTCGCGAAGTGTGCGAGCCAGCGCTCATCGGCGCGAGTCCAGTGTTCCTCGCCGAGGCCGAGGAGGCGGAACGTGTGGTACCAATTTGGAGAATACGTGCGCGCGTAGGTCTCGCGATCGAACGCGATCTCGAACTCCTGGAACATCTGCACGTAGCAGCGGAAGCTCGCTTCAGCCGTGTCGGCGAGTGTGCCATCCCAATCGAAGAGGACCGCGCGAATCATCGCGGGATGATAGACGGAACGCCGGCGAGTCGCCGGCGTTCCGTTGTTTGATTGCTACCAGATCACGCGGAGCGCGAGCTGCATCTGGCGGGGATCGCCGTTGCCGCTCTGCACCGTGCCGTCGAAGTTGAAGATGAGGCTCGTCACTTCGGGGCGGCGGAAGTTCTCGGAGTTGAAGAGATTGAAGACGTCGAGCGCGGGCTCGATGGTGAGACCGTTGCCCATCGCGAACTGCCGGGAGAGACGGAAGTCGAGCGAGGAGTACTCGTTGTCCTTGCGTCCGAGGTTGCGCCGCGTGACCGAGCCGTCCGGATTGATGCGGTCCTGCGGAGTTGCAGCATCGGCGCCGCTGGCCGTGATCGACTTCGGCTGCGCGGAACGGTACGAATAGCGCACGTTCAGATCGACACCATACGGCGCGTTCCACAGCAAATAGCTATTGAAGCGATGCCGCTGATCGCGATCGGAGTAGCCGTATTCGGCATCGAGGTCGGTGACCTTCGCATAGCGGAGCGTGAACGGATCGCGCTCGTTGTCGTCATCCGACTTGTCCTTCGAATACGTGTAGAAGGCCTGGAGCTGCACGTTGTTCGTCGGGCGCTTGGTCACTCCGAGGGTCAGGCCCTGGTAGAGGCTCTTCGCGCTCGACTCGACGACCGTGAGCACGCCGATCCCGTTGCTGTTGCCGCCGTTGGCATCGGGGAGTCCGGTGCTCCAGGGCGATCCGAGAAGAGGATCGTTGCGATTGACGAAGCGCGTGATGTGCTCGCCCTTCGCGTAGTTGTACTTGATGAGGAACGAGTAGTCCTTGATCAGCTCCTGTTCCCATCCGAGGCTCAGCGCAGTGGTGCGCGGATTCTGGAAGTCTTCATCGAAGACGAAGACGTCGGGGTGGTCCGGTGCACCGACCTGCGTGATGAGCTGCGTGTACGCCGGTGTCGGTCCGAGGAAGGGGGACAGCGCGCTGCTGCGGAAGAGCGACTGCCCGCGGCTGCCGTTGGTGGAGCGCGAAGACGCGAGCGTCAGGCCGGGAACGCGGCCGTAGAAGAGGCCGGCGCTGCCGCGCAGAACCTTCGTGCCGGTGCCGCCCGGGCTCCACGAGAAGCCGAAGCGCGGCTGCCACATGCTGTAGTCGGACGGAATGTTTCCATCGGACGGGAACTCCTGGCCGCCGCTCGTCTTTCCGATGAACGGCGCGTAGAAAACCTGGTTCGCGGGCGTGATCGGATCGGGCTGGATCTGCGCTTCCCAGCGGATGCCGTACTGGATATTGAGGTCGGGCGTGACCTGCCAGGCGTCCTGGATGAAGACCGCGGGCTCGGTCTGCGGAATGCTCTGCGTGCCCGCTTCTTCGACGGAGATGTTGCCGACGCCGGCCTGCTGCAGGTAAAGCAGCACGGGTCCGTTGATCGAGGAGCCGGCCGGGCAGGTGCGGTCGAACGACTCCGAGCCGTCGTCGCACGTCACGTACATCGGATTCTGCACGTACTTCAGGAAGCCGTCGGTCGAGGCGAAAATGAAGCGGCCGTTCGCGAATCCGAGGAACGTCTGCACGGAATCGACGCGGTTGTATTCGGCGCCCGCTTTGATCGAGTGCGCACCGTGCAGGAACGACACGTTGTTGTTCAACTGAACGCGCGTGTCGTAGTACTCGACCGGGATGAAGAACGGCATGCCGAAGCGATAGCTGCGGCCGAAGTCGAACGCCGTGTCGGGCAGCGGACGGCTCTGGCCGGTGATGTTCGGACCGTTGTAATCGCGCGGGCGATCTTCACGCGCGTACTGGAAGCGGAACTCATTCAGAAGATTGCTGCGCAAGGTCGAGATCGCGGATCCGCTGATCGCGTGCGAGTGATCCTTTTCGTCCGCGTTCGCGTCTTTGCCCCACGAGTCGACGTCGAACGTACCGTTCTTCTGCTCCGACCACGTGTAGTTGTAACGAAGGGTGAGCAGGTTCGCGGCGGTGGCGGACCAGTCGACTTTGCCGAGGAAGACGCGCGCGTCGTTGGTGCGCTCGATGGGACCGTTCTGATTCGGCGCGCCGAGCGCCGCGAGTGCGTCGACGACGCTCTGCTCGATTCGATTGAGCTCCGTCTGTTTCGTCGATTCCGCTTTCTGAAAATCGAGCGCGGTGAAGTAGAAGGCCTTGTCGGTGACGAGCGGGCCGCCGAGCGTGAAGCCGGCCTGGTACTGATTGAAGTCGAACTTCGGCGCTTCATCGCCGTTCGGCTTGCTCGCGTTCGACGAGAGCGCATCGTTCTTGAACACGAAGTGCGCGGTGCCCTTCATGTCGTTCGTGCCCGACTTCGTGATGACGTTCACGAAGCCGCCCTGCGAGCGGCCGAACTCGGCGTTCGCGCCATCGGCGACGACGACCATTTCTTTCACTGCATCGAGGTTGAACGTGAACGCGGGACGTTGGCCACCGCGCTGTTCGCCGAAGAACGGATTGTTGAAGTCCGCGCCGTCGACGGAGATGTTGTTGGCGATGCCCTTCTGTCCGTTGACGGAGAGCTCGTCACCGTCCGGGCCCTGCACGATCGTGACGCCGGGGGTGAGCTTTGTCAGCTCGAGGAAGTTGCGGCCGTTGTTCGGGAGATCGGAGACCGCTTCTTCGCTGAGACGTGTTGCGCCTTCCGTGCGACCCGTGTCGATCAGCGGCGCTTCGGCCGTGACGACGATCTCTTCCGAGACCGCGGCCTGCGACATCTTGATGTCGATGACGCGCGTCTGACCGACGCCGAGATCGATGCCCTTCACGGTTTGCGTGTTGAAACCGGCGAGCTGCGCTTTCACTTCATAAGGACCGAGCGGGAGCAGCACGCCGCGGTAGCGACCCGCGCCATCCGTGACTTCGATCTTTTCGAAGTTCGTGGCCATGTTGTGAATCGTGACGGTGACCCCGGGAAGCGCGGCGCCGCTCGAATCGGTGACGGTGCCTTCGATGACGCCGGTGGTTGCCTGGGATTGTGCGAAGAGAGAGGACGCGAGAACGAGGAGAAAAACGAGAACGAACGACCGGAGGGAGAGCAGACGCATGAGGCCTCCAACGCGAACGATTTTCTTGTGGACTGGTGGCGCCAATTTACGCTGCGACGCTGCCGGACGTCAACGCGCAAACCAGACGGCGATGAGCGCCACGAGTCCCGGCAGCGCCTGCACGAAGAGAACCGAACGTTTCGCGGTGATCGCGCCGAAGATGCCCGCGATGATCACGCACGCGAGGAAGAAGACTTTGATCTGGAAGCCCGCGTCGCCCGCGATCACGCCCCAGATCAGACCGGCCGCGAGGAAGCCGTTGTACAGGCCCTGATTCGCGGCGAGACCTTTCGTCGCCTCGGCGAGCTCGCGCGAAAGGCCGAACGTGCGTCGGCCGAACGGTTTCGTCCAGAGGAACATCTCCAGGACGAGAAAGCCGAGGTGAAGCAGCGCGACGACGACGACGGCGATGTTCGCGAGTTGATGCATGGGGGGAGGATACCGCCGGGAGTCGCAAAGTCTCAAAAGTCTCAGACTTTGCGACTTTGCGACTCCTACGGTGCAGCCGGCTGGCGACTCAGCGCGGTTCACGCTCCACGGCGTCGCGAATGACGTTCGCGCGATCGCGCAGGAGTTGATCCAGGTAGCGATTGAGAAAGAGCTTCTCTGCGATCAGGCCGAGAAAGCCGAGCGGTGCGGAGTAGACGAGGACGTCGGTCATCTTCGTGCGCGTTCCTTCGGTCGCGAAGAAGTGATCGTGTACGAACGAGCGGAACGCGCCTTTCTGCATCTCATCGCGGAAATGGTGCGGCGGCGCGAACGCGGTGATGCGTGATGTGAAGTGTTGCGTGATCCCGAAATGGCGGCCGCGCCACGTCACCTCTTCGCCATCGCCGATGAGGCCTGTGACCTTCCCGGCGACCGCGCGTTCGTTCGTGTGCGCCATCGATTCGACGTGCAGGTCGAGGTCGCGCGCGGCGTCGAAGCAGCGCTCGATTGGCGCATTGATGTAGGTATCGATTGTGATGGTTTGCACGGCGCCGAGGATATCGCGCCTGTTTCTGGACCGACGAACGAGGGGTGTTGCTGGTTACTGGT
>DASYLL010000369.1:0-39150 GCA_036009605.1 Thermoanaerobaculia bacterium | reverse complement strand
GAAGTGATCGTCGGACGCAGCGCGCAACGTCAGTTCAAAGGCCTCGACATCGGCAACGAGCTCGAGTTCGGACAGAACCAGTGGAAAGTCGTCGGCATCTTCGAAGCCGGCGGAGCATTGTCCGAATCGGAAATCTGGGCCGACGCCGCAGTGCTCGCACCTGCGTATCGCCGCGGCTCGTCGTATCAGACCGCGGTCGTGAAGCTCGCCTCGCCCGGCAGCCTGCAGCAGTTCAAGGATGCATTGACCGCGGATCCGCGCATGAACGTGAAGGTCGAGCGCGAGGCCGATTTCTACGCCGCGCAATCGACGACGCTCGTCAACATCGTCACCTTCCTCGCGGGCATCATCACGACGCTCATGGGGCTCGGCGCGATGTTCGGCGCGCTGAATACGATGTACACGGCTGTCGCCGCACGCAGCCGCGAGATCGCTACACTCGAAGCCCTCGGATTCGGCGGCGCCGCGGTCATGGTCTCCGTCCTCGTCGAAGCGATGATCCTGGCGTTGCTCGGCGGCGTGATCGGTGCTCTCGGCGCCTGGCTGGCGTTCGATGGATTCCGCACGGCGACGCTGAACTGGCAGACGTTCAGTCAGGTCGCGTTCGCGTTCGACGTGAACGGAAAGCTGATCGGGCGCGCGATCCTCGTCGCGGTCGTGATCGGATTGGTCGGTGGCTTCTTCCCCGCAATTCGCGCGGCGCGGTTGCCGGTGTCGGTGGCTTTGCGCGAGCGGTGACGTTTACACTGGTCGCGGATGATCCAGTTCTACCACGTCACGAAACGCTTCGACCGTTACTCGACGGCGTTGCAGGACGTGACGTTTCAGATCGAAAAAGGTGAGTTCGTTTTCCTCACCGGCCCGAGCGGCGCCGGCAAATCGACGCTGCTCAAGTTGATCCTGCGGCAAATCACGGCTTCCGAGGGACAGATCGTCGTGAACGGACGGAATCTGAATGCGATGAAGCCGTCGCAGCTCCCGTATTTCCGCCGCGAGATCGGCATGGTCTTCCAGGACTTCAAGCTCATCGAGCGGATGACCGTGTTCGAGAACCTCTCGTTCATCCTCACGGTGCTCAACGTCGCGCCGAAAGAGCACAAGAAAAAAGCGTATCAGGCGCTGCGAAGCGTCGACCTCCATCACAAACTCAACGCCTATCCGCTGCAACTCTCCGGCGGCGAGCAGCAGCGCGTCGCTATTGCGCGCGCGCTCATCAACGACCCGCTCGTGCTCATCGCCGACGAGCCGACCGGCAACCTCGATCCCGATCTCTCGCGCGACATCCTGCAGATCTTCACCGAAGCCAACCTGCGCGGTTCGACCGTGCTCCTCGCCACGCACGATCGCGAACTGATTCGCAGCAGCGGCCGACGCAGCATCATGCTCGAGCACGGACGCATCGCCGAGGAGAAGGCGCGCGTGGTGGAGCGGCCGCATGTGCGGGAAGGGGTGTTTGGGATTGGGGGATAGCTCTCGCGGGAGTCTTAGAGTTCTAGAGTCGTAGAGTCGTAGAGGGGGACACGCGCCGAATCCAGTTTGTCATCCCGAGCGGAGCGAGGGACCTGGGTGGGCGGGGCGACAGTCACGCGCCTTCGTGCCCCGCCCGCCCAGGTCCCTCGCTCCACTCGGGATGACAAACTGCACACCGACTTCCGGGGAACTGTACTAAGCCTCCAAGACTCTTCTCTAGCCGCCGGCGCCGTCGCGCTAAACTCCCCCGAATGGCCCGCGACTTCATCCCCGGCCGCCGCGAGCCGGACGTTCCCTCCAACACCTTCTCCTATTTCTTCCGTGAAGCCGTGCGGCGGATCTGGGTCTCGAAGCGCACGAGTTTCGTGGCCGTGGCGATGATCGCCATCTCGCTCTTCATCGTCGGATCCTTTCTTCTCGTCGCCGAAAACCTCGGCCACGCGGCGGAAGAGTGGCAGGGCAAATCGCGCGTCATCGTCTATCTCGAAAACGACGCCACGCCTCAGCAGATCGAAGCCGTCGGACAATGGCTCGCGTCGAAACCGGAGATGGCGAAGAAGCACTTCATCTCGCGCGAAGCGGCGATGGCGCGCTTCCGCCAATGGTTCGCGAATCTCTCCGAAGTGGTCGGCGAGCTCGAAGACAATCCGTTCCCGCCGTCCTTTGAAGTGGATGTCGAGCCGCGACTCGCGCAGTCACCCACGTTTCATCAGAGCATCGCCGGCCTGCGTGCGATGAGCGGCGTCGATCAGGTGCAGTACGACTGGGAATGGATCGCGCGACTGAAGCGCGTCGTCAACGTGATCAACATCGCCGGAATCATCGCCGGCGGGATTCTCGCGATCGCCGCCGCGTTCACGATCGCGAACGTGATTCGTTTGACGATGATGCTCTATCGCGAAGAGATCGAGATCATGCGCCTCGTCGGCGCGACCGAGCGCATCATCCGCGGCCCGTTTCTCATCGAAGGGTTTCTGCAGGGGACGCTCGGCGGCCTGCTGTCGATCGTGTTGCTGTTCGCGTCGTATGAGCTCGCGCGACGCTCGCTCTCCGCGACGAGCTCGATCCTCTGGGGATTCCTCTTCACGGGCTTCCTGCCGTGGCAGAAGATCGCCGCGCTCGTCGCGGGTGGAATGCTCGCGGGATGGTTCGGAAGCTGGCTCTCCGTGCGTGAGCGAAGCAGCGGCTGACGCGCGCGCGCGGTTGTCAGTTGTCGGTTGTCGGTTCTCTGTGAAGCATCGCCCGGACGGAACGTCGCAGACAACCGACAACCGAGAACCGACAACCGCGAAAGCGCGCAACGCGCGCGTGCGATAGCATCCGCACCGATGAGAATCGTCGAGTGTGTTCCCAACATCTCCGAGGGGCGGCGGCCTGAGATTTATCACGCGGTGGCGGAGGCGGCGGCTTCGGTTTCGGGCGTCACGCTGCTCAACGTCGATCCGGGCGCGGACACGAATCGCACCGTGATCACCTTCGTCGGCGAGCTCGATGCGGTGCTCGAGGCAGCGTTTCGACTCGTCAAACGCGGCACGGAGCTCATCGACATGACCGCGCATCGCGGCGCGCATCCGCGCATCGGCGCGGTCGACGTCGTGCCGTTCATCCCCGTCGCCAACGTGACCATGGACGAATGCGCCGAGCTTGCGCGGCGATTGGGCGAACGGGTCGGTCGCGAGTTGACGATCCCTGTGTATTTATACGAGCACGCGTGCAGCGCGCCGCATCGACGCAACCTCGCGGACATTCGCGAGGGCGAGTACGAAGGCTGCGCGCGCAAGCTCACCGATCCGCAATGGCAACCAGATTTCGGACCGTCGACGTTCGTGCCGAAGTCGGGCGCGGTCGTGATCGGCGCGCGCAAGTTTCTCGTCGCGTACAACGTCAACCTCAATACGCTCGACAAGCGGCTTGCGAATCGCGTCGCGTTCGACATCCGCGAACGCGGCCGCATGCGCCGCGATGACGATGGCAATCCGATCCTCGACGCGAAGGGCGAGCCGGTGTGGGATCCGGGACTGCTGAAGTCCGTGAAAGCCGTCGGCTGGGTGATCCCCGAATTCGATCGCGCGCAGGTCTCGATCAATCTCACGGACCTCGACATCACACCGCTGCACGTCGTCTTCGACACGTGCGAAGAACGCGCGCGCGAGCGCGGGCTGCGCGTGACCGGCTCGGAGATCGTCGGCCTCGTGCCGCTCTCCGTGTTACTCGATGCGGGACGCCACTATCTCGCGAAGATGGGACGCCCGACGGGTGTGCCCGAGGCGACACTCGTGCGGACAGCGATTCGCACGCTGGGACTCTCGGAAGTGAAAGAGTTCGATCCGAAAGAGCGCGTGATCGAATATCGACTCGCGACCGCGCCGCCGCGACTCGCCGCGATGTCATTGCGCGAGTTTCTCGATGAGCTGTCGAGCGAATCCCCCGCGCCCGGCGGCGGATCCGTTTCGGCGCTCGCCGCATCAGCAGCTGCAGGACTGGCCGCGATGGTTGCCGTGCTGTCGCACACGAAGAAAGGCTTCGAATCGAAGCACGCCGATCTCGATCGCATCGCCGTACGCGGGCAGCAGTTGAAGGACGCGATGCTCGCCGCCGTCGACGCCGACACGGCTGCGTTCGACGCGCTGCTCGACGCGATGCGCATGCCGAAAGAAACGCCCGAGGAACAGACAGCGCGCGATGCGGCAATGGCCGATGCGACCGTCGGCGCCGCCGAGATCCCACTCGGCGTCCTTGAAGCGTGTCCGGAAATCATCGACCTCAATCGCGAGATCGCCGGCATCGGCATGCAGGCGTCGCTCTCTGATGCGGGCGTCGGCGCGCAAGCCGCGCGCGCGGCCGCTGCTGGTGCGTATCAGAACGTCTGCATCAATCTCGCGGGACTTTCATCGGACGATGCGCGCAAGTCCGCATTGCTCGCGCGCGCCGATGCAGCGTGGTCGAAATCGAAAGAACTGCACGCGCTCGCGGAAGACGAGATTCTCGTGAAGTTGAGAAACGACACGTAACTGATGCGACGCCACAAAACGAACGACCCCCGCGATCCGCGCGCGTCCACGCTGCTCGTGCCTTCGACCGAGTTCGCCGCGGGCGATTTCGTGTTGCTCGGATTGCCGTTCGATGCGTCAATCCCCACTCGCCCCGGCGCGAAGGTCGGCCCGCAGGCCTTTCGCGACGCGCTTCCTTCCCTCACAACCTTCGGCCGCAACATCGAGCTCTCCGGCCGCATCTGCCATGACCTCGGCGACGTCGAGCTCTCGCCCGACTCGATCCAGGCTGCACACGATCGAGTGCAATCCACCGCGCGCGACATCTTCACGAAAGGCGCGATCCCGTTCTTCATCGGCGGCGACAACGGGCTCACCGGCGCCGTGATCCGCGGACTCGCCGACGCGCGTCCCGATCTCAAACTCGGCCTGATCGTCATCGACTCGCACTACGACGTGCGCGAGTACGACGACGAGGACTCGCTCTCCAGCGGCACGCCCTACCGCCGCGCGCTGGAAACCCCGATCTGCGACGGCACACGCACGTTCATCCTCGGCACGCGCGAGTTCGCGAACTCGTCGTACTACGATCGCTGGGTGCGCGAGCAAGGCATCACGACCGTGCCCGTCGATGCGTTCGACATCGCGCCCGCATACGAGATCGCGGCGCAGACGCGACTCGCGCTCGAAGACTCGTGCGATGCAATCTTTCTCTCGATCGACATCGACGCCGTCGAGCTCCCCGGCTCTTCTGCCGCCGCACCTGGGACGCTGACGTCGCGCGAGATGATCGCCATCGTGCGCGAGATCGCCGCGTCACCGAAACTCATCGGCTGCGATCTCTCCGAGCTCTCGCCGCCATGGGACGTGAGCGGGATGACCGCAAAACTCGCGGCGCGTTTGTGGCTCGAAGTGTTCGCGCGGCGCTAATCAGAACGTGATCGCGTCGCGATCGCCGAGGCGGCTTCGTCCACACGAAACTTCCGTCCGCGTCGATCTGCTGGACGCGCTCCGCGACCTGGCCATCGCGCGTGACCCACAGGAGAGAACCGTGTTCGATCGGCATGGACGTGACGATCCGACCGCTTCGTTTCACGATGCGCTTCATCTCGAAGCGAAGGAGCTTCTCCTTCGTCTTCGCCATGGTGAACTCATCGGCGCATTCATTTTCGTAGTCGTCCATCGACGCACAGTCGCGATGCGATGGCTTCGAGCTTTCGCGTCTCGTTTGCAGCAAGCGTCACCGGAGTCCCGACCTGGACCGACGGGCTCTCAGCCCGTCGCGGACTCGCGGAACGTTCGACGGACCCGTCGCTCGAGAGATCACGACTGGCACAAGGAGCGCCGCAGGAACGGGACCGACAACGGGCATCGCACTGCGCGTCTGCGGGATCCAGACGAACGCGACTTCGCTCTCACCGACCGGCACTTCGAGCGATGCGGCATCAACGAGCTCGAGACGCATTCGCCTCACGCGAACGTCCTCCGCAGTCACGATCTCGACGCGATCGGACACGAGCGCATTGCCCTTTCGCGCAACACGTTCCAATGTCCCGCACCGATCTCGACGTTGCTCTCTGCCGCGACGCACTTCACCTCACCCGAGGCGAAGAATCGCGTGATCAGACTGTCCGTCGCGCCTGCGCGGAACAGACAGACTTCCGCACCCGCAACGGCTTCGCCATGGCGCACCACATCGAAACGAGCCGCTCGCAAATCCAACGCGAAGAGCACGACGAAGGCGATGGCGAAAAAGCGCATGAGCTACGTGCTGAACTCCCACGCCAGTTTCTTGAACACGCGATCGACGCGCTCGATCATCTGCGAGATGTCCTTCTTCGCATGCGCCGCGGAGAAGAACGCGGATTCGAGCTGCGACGGCGGCAGGTAAACGCCCTCGCCGAGCATGAGATGGAAGAAACGCGCGAAGCGTTCGCGATTGGAGAGATTGGCGCTGTCGAAATCGGTCACGGGCGATTCCGTGAAGAAGATCGTCCACATCGAGCCGACGCGGTTCATCGTCACCGGCACGTTGTGTTTTTCGGCGGCCGTGCGCACGCCGGTCTCGAACTCGGCGCTGCGCTCTTCGAGGTCGTCGTAGATCGACGAGTTGCGCAGGACGGAAAGCGTCGCGCGACCCGCGGCAACGGCCACGGGATTCCCCGAAAGCGTCCCGGCCTGATACATCGGGCCGAGGGGGGAGACGAGCTCCATGATCTTGCGCGAAGCACCGTAGGCGCCGATGGGCATACCGCCGCCGATGATCTTGCCGAGGGTGGTGATGTCGGGAAGCACGTTGTAACGCGTCTGTGCGCTGCCGTACGCGACGCGGAAGCCGGTCATGACCTCGTCGAAGATCAGCAGCGCGCCGTGCTCGTCGCAGATCGTGCGCAGGCCTTCGAGGAAACCGGGCTGCGGCGGAACGCATCCCATGTTGCCCGCCACCGGCTCGACGATGATCGCCGAGACCTCTTTGCCGTGCGCCTTCATCTGCGCGCGCACGTCGTCGAGATCGTTGTAGCGCGCGATGAGCGTGAGCGCCGCGACCTCCGGCGGCACGCCCGCGGAATCAGGGACGTTGAACGTCGCCCCACCCGAGCCCGCCTTCACGAGGAGCGAGTCGACGTGTCCGTGATAGCCGCCGTCGAACTTGATGACCTTCGACCGTCCCGTCGCCGCCCGCGCAAGCCGCAACGCACTCATCGTCGCCTCGGTACCGGAATTGACGAGCCGCACCATCTCGATCGTCGGCACCGCCTGCACGATCATCTCCGCGAGCTCGATCTCGCCCGCCGTCGGCGCGCCGAACGAGAACCCGCGCGTCGCGGCCTTCTTGACCGCCTCGACGACGTAGCGATGCCCGTGTCCGAGAATCATCGGGCCCCACGATCCGACGCAGTCGATGTACTGAAGATTGTCGACGTCGAAGATGCGCCCGCCCTGGGCGGTCTCGATGAAGAGCGGCGCGCCGCCGACTCCGCGAAACGCCCGGACCGGTGAGTTCACGCCGCCGGGGATGACTTCCTGTGCACGTTGAAAGAGAGCTTCCGAATGCTTGGCCATGTCGAGGTCCGGGATTATAGGCGCGGGGGGCAGCGGCGGCGTAGATGCTTGGCGCCGCGCTTGACACCACTCCTCGAGCGAGCGCGGATCGCGACAGCCATAGAGCTGCGCAGAGCGGCCCTTAGCGGACGATCTGTACTTCGGCGCAGAAGATGTAGCCGGCGCCACGTTCGGTGCGGATGAGCTCTTCCTTCGTGCCGTTCGGCTCGAGCTTTTTCCGCAGACGTCCGACTTGGGTATCCACGGAGCGGTCGTAAACCTCGTCGTCATGCAGGCGGGACATGCCGAGCAGCTGATCGCGCGAGAGCACGCGCTGCGGCGCGGCTAGAAATGCGGCCAGCAGATTGAATTCGGCGTTGGTCAGGGGCACGGTGCCGCCATCCGGCGAGTGAAGGCGGCGGAGCCGCACGTTGAGCTCCCAGCCGGCGAAGCGGTACGCGCGCATCGTCTGCAGTCCGTCCGCCACCGTCAGCTGGGCACGGCTGCGCCGGAGAAGAGCGCGGATGCGCGCAAGAAGCTCGCGTGGCGAGAAGGGCTTCGTGAGGTAGTCGTCGGCGCCGAGCTCGAGCCCCATCACGCGATCGGCCTCGTCTTTGCGCCCGGTAAGAATGATGATCGGTAAGGCGGAATCCACGCGAAGCTTCCTCGCGACTTCCATCCCGTCTTCACCGGGCAGGCGAAGATCGAGAACGAGCAGATCGATCGTGTCACGGGCCATGACTTCCGCGATCAGTCGCGTGCTTGCGACGGCAGTGACGCGGATGTCGTTGTCCCCAAGGTAATCGACGAGCAGCTGGCGTATCAACGGATCATCGTCGACAACGAGAATGTGGGCGCTGCTGCTCACTTCACTGCTCATCGAGACTACGGATTCCGCGTCAGTATATGGAGCCCAATAGCCTGGCGCCAGTTGTCACGGGCGGCGCGCGCTTCATGGCAAATGACACATTCCGTCGCCAGGTCTGCACAAAGGGGCGCGCGAAGACCGCGAAGATGAAGGCGAACGTGCGGCAGGAAACCCATTGAACGCGAAAGCCCGTGTGGTTGTGCTGGAGAAGGATCCGCTCATCCGTCCGTTGCTCGAGCGCTGGCTCGCCGAAGCAGGTTACGAGGTGGTCGAGCACCTGCCCGGCGGCGAGGAGAAGCCTGCACTGGTGATCGCCGACGTGCGCGACCCTCAGGACGCGGACGCGCTCCTGCTCTCCCTGCGCGAGTATGCTGCGCCCATCCTCGTTCTTTCTGCGCGCTTCCGGCGCGGTCTCGCCGGTTCCACGCAGGCGGCGGGCCGCCTGGGAGTCAAGAGAGTGTTGCCCAAGCCATTCACCCGCAAAGAGCTTCTGCTTGCGGGTTCGCGAATCGATCGAAGGTGCGCCATGACCGTCGAGAGAATCTTCTCCAGGCCATGGCGCATCGCCCTCGCCTACATCGTGTTCAGCGTGCTGGCGCTGGCGCTGTTCGCAATGCCGCTCTGGCACGCCTGGCGCTTCAACGTGGGCACGCTCCGCATCTTTGTCCCGGAGGACATGCAGGCGCTGCCGGATCTCTTCCATCGCGAAGGCGCAGCCGCCGTCGCCGCGGCCGTGCGCTCGCGACCGAATCCAGACGGCCTCGAAGTCGTGGTCTTCGGCGGTCCGGGAAGGGAAGTGCTCGCCGGAACGCTGCGCCGTTGGCCGCGGGAGATTCCCGATCCGCCGGGGACGTATGGGCACGTGATCGACCCCGGCGACGGTTCGCGAATGCGCGTGGTCGTCACGCAGGTGATCCTGCCGGGCGGATACCGCCTGCTCATGGGGCGTCAGAGCTCGGGCCTGATGTCGCTGGAAGGCAAGTTCTGGTACGGCATGGCCTCCGCCCTGACGATCGTGATGGGCCTCGGCGCCGCGCTGGCCTGGTTGTTTGCGCGGCGT
The DNA here is from genome assembly GCA_036009605.1 of Thermoanaerobaculia bacterium. GTDB lineage: Bacteria > Acidobacteriota > Thermoanaerobaculia > Gp7-AA8 > Gp7-AA8 > QHVT01. The sequence goes on along the minus strand of DASYLL010000369.1, from coordinate 29,720 downwards.
GCAAACGCCGCGCGCCAGTCCGAGGAGCGTTACGCGCTGGCGATGAAGGCTGCCGGAGACGGCCATGCCGACTGGAATCTGCTGACCGGCGAGCACTACATCTCCCCACGCCTGCTGCAGATCTGCGGCTACGAGACAGGTACGACGTTCCGCGACCGGGCGGAATGGGAGCGCAGGCTTCCGTTTCATCCCGAGGACCGGATGAAGTGGGAACAGGCGGTGGCGGCACATTTCGCCGGCCGCGATGCGAACTTCAAAATGGAGCTGCGCATCGTCGTCGGAAGCGAAGTGCGCTGGACTGCCGCGCACTTCCTCTCCACGCGCGATGCCCAGGGCAAGCCGGTCCGCTGGACGGGCTCGATTGGCGACATCACCGAGGCGAAGCTGGCGGATCAGGCGCTGCGCAACATGGAGCTGGAACTGCGGCGCGCGCACCGCCTCGAGGCGATCGGCACGCTGGCCGGCGGCATTGCTCATGACTTCAACAACATCCTCGGTGCGATCCTGGGCTACGGCGAGATCGCGATGCGCGGCACGAAAAAAGGAACGCGCATGCACCGCGACCTCGAAAGCATCATGGCAGCCGGGGAGCGCGGCCGCGCCCTCATCGACCGCATCCTGGCGTTCAGCCGAAGCCGCGTGGGCGAGCGCGTGCCCGTCCATGTCGAAGCTGTCGTGCGCGAAGTCCTCCATCAGGTCGGCGCCAACCTGCCCGAGAACGTGACCATCGCGGCGCACCTGCACAGCGGGCGCGCCGCGATGCTCGGCGATTCCACGCAGGTGCACCAGGTGGTCATGAATCTCGCCTCGAACGCCGTGCAGGCCATGCCCGACGGCGGCGTGTTGCACGTCGAGCTCGAGACGGACCGCGTCGATGTTGCGCGAGGGGTCACCCTCGGCTCCCTCGCGCCCGGCAACTACATCGTGCTCAGGCTCAGCGATACCGGCACCGGCATTCGGGAGGAAGTCCTCGAGCGCATGTTCGATCCGTTCTTCACCACGAAGGATGTGGGGGTGGGTACCGGCCTCGGACTCTCGCTGGTGCATGGCATCGTGACCAGCGTGGGCGGTGCGATCGACGTCACCACGAAGCTTGACCAGGGCAGTACCTTCGACGTGTACCTGCCGCGGAGTGGCGATGCGCCGGCCACGATCGTTGATGAGAGCAGTGCGTTGCCCCGCGGCGCGGGCCAGCGCGTGCTCGTGGTCGACGACGAGGAACCACTCGTGCGCCTGGCCACGGAGACGCTCGAGAGTCTGGGATACGTACCCGTCGGCTTCACTTCCAGCGTCGACGCGCTCCAGGCGTTCTGTGCGAATCCCGAAGGTTTCGACGCCATCCTCACCGATGAGCGCATGCCCGGGGTCACCGGCTCGGCCATCATCCGCGAGGTACGGCGCATCCACCCGTCGATTCCGATCCTGCTCATGAGCGGCTTCGTCGGCGGCACCGCGGCCCACGCGCGGAAGCTCGGCGCGAACGACGTGCTGAAGAAGCCACTGCTCGCGCGCGACCTGGCCACGAGTCTGGCGCAGGTGCTGCGGCCTTAGCCCCTCATCCGCCTGCGGCACCTTCTCCCGTCTCAGAGGGGAGAAGGCCGAGCCAACTGACGCAGCGCGAGATTCTCTCAGCCTTCGCCCCTCGTGAGAGGGGAGAAGGTGCCGCAGGCGGATGAGGGGTGTCTCTCTGGCCATCATTTCCGGGGAGCTGTTCTTAGTTCGCAAGCCGCGGCGGTGTCCGCCTTTGTGTCGCTTGACGCAAAGAAGCTCGAGTTCGCCATACCGCTGTCAAGATCCGAAAAGAACATGGTCGACATGAATCGACCGCTCTTTTCCTCGCAGCCGAACGTCGGTCGGCGCTCGCTCGGTTCCGTGCAATTCACATGAAAGGAATCGGCTATGTCGCCATTCAAAAGACTCTTCGTGGCCAGCATCCTCGTCGCATTGACTTCTCCCGCGATTTACCCCGATGAAGTGAGAAAGGAGCTCGCAATGACCCAGGTTCAGGTGGCAGACAACAGTACCCGACCATCAACGATGGACGCGTCGCCCGGAGGCGACTCCATCCGGCCGTTTCGCGTCAACGTGCCGCGGGCAGACCTCGACGATCTCCGCCGGCGGCTCGCCGCGACTCGATGGCCGGCCAGAGAGCTCGTCGAGGATCGATCGCAGGGCGTACAACTCGCGACGATCAAAGAGCTCGTCCGCTACTGGGCCACGGACTACGACTGGCGAAAAGCCGAAGCGAAACTGAACGCCTATCCGCAGTTCGTGACGAAGATCGATGGTGTGGACATCTACTTCATCCACGTGAAATCGCGCCACCCTGGCGCGATGCCGATGATCATCACGCACGGGTGGCCGGGATCCGTGATCGAGCTCCTTCAGATCATCGACCCGCTCACGAATCCGACCGCCCACGGCGGGAGTGCCGAGGATGCATTCGATGTGGTGATCCCGTCGTTGCCGGGTTACGGCTTTTCGGGCGAGCCGGCCGCGCTCGGCTGGGACTCCGGCCGCATCGCTCGCGCATGGGCGGTGCTGATGGAGCGTCTCGGCTACACGCGCTATGTCGCCCAGGGCGGCGACGTGGGCGCCGCCGTCACGGACGCGATGGGCCGCCAGGCGCCCAAAGGGCTGATCGGTATCCACGTCAACCTGCTCGCGGGTGCGTTGGGGTTCGCCGATCGGTTACCGGCGAAAACCGAGCAGGAACGCGTGGCGCACAATGCGCTCTCGACCTTCAGGACGAGCGGCTTCGGCTACTTCCTGGAGCAGTCCACCCGGCCCCAGACGATCGGCTACTCGCTGCTCGATTCGCCCGTTGGGCTCGCGGCGTGGTTGCTCGACCATGACACGGACAGCTACTACAAGATCTCTCGCGCCTTCGTCGACGGGAAGCCCGTGGGGAGTCTCACGCGAGAGACGATCGTCGACAACATCACGCTGTACTGGTTGACGGGCACCGGCGCCTCAGCCGCACGGTGGTACTGGGAGCTCGGACAGTTTCTGGCCGCGTCGGGCGGCAACACTCCTCCGCCGGTCCAGGTTCCCGTCGGCTTCACGACCTTCCCCGGTGAGATCTGGGCTGCCCCGCGCAGTTGGGTCGAGACGGTCTACCCCGGCCTCGCCTACTTCCACGAGGTCGATCGCGGTGGACACTTCGCGGCATGGGAAGAGCCGGCACTCTTCGCGTCGGAGTTGCGCGCTGCGTTCAAGCCACTGCGGTAAGCGTGTACTGGGCGGCCGGCGCGAACACAGCGGCGCGCCGGCCGCAACATCTTGATGTGCAATTCGACGACTCCAGGAGGTCCAATGAACACGATTCGATTGATGGCGGTGGCGGTACTGATCCTCGGAAGCGGCCCGGCGCTGCGCGTGACGCAGGCACAGCAACCAGAAGTCAGGCGCACCGATGTCGTGCGACACGATCTCGACGTCCCCGGACGCGAGCTCATTCAGGTGCGTGTCGATTTCGGCCATGGCGCGGCATTCGGCAAGCACGCGCATCCGGGGGCGGAGATCGCCTATGTCCTCGAAGGCACGCTCGAATATCAGCTCGAAGGCCAGCCGCCGGTGACGCTCGTGGCCGGCGAGGCTCTGTTCATCCCGGCCGGAGCGATTCACGCGGCGAAGAACGTGGGCACCGGCAACGCCACGGAACTCGCCACGTACATCGTCGAAAAAGGCAAGCCGCTCGTCGTGCTCGCCAGGTAAGCGCTTCTCAATCTGCCGGGCCCGGGCGCGGATCTATAATGCGCCCATCCAAAGTGTCCCGTTCGAACCCGTCGCCTGTCCGCTCACGCCGCCGCGGCTCGTGAGGGGCTGGTACATGGTGTGCCGGAGTAGCGCGTTGCGCCGCGGCGCGATCCGGCGCTTCGAGCTGGGAGGCGAGCGCGTCGTCCTCTTTCGCGGCAGCGACAACGGCGTGGTGCGCGCGCTGCCCGCGCACTGTGAGCATCAGGGAGTCGATCTCGCGCATGGCACCGTCGTCGGCGATCGTCTTCGCTGCCCGCTGCATCACTGGGAGTACTCCGACCGCTGCGAGCGCATCCCCGGTCTCGCGGCCGCACCGCGGTCCTTCGCGCGCTATGCCGCCACAGAGCGCTTCGGCATGATCTTCCTCCACCTCGGCGCAGAACCGGCGTCCGACATTCCCGGCTTCTCCGTCGACGACCGGCAACTCTCGTTTCACGCCGGGAAGCCCGTACAGATCGAATGCCCGTGGTACGCGCCCGTCGCAAACGCGTTCGACATGATCCACCTGCGCACCGTGCATCAGCGCGAGCTCACGAGCGACGTCGAATGCTCCCGTCCCGATCCGATGACGTTTCTGGTCCGCTACACGACCGCGGTCATCGGAAACGGCTGGAGCGACCATGCCATGCGCGCGCTTTCCGGCAACGACATCCGCGTCAGGATCACCTGCACCGGCGGCGCCCTGCTCATGGTCGAGTCGCAGATCCGCCGGTGGCGCAGTTACCTGCTGGTCTGCCTGCGTCCCACGGCCGCCGGTGTATCCATCCTTCCGCTTTTCGGAGTGCCGCGGACGAAGACCGGCCTGCACGCGCTGCACGTGCGCGTCTCCGCGGCGCTCTTCACCGCATTTCTCTCGCGCGACCTGCAGGCGCTCGACGGCATCCGCTTCCCTGAGCGTTTCGGCCACGGCCCCGACGCGGTTCTCAACACCTGCTACGACTATCTCTGCGGTCTTCCGGAATACGAGGAGTGTGCATGAAACGCTGGTTCTCCGTCCTGCTGCTGTTCCTGGTCCTCCCGCTGGACGCACAAACGCCCGATGACGCTACGCACAACGCGCTGCGCCAGCTCAAGACGACGATGGAAAAAGCGCTGAACGCGCGCGACCTCGACACGATCGTGGCCAACGTCCATCCCGACGTCGTCTTCACCACGATGAACGGCGACGTCTGCCGCGGCCCGCAGCAGATCCGCGAGTACTTCGCGAAGATGCTCACCGCGCCGGGACACATCGTCAAAGACGTGAAGGTCGCCTTCGAAGTCGACCAGCTCACCACCCTCTACGGCGGCGATACCGGCGTGGCCTACGGCAACTCGAAAGACCACTACGAGCTGACCGACGGCAAGACCTTCGACATCCAGGGACGCTGGACCTGCACGATGGTGAAGGACGGCGATCGTTGGGTCATCGCCGCGTTTCACTACTCCGCAAACGTCTTCGACAATCCGCTCCTCGATCGGTACAAGGCCGCGATCCTCTGGACCGGCATTGGCGCGGCGGCGATCGCGCTGATCGTCGGATTCCTGCTCGGCCGGATGCGCCGGCGCGCGTGAGGCGATGCGCATCCCCGGGACGCTGAACATCGCGCTGACGATCTCCGTCGCAGCAGCCTGCTGCGGTGCGCTCTGGATCGCCTCGCACGGCGAGGCCTGGCAGATCGTGCTCGCGGCGATCGCGTTCTCCTTCCTCGGCAACACGATGTTCTCGCTGCTGCACGAGTCGGTGCACGGCATCGCCCACGGGAACCGGCACGTGAATGAAGCCATCGGCCGCTTCGCCGCCGCCTTCTTCCCCGCCGGTCTCTCGATCCAGCGAGTCTTCCACCTCGGCCATCACGCGCACAACCGGACCATCGAAGAGCAGTTCGACTACATCCGTCCGTTCGACCGCCCCTGGCTCAAGCGCGCGCAGTGGTACGCAATCCTCACCGGCCTGTACTGGCTGTTCGTGCCGCTCGGCGGAATCGCGTTTCTGTTCGCGCCGTCGCTGTTCACGCGCATCGGATCGGCCACGGTACGGCGACAGACGGGCGCGTCATCGATGTTCACCGGACTCGAAAAAGCATCGAAGACGCGCATCCGCCTCGAGCTGCTCTTCACCCTGGCCGTACAGGTCGCGCTGGTGATGCTGCTCGATCTCACGCTCGCGGGATGGGCGATCTGCTACGCCGCGTTCGGGCTGAACTGGAGCTCGTTGCAGTACACCGATCACGCCTTCTCGAAGCTGGACGTCCGCGACGGCGCGTGGAACCTGCGCGTGAACCCGCTGACGCGGCTGCTCTTCCTCAACTATCACCACCACCTCGCCCACCATCGCCACCCGCAGGTCCCGTGGATTCATCTCGGCCGCTACGTCGATGCGTCCGAGGAGCGGCCGACGTTCTGGTCGATCTACCGGCAGATGTGGCGCGGACCGCGACCGCTGCCGTCAGCAGAATCATGACGGCCGACCTGCGCAAGACCCTCCCCTTCTGCATCCTCTTTGCGGTCGTATTCGCGGTCTGTTACGGCGGCGCCTCATGGTGGACGGGACGCTACGCCTCGCTGCCGACGTGGGACTTCGCGTTCGAACAGCGAGTGCCGTTCGTGCCCGAGCTGTCGCTCATCTACCTGACCATCACGCCCGCGCTGATGCTCGCGCCGTTCCTCCTGCGCACGCGCGCGCAACTCGCGCCGCTGGCGATCACCCTCTGCATCGAGACACTCATCGCATGCACGTTCTTTCTGCTCTTTCCGCAGACGACCGCGTGGGTGCGTCCCGAGGTGACTGGGTGGGCGCGCATTCCTTTCGGCATCGCGGACACGCTCAACCTGCAATACAACGACTTCCCGTCGCTGCACGTCGCCTTCGCGTTCTCCGCGGCGTGGGCGTACCGCCGGTTTGCGTGGAACGTGTGGGCCGCCGCCGTCGCGATCTCGACGTGGCTGATGTGGGAACACCACCTCGTCGACATCCTCGGCGGCATCGCACTGGCCGCCGTCTCGATGACGCTTCTCTATCCGCACCTGCAGCGCCCCGGCGTCGAGCTGCAGTGCCTCTGGCAATGCATGCGCTTCTCCGCGAGACATCCGCGCTACTTCGTGATCTTCCTGGCGATCTGGATTCCTTCGCTCCTGCACTGGCGCCGCTACCGCGCCGTGCGCACCGGCTTCGGCGCCGCGCAATGGATCGATGACCTGCTCGACGGCGATCGTCCTTCGGAACGCAAGCCTCTGGAGATCGTGGACGAGCTGCTGGAAGAGATGACCCGCGGAACGTTTTCCGCCGGGCCGCTCCCGCAACTCGTGGCCGCGCTCTTCGCCGATCTCGATGCAGACGGGCAACGCGACTTCATCGCACTCGTCCGCGCTATGCGCGTCGATCGCGTGCGCGTGCTCGAACGCGCCGTATGGACCGAGGAGCAACTGACCGCGCATCACCGCACGACGTTCGCGCTTTCGGTGAACCTCATGTTGGCCACCGCCGGCTGCAGCGCACGCGCCTCCGAAGTTTCGTCGCTGATCGACGCTCTGGCCTGGTGTTCCGTCTTCCGCGATCTGGACGACGACCTGCGCAAAGGGCTGAACAACATCCCCGGCGGCGCAGACCTCGACGAGTGGAGCCGCGCGGCGCACGCTCGCGCATGCGTCTCACTGGAGAACGCGTCGCGCGAGATCGCTCGGCTCGACGACCCACGCGCGCGGCGGATCCTCGGCATCTTCCGGAAGTCGATCTCGAAGTTTGCGATGAAGGCGGCTCGACGAAGCGTTCGCTCGATCCCTGCTACCGGTCCAGCGACGGGATTTTGAGGTCAGCGCGAAAGTCTGCGTCGCACTCTTGACGCGCAGATACGCCGACACCGAGCTGGATGTCGAGTTGTCAACGGTCGCTTAGTTCTACTTTGTCACTTTAGAGGGGGTACACCTCATCGGGCGAAGCGACTGCGGAGGAGATCCTCGATGTTGCGCCGCCGGAGGAGAAGCGGCGGAATGGGCTGCTCCCGCTGGATCAGCTTGAGGTGGAGGATGAAATCGCAGTAGTAGCTGGTGATGACGTTTGAGCTGTCGGCGCGCTAAGTGATCTCCCGGTAGCCGACGAAGTGCACCACGATATTTCGGCTCGACCACGGTCTCTCCCACTCGTAAAGCGTCTCGAAGCGTCTTTTGCCTGTAGGGTCCAGGTACTCGACGCGCAGTGGGTATCGCAACGGCCCCATGTCGTACATTTTCGCGAAATCATCACCGGTCCATGTCTTCTCATCACCCGGAATACCCGCCCGCCGAGCGAGATCATTGAATGATTGTTCGGGCATTGGATCGGTGAAGCTGAAAAAGTTCATCATGGAGAAGACATCGGTATTGTCTCCATTGCGATGCAACACCCTAAACTCAGGAACTTCATCACGGCAGGTGCACTCTAGGGGATCAATGACTTCAAACTCCACGTAGGCATCCGTCCCATAGGTGAGATCGCAAATCTTTACGTTGTGAGCTTCAACAGGGCCCACATTCTTCACAGCCAGTGGCGCTTCGCTGTCGTCTGTGGCGCGGACCAGCACACGTGGGGCAGGAGCTTCAAGTTGCGAAATCCTGCGTTGCAGGCTCTCCGTGGTCTCTCGCGAAGACTTCCGCTCCGCGCTTAGTTCGGACTCAAAGCGAAGCCGGGTTTCATCTTGCTCCTTCCGAGCTTTTTGAGCCATCCAGAACGGCGCGAGTAACGCCCGTAGGATCAGGTAACCGCCCGCGATATAGAGCGGCACGAAAGCCACCGAGTCCTCATATCCCGCTGTTGCAGGTACCCAGCTCGCTAGCAAGCTCTCCATCTTCGTTTGCCACCTAGCGTGCGACCAAGCCACGAAAAGACCAAAGACTAGGCCAACATCGCCGATGAAGCCCTTCGTTCCGGCGAACGTCAGCTTTAGCCATCGCCATGCATATCGTGAAAACGATTCGGCTTTAGCCTCGATGGCACGCGGATCATTCTGCATTTGGCAAATTTATCCCTTGCATCTCGAAAATTGCGCTTTCCTGCCGGAATAGCGCCAGCCGACGATCAACTCGCATTCCTAAATGCCTTCGCTAGCTGCACGCCTATCATCCGACGTATCTCTACTTCCGGCCAATCCGTATCGGGAAGCGCGATTGCATGCAAGCCGCCATCGTCACCCAGCACGATTGCGCCGCCTCCATCGGTTGGCTGACTCACAAGGCGACTGGCCGCATATCCCATCGCAGCCAATTCAAGAAGGACTAGTTCATGTAAATACTGCGATGTTTCGAGCCCACTCAATACCGTCTTCATCGAACATCTCCTTCGACTTCGACCTTACACCACTATGCGTGGCGCTTGACGGGATAATTTTCGCGGTGTCCGTCAATATATGCATACCACGCGCGACAACCACTGTGACGGACTTACTATGTTCTCCCGCCAGCAGTTAGTATTCGCATGGTCGGCGCGCGCGATGGTACGCATCAAGGCGACAGAAACCACCAAAACTTGTAAATTCTTTCGTTTGACCGGCCGCGCGTGCCGTCTACGACAGAGAAAACATATCCTCGCTTCATGGCAAAGACCCGGACCGACAAGCGGCGGACAACTCCTCGCGCTCGTTACGGAAAACTTCGGACGAGAGAAACCACGGACGGGCTAGACATGATGTGACCAAGCGCCGCAAAGAGTAAGTAGCGTCACGCCGTGATCGAAGCATTTGCGGCAATCCGCGTTAGAAGGGCGCGTAATCGAGCGCCATGATCCTCAGCGATCAGCATCACTACTTCATGAGCCCGATCGGCGACGGTTCGGGATCCGCGTGTTCGCAGGGCCACCTTACTGCCGCTTCGGGATGAGCTTCCGAAGATCACGGCCGGCGAATACGTCGACCAGGTCGGCGACCTCGTAGTCCAGCGCAACAGCCAACCGAATGATCATCGTCAGGGTCGGCACCTTCAAGCCACGCTCCATCTGGCTGATGTACGCGTGAGTCGATCCCGTCAGTTCCGCGAGTGAGCGCTCAATCTCGCCGCGCTGCTCTCGCAGTTCGCGGAGATGATCGTGGCAATTAGGGCAGCTCGCATTAGTTTCACCTCGCATCTCTTCTTCGTGGACGAACTTTACTCCTGTGCATGCCACTGATGCCCATTCGGGCAGAAGTACGCAGTCGGACCTTGCATGCGGACGAATGTGCCGGGCCGTCCTGAGTTGCTCTTCACGTAGATGCTCGTCGTGTGGCATTCGGGACAAGTATCTTCGACCCGGTCGGGGACATGCTGGACGAAACGCGGTTCCGGGCTTCCGGTGAGAGCTTTCGAACGATAGGTAGCCATGATTTTCTCCTGCCCTCATCTTCGCAAAAATGCCGAGAGACTTCGCAAGGTCTGATTTTGGAAACTCGAATTAGGCGGGTTCCGCGGATGTTGAGTCGGTGGGAGAGATTACGATGTACTTTGAAAGCCATCTTGATGACTACGGACGCCGGATTCGCGACCTGACACGGGCCACTCTTCGCGATTTGGGAAAGCCGGAAACCGACCTGGTGAAGGTCGTTCAGACGGCGGAGCAGCCAGCGCCGAACCTGACCATCTCCACGTCCTACGGCGAACGGACGTTTCAAATCGATCGAGAGGAAGTGGTGGTGTCCACTCCTGCACAGATCGAGGAGCTGGTGCGGAGCCACGTGCGCTTCGCCTACGAACCGGACGACGCACGCTGAGGGTTGCCTTTCCCACAGGCTCCCCGGTTCTTGGACCGTCTCGTAGCATTTCCCCGCGAACCCCGGGCAGGCCTTGTAGTGCGACGTGTAGTCGGCGATCGGCAGATCTCGGTCGCAACGGCGGCAGTGGAAGGTCTTCTTGCTGAAGATTTCAGTTTGTGAGGTGGACTCCATGGCAGATGAAGAAGTGCGTACAGAGGGTCGAAGCAGAGACGAACTGGTCGCGTGGCTGAACGAGCTTCAAGAGATCGTCTACGAGCTTAAGTTCAAGCAATTCATCTTCGAAGGTGTGTGGAAGGTCATCACTGGCAATCCCGAGTTGCAGAAACATCCGAGCCATTTCTATGACTGGATGACGAATCTGTACCTAGAGAGCATGGCGATGGCGGTGCGACGAATCTGCGACGATGACAAGCGGACACTATCGCTCGTGACGTTTCTCCGCCTTGTGAGGGAAGATCCGAGCCCGATTTCGCGGGGGGCATACGGCTCACTCTTCCCGGCTGATACCGTGAGCCATCCTGGACTTCCGCTCGAGGTAAAGGCAATGTTACGTGAGCGAATCATCAACAACGGCTATGACCAGGCGGTAGGGGAAGGCATCGAGCAACCAAGCGAGAAAGACATTAGCAAGGAGATAACGGCTCTGGTGAAGCTAGCGAACACGATCCTTACTTTCACGAACAAAAGGCTCGCCCATTTTGACCGTCAGGGACCGAAGGAAGTGCCAACTCTCGCGGACATCAACGCCGTGATCGAACACTCCACGAAGATCATCCAGAAGTACCTGTTACTTCTGAAGGCAGTCTCGACCGACATGGACGTGCACATGCAATACGACTGGCTTGCGCCGTTCCGCGTTACGTGGCTCCCCGAGGAGGAGTGGTTTCGGCTCTTGAAGGAGAGGCAGACCGCCGCGACTCCTGTGGGCGAGTCCTGAGCGGTTCAGGGAGTCGGCTCGATCTCGATTTCGCCCTCACGTTCTTCGGCTCCACCCCCCGAACTGCAGGTGTAGATCGGGGACGTGGACGGCCGAGTCATCGACGAGATAGCCGGCATCGACCAGGAGGTCCATCACGCTCTCAGCCGCGTTCGTGAGGTCGAAGCGTCGGCGGGTATCGGCGACTACGCCTGCCGTTCTAGGCTTACGGAAGTATCAATCTTCCGTCTTCAGCCTCCTGGATGTTCATCTCATTCATGAGGTGGCGAATGGTCGCCGCCGCAGCTTCACCGATCGTTGCGAGGCTCGATCCGGCGTTTCGGTTAGCAACGATGTCATAGGCTTGCGCGACGGCTCGATAGAGACTCCAAGTACTGCCGTCCACGAGTTCGTCGGCGCCATTTGCGATGACATCTCGCACGCGCTCGGCAATGGCGACGACAGAATCGAAGTCCTTGACGGCGCCTGCGGAAACGGCCGCCGCAATCGCCTCCTGATTTCTCGTCTGCGTCACTACCAACGCCAGTACGCCTACCATTTTCTCTCGGACAGTATTCATGTCGGGATCATATCCGCACACGGTCTCGCCACTACTTCATCACCAGCTTCGCGAGATCTTCCTTATCGAAAACGGAGACGAGGGTGCTCACCTTGCACCCCAGCGCGAGCGCGAGCCTGAGCAGCGTGCCGAGGTTCGGCTGCATCAGTCCGAGTTCGATCGCGCTGACGTGCGTCTGCGGGATGCCGGCTGACTCGGCCAGCGCTTGCTGCGTCAGTTGGCGTTTTGTTCGAAGCTCGCGGACACGTTGGCCGAGCAGCAGACCGGCCGGCGTTGCTTCTTTCACAACAGCACCAGGCACTTGACTTCGGAGGCAGGTGAATACATAATATTCTATGTAAGAACAAGGAACTGCATCATGCTCGACCCACACCTCATCAACCGCATCCGAACCATTTTCCTACATTCCGACCCGCGCGTCACGATCGCCGATGCCGCGGGGATGTTCGGATGGTCGCGCGCGGAGATGAACACGGCCATCCGCAACGGCGAGATCGAGGTCGTCGAAACGTGCAGCGGCAAGAGGATCGAGTTGCGCGAGCTGGCCACGTTCGCGCTCCAGCAGTGGCCGTTGACGGCGATCGAGGAGGCGCTCGGGAGGGATGCCACTTTGATCCTGCCGCCCGCGTTGCGGACGCGCAAGCTGACGGTGCGGCTGCCGCAGTATCAGATCGGGGCGTTGCAGGCGCTGGCGGAGGACGGGCGGGAGTCGGTCGACGCGATGCTGACGCGGATGTTCGAGGAGCTGACGGACGTCAATCAGGAGCGCCTCGCGCGCCTCATCCCCGGTCTGGCGGAGGCGATCGCCTGGCCTGAGGCGGGAGAGAGCCGCGCGAGCTGACGCAAACGACCTGGAGGTGATGCGATGTCCTCACGTCTGTCCGATGCCGTCCACCGTCTTCCGGTTCTCAGCCGTCCGCGGCGTCGCCGCGTTGCGAAAGCGACGGACCGGCCCGTCGTGGCTCGCAAAGAGCCGCAACCGCGGCCGGCGCGGGCTCCGTACATCCTGACGCTGTCGGCGCGGCGCATCGCGCGGCGGAACCTCCCCGAGGCGGTCGTGCCGTACCTGCGGATGTCGGGGCGGTGGCTCGAAGAGCATGGATTCGCGATCGGCTCCGGAGTGCAGGTGGTCGTCGAGCATGGCCGGGTGACGCTCATCAGCGAAGCCGTCGAGGCGTCGGGGCTGGTCGCGCACGGGAAGTAGTCCCGATCGCGAACGGATCCGATGCGCGGGCGCAGCGGAACGTGCCACGAACACGTCTTTGAAGCGGATCGCACGGCTCGCGTGGCCGGCGATCACGTGCATCCGGCGCAGGATCGGGTGAGTGTCGCTCTCGAGGTCGTGACTCCGAACGGGTCCGGCGTGAATCCCATTCATGGATACGTGAAAATGATCTTGGATCGCATGAATCCCATCCATGGATGGGATTCACTACCTCGCGCATCGGGTGAATCTCATCCATGGACACAAAAATGCGATCGCGGATGGGGTGAATCTCATCCATGGATGGGCGCGGGTGCCTGACGAAGATGCGGTGCGCTTCGGCCAGATCGTGAGGCGGCTCCGGACGGAGCGCGGATGGACGCTCGCGGATCTCTCCCGCTTCAGCGGAATGAACGCAACGTGGCTGGCCGTGCTGGAGGGCGGCGAGAACGCCCCCAGCCTTGCCACGATCTTCAAGCTGGCCGCGGTGTTCGGAGTGGAGGCGGCGGAACTGGTACGCGAGGTCGAGCAGGCGCACCGCGCGCCTGCGTCATAGTTCTTGGAATCCGTTGCCCTCGATTTTTCAACACCGGTCGCGCTCGCTGTGCCATCATCATCTTTCACGGAGGGGCGACCAATGGTCGGAGGGTACACCAGCGAGATTCGCATGTTCGCGTTCGACGCCATTCCCGAGCGCTGGATGCCGTGCAACGGCCAGGAATTGACGATCTCCGATCATCCTGCGTTGTACTCCCTGCTGGGCACGGCCTACGGCGGCAACGGCCGCACGACTTTCCAGCTCCCCGATTTGCGCGCGCGGATTCCCGTTCACGAGAGCGAGCGACAGAGCATCGGGAATCGGGTCCGGACGGCCAGTCCGTCGGATCCCTTTCCCACCGAGTCGCAGCCCTTCCTCGCGTTCAATTTCTGCATCTGCATCGCAGGTGTCTTTCCCCACCGGCCGTAATTCGAGGAGGGCATCATGGCACTCGGCGAGATTCGTTTGTTTTGCGGCAACTTCGCTCCCGCGGGCTGGAGACTCTGCGACGGCTCGTCGATGAGCATCGCGGAGCATCGTGCGCTGTACGACAAAATCGGCACCAGTTACGGCGGCGATGGCCGCACGACGTTTCTGCTTCCCGACGCCCGAGGCCGCGCGCCGATGCATCGCGCCGACGGCGCAGCGCTCGGAACGAAAGGCAGTATCACCGTCGAGGCCGAGGGGTCGCGCAACGCTCGCCATGCGCGGCAGGCGCTGAACTTCATCATCGGCATCAACCACGAGCCCTACCCGTCCGAGGAGCCGTTCCTCGGCGAGGTCCGCACGTTCGCCTGCAACTTCGCGCCGGAGGGTTGGGCGCGTTGCGACGGGCAGCTGCTTCCCATTCGACAGAACACCGCGCTGTACAGCATCCTCGACACGCGGTTCGGCGGAGACGGGACCCGCACCTTCGCGATCCCTGACTTACAGGAGGCGTATCCGGTCCATGCCACGACCCCGGACGGTGTGGGCAAAACCGGCGCTGTGTGGCCCGCCGAAGAAGGGTCCTCGCAGCAGACGCCGTTGCTGGTTGTCACCTATGTCGTGGCGATCCGCGGTCTCTGGCCTCCCCGCTGAGCGTCGCGCGCACGAACGCGTCGATCTCTTCTTCCGTGGTGTCGAATGCCGTCACCAGTCGCACCACGCCCGCGCCGAACGGCGGCCAGTCGTAGAACAGGGCTCCCTGTTCACGAAGACGCGCCGCAACCTCGGGCGCAAATCGCGCAAACACCGCGTTCGTCTCGACCGGCCGCACGATCTCCGCGGCGAGATTCTTCGCCAAGAGCTGCGCCATGGCATTCGAATGACGCGCGTTGCGCAGCCACAGATCGTCCGCGAGATACGCGTCCAGTTGCGCGGACACGAAACGCATCTTCGACAGGCGATGCCCCGCGCGATGCCGGCGTAGCTCGAGCTCGGCGGTGAGGGTGCGATCGAAGATCACCAGCATCTCTGCGGCAAGCGCGCCGTTCTTCGTGCCGCCGAAGACGAGCACGTCGACGCCCGCACGCCACGTGAGCTCCGCCGGTGAAGCGCCGGTCGCGACGACCGCGTTCGCGAATCGCGCGCCGTCCATGTGCACGCGGCACTTGTTCGCATGGGCGATGCTTGCCAGCGCCGCGATTTCCTCGACGCTGTACACGGTGCCGGCTTCGGTCGCCTGCGTGAGGCTCACGCACGCCGGTACGATCGCCATGTCGCCGCCGATCGCGCGCGCGACGTCGTCCGCGCCGATCCTGCCGTTTGCACCCTCGATCGGAATCAGCTTCGCGCCGCCCGTGAAGAACTCCGGCGCGCCCATCTCGTCGCGATGGATGTGCGCCTCGACGTGACAGAAGACCGCGCCCCACTGCGGTGTCATCGACGCGACCGCGAGCGCGTTCCCGGCCGTACCGGTCAGCACGGGCAGGACGTCGCAGTCGGTCTCGAAAATCTCGCGGCAGCGATCGCGCACGCGCAGCGTGATCGGATCTTCGCCATACGACGTCGTCGTCCCGCGACTCGCGCGCGCAAGCGCTTCGAGAATCTCGGGTGAGGCACCATGCGTGTTGTCGGAGCGGAAGTCGATCACGAGTGGGCGTCTGAAATTCGCGCGGACTCTAGCACGCGCATGAAGAGCTCCATCGACAATGAACCGAAGATCGAGGACCATCCGGAACATGCTTCCCTGGACGCTGTTGGACATCGCGAAGATTCCTGGCGAGACCGACGAGATGCGGCTGCTGCAACGCGGCGACGAGTATTCGATCCGCGTCGGCCGGTACGAGCTGATGAACAGCCGCGAGCATGGTTCCGAGGATGCGTTGGCGTCGCTGGTTTGCACGCGCATCGCGGACCGGTCGCGGGTACGCGTGCTCATCGGCGGACTGGGGATGGGCTTCACCCTGACGGAGGTCCTGCGGCGCGTTCGTGCAGACAGCGAGGTCGTGATCTCCGAGCTCGTGCCGGCGGTGGTGGCGTGGCATCGCGGTCCGCTGCGCGCCGTGTCGGGGACAACGCTGGACGATCCTCGCGTGACGATCGAAGAGCAGGACGTCGTTCGGGTCATCCGGGACGATCGCCAGAGGTTCGACGCCATCCTGCTCGACGTCGACAACGGCCCGCGCGCGCTGACGACGGAGACGAACGGCTGGCTGTACGCCCCCGAAGGATTGCGCGACATCATCGCGGCACTCCGGCCGCGGGGCATCCTTGCGATCTGGTCATCAGGCCCTGACGCCGCATTCGTGCGGCGCCTGCAGCAGAGCGGCTTCGAGGTGGAGCAGGTGCCCGCGCGCAGCAAGGGCAGCAAAGGGCCGCGCTACATCATCTGGATCGCGCAGCTGCCACCGTGACGCCCCGGAGCACGAGGCGCCCCGAGCGCGATCCAGCTCGCGACGACAGCGCGGCTATACTCGCCACCATGCCCCGGACCGACGCGATCGACGACCCAGAAGCCGTCGCACACCACCTGCTGCGGCGTCAGGTCGGCGAGTTTCACGCGGTGCACAATGCGCTTCCAGCCCGATACGAGATCGGCGAGCACGAGCATGTGCAGGCGAATGCGTACCTGGTCATCCGCGGCAGTCACGTCGAGCGCAGCCGCAGCGGTGACGTCGATTGCGCGGCTGGCTCCGTCGTCTTCTCCCCCGCCGGTGCGCGGCACTCGGATCACTACGGGACCGCGGGCGGGGAGGCGTTTCTCGTGGCCATGCCGCAGCGGCTGCTCGATCACGCACTCGATGCCGGCATTCGTCTCGACGAGCCACGCTACGCGGCGTTCGGCATTGCGCCCGAGCTCATGCAGCGAATGCGTGAAGAGCTAATACGCGACGATGCGGTGACGCCGTTCGCGTTCGAGGCGCTGGCGATGCAACTGCTGGCAGCGCTCCATCGCGAGGAGCCGTGCACGTCGTCGCGTGCGCCGCGCTGGCTGGTGCAGGTGCGCGAGTTGCTCATCGACCGTTTCGCCGAGCCGTTGTCGCTCGCGGACGTGGCAGAAGTCGCCGGCGTCCACCCGATCCATCTCGCCACCACGTTCCGCCGCTGCTACGGCACCACCCTCGGTGCCTACGTCCGTGCCGTGCGCGTAGAGCGCGCCCGGCAGGCGCTGCAGGCCAGCGCCCAGTCCATCGCCGAGATCGCACTTGCCTGCGGCTTCGCCGACCAGAGCCACTTCAGTCGGGTCTTTCGCCAAGCGACAGGGACCACGCCGGGGCGGTATCGGCGCACAGTCCAGCTGTCATCCAGGCTGTCAGCTGAATCCTGAGCAACTCATCCTTAATCCCGTTCAAGACACACCCCCGCATCGCGGTGTCTCATCCACCCATGCTCACCGTCCTCCTCCTGCTCGCCGCCATGAACGGAGTGGTACTCGTCGCCGACAAGGGAAAGATCGTCGAACACACCGCCTCCGGCTTCGCCGACGTTGCGAAGCAAATCCCGAACACGACCGATACCCGCTTCCAGACCGCGTCCATCTCCAAGACGTTCACCTCCACCGCGGTCCTGCAGCTTCGCGACAAGCGTTCGCTGCGCCTCGACGATCCGGTCGCGCGGCACCTCCGCGACTTCCCCTTTCCCGACATCACCATCCGGCACCTGCTGTCGCACACCTCCGGACTTCCCGATCTCGAACTGTTCGAGCCGCTCATCGCCGAGAAGCCGGAGCACGTCGTCTCGAACGCCGACGTCATCCCCGCGCTGCGCAACTGGAAGGAGCCGCTCGCGTTCGCGCCGGGAGCGCAGTTCCGGTACAGCAACGCCAACTACATGCTGCTCGTCCTGCTGATCGAGAAAGTCAGCGGGATGCCGTACGCGCGCTACCTGGAACGCTTCATCTTCAAACCCGCCGGCATGCGCGACAGCTACGTCCTCCCTGGCGCGCCGGACGATCCGAAGCTGGCGAAAAACCACATGCTGGCCACGATGTACAAAACCACGCCGGAAGACGTGGCCACGCTGTCGCTGAAAGACGAGCGGAAGATGCGCCGCATCCGCTATGAGACGCGCACGATGGGCAGCACGCTCGGCGACCAGAACGTGATCAGCACGACCGGCGATCTGTTCCGCTTCGACCGCGCGCTCCGCAACGGCACCCTGCTGAAGCAGTCGACGATGGAGGAAGCGGCGACGCCGGTGAAGCTCAACGACGGCACCACGTACGCCGACGCAGAGCCGACCATTGCATACGGCGGCCTCCCCTGCTCCTACGCCCTCGGCTGGGAAGTCTGTGACGACCCCACCATCGGGAAGATCGTGAGCCACAGCGGCTACAACCGCGGCATCGCCACCGTGTTCTATCGCAACGTCACAAAGGACCAGACCGTGGTCGCGTTCGACAACGCCGATGGCGACAGCTTTGTTCAGCGCGTCGGGTCGCTCGTCAACGCGCTGAACGGCAAGCCGCCGCTGGAAATCGAAACCCGCAAATCGCTGACGCGCGAGTACGGCGAGACGCTCCTCCGGGAAGGCGCCGCCGCGGCACTCGTCCGCTACAACGAAATGCGGGCCGACGCGACGAACTATGTCGGTACGCAGCGCGGCCTGAACGTCCTCGGCTACGACCTGCTCTTCAACGGCTACCCCGCCGAGGCGCTCGAGCCGTTCGGCATCAACGTCATCCTCCACCCCGACGACTTCAACGTCTACGACAGCTACGCCGAGGCCCTTGCCGTGAATGGGAGGAAAAGCGATGCGGTGCTGATGTACAGGAAGTCGCTCGCGCTGAATCCGAAGAACGAAGGCGGGAGGCGGAAGCTGGAAGAGCTCGAGAAGAAGTGATTCAGGACGCGCAAAGTTCTCACCCGCCCGCAACAACCGCGGCGTCGTCTCGTAACCCACCGCGATGACAGCTCAGCTTTCCATTCGTGACCTCGAAAACGTATCCGAACGGGACCCGGGTTGAAAGGGATCTCTCTCGACGTGCCGCCGGGGATGTTCGGATTGCTCAGCCGCAACGGCGCCGGCAGGTCGACGCTCATGCGCATCCTGACGGCAAGCTGATCGAGCAGGAGCGAGGAAGGAGGCGGCTATCGATTCATGTGACTCTGGTCGCAGAAGCCGTCGCGGCTGCGATGTCCGCGTGCTGTAGCCGACACGCTTCTTCGAAAGAGATCGATCTCCGTCACGCCGCGCGCGCCACCGAAATCGCGCCACCGTGTCTTTATGAAACGGGAGCTTTGGTACGCGCAGACTGATCTTCATCGTCGCAGTCACTATGGCTGCATCCACGGCTGCCGACCCGCCAGTGCGGCGGACGATCACCGTCCCGATCAAGCTTCCGTTCAAGTACGCCCCAGCCAACCTCCCAGCGCGACCGCTCGACGACAAACTGGTCGTCGGCCTCATCCTGCCCGAATTCGATCCGCGAGTGAGTGCGAAGTGGACGTCGCCCGTCGAGACCGCTTATCGCGAGGGACAAACGCTGTTTACCCCGGTCCAGCCGGAAGACATCAAGGCCGTGGAACTGGTTTACGTCGACGTGGCGAAACCGATCGCGGAGGCCCTTCCGACGATCTTCCGCCGCTTGTTCCCGCGTTCGAAGATTCTGAAGGGCGCTCACTGCTCCGACTGCGATCTCGTGGTCACAGGCAGGACGGGTTCCCAAACGCTCACCAACTCGGGAAACCATCTCGGGGGCGTGCGAGTGACAATCACGCTGACGGCCGTCGACAGTTCGGGGACGACGCTCGGTTCGTTGATCGTGTCGCGCGACGGGCGCAAACCGCGATCGTTCCACTGGTCCAGCTTCAGCCAGGCACGCGGGATCACTACGCCGGCTGTCATCGAAGCGCTGGAGGCGATCGTGTCCGAATTGGTCAAAAGCGCGGAGCTGAAACAGTATCTCTCGGAGAAACTTGCGCAACGCACACGCCCTTCCGATCTGGAAACCTCCGTGGCGTTCGACGACGCGTCGTCCTACTTTCCGAACGGGCGACTGGACGCGGGCGAGAGCGCCAGGCTTCGCTTTCGGATCACCAACCGTGGCAGCGGAAAAGCGTTCGCCGTCCGTCTCGAGATCATCCGCCAGTCAGGATCGATCAGCGTCCCCGAAAAGATCGAGGTCGGCGATATCGCGCCGGGCGAAGTGAAAAACGTCGACGCGACGTTGTCCGCGGCGGTGGACATTGAGACGGCGCAGCATCAGATCCGCGTGGACACGATGGAAAAGCGCGGATACGGAGGACGCCCGGTCGTCGTGGAACTCGCAAGCGCTCGTCTGCGAAAGCCTTCGCTGGAAATTGCGGACGTCCGGCTCGAGGACCGCGCCGGCGGCGACGGAGACGGACGTCCATCGAACGGGGAGACGCTGGAGGTGGTTGTGTTGCTGCGCAACAGCGGCCCGGGGGAAGCAGTCGGCGCGCAACTCAACATCTCTTCGGCGCCGGGAATCGAGATCGCGGACACCTCGATGACCAGCAGCGCGATTCCGGCCGGCGGGGTGAAGACATTCCGCACGGTGCTGCGCGTGCCGATCACGTTTTTCAGCCGCGATATCCCGGTTGCCATTCAGGCCATCGAGACACGCGGCGCGCTGGTAGCGCGTGCCGAGACGGAACGGCGATGGCCGCTGATCGCTAAAAATCCACAGGTCGAGATCGGCTTCAAGTTGTTCGATGGCAACTCCCCGCAGTCGCGGGGAAATCGCGATGGCATCGCGAACAACGGCGAGAGCCTGGAAGTGGCGCTGATCCCCGGGAATCGCGGAACGCTGATCGCGCGCGACGTACGGCTGGAGCTAACCTCACCGATTACGGGCGTGGTTGTGAAGCCAACGCTCATCCAGGTCGGCAACCTCCCACCGCTTTCCGAAGGTGTCGAGCATCGTGTTCAGGTAACGATTCCGCGCACACTGGGACGCGATGAAGTCTTGCAGCGGCTTTCGCTCAGCATCAACGTCGTGCAAACAGATTTCCCGGAGGGAAGACAGATGGTCGCGCTTCCCTTCAACGCGGAGCGGCCGCAGCTTGTTGCGGCGGTTGCCAGTCAGACGCGGGCGATCGAAGGAAAGCCGACGCAGTTCGCGCTCGACATCGCCAATGACGGCGCGCTTCCGGCCGAAGATGTGCGGGTGGAGATCAGCTCGGACAATCCGGACGTCGAGTTGCTCGACGCGTCCGGAACGCCGGTCCGCGTGCTTCATTTGAACATCGGCGCGATCGCCGCGAAAGCCGCCGCACAGCGCATCCAGTTGCATGCGCACATCCGGAGGAATGTCACCGCTGCGACGGCACTCCTCAAAGCCTCGGTCTTTCAACGCGATTTCGGAACGGTCGCCGCGCAGGCTCCGCTGACGATCCTGAAAGAGGAGCCCGAAGTCATCACGACGACACCGAGGACGATCGTGGAGCCCGCCACCTCGCCGGTGCGCGGCACGCCGGCGGCAATTTCGTTTCAGCGATATCCCGACGGCACGCGTCTCGCTGATGAATGGATTCGTCTCGACTTCGAAGTGCAGTCGCAGACGCAGCTCGAAGCGGTCAGGGTTGAACAGAACGGCCGCACGATCGACCTGCCACCTGCCACCGCGACTGAACACGGCCGAACGTACGTGTGGCACTACGCGCCCCGAGTGCAGCTCGAATACGGACGCAACGACCTGGAGGTCATTTCCATCACCTCCGAGGGGGTTCGTAGCAGCCGCTCGATGACGGTGCATCGGGAAAAGCCACGCGGAAAGGTGTGGTTGGCGGTAGTCGGGGTCTCGAACTACCGCGAGACGTCAATCGTTGATCTCGATTTCGCGAAAGCTGATGCCGTTGCAATGCGCTCCTACTACACGGACCTCGGCGTTCCCGCCGATCAGGTCATCGAGCTCGTCGACGAGGCAGCGACGCTCGCCAACATCAAACGCACCCTCGGTACGGAACTCGTGAAGGATGCGAACAATCCCGATGATCTCGTGCTGATTTATTTCGCGGGCCATGGAGAGATGGAGGCCGATCGCAGCAGCGCGGACTCAGATGGCTACAGCAAGTACCTCCTGCCGCACGATGCGAATCGTGCGGATCTTTTCGGATCCGCGTTGAGCATGGAGGACCTGTCGCGAATCCTGCAGCGGCTGCGCGCGGAGCGCGTGGTGCTGATCATCGACAGTTGCTTCAGCGGCGCGGCGGGTGGACGTACACCGTATGAACCGAACATCGCGTCGCGCGGCGTGATCACGGAGGAGTTTCTTGCGCGCATTGCGAATCTCGGCAAAGGGCGCGTCATTCTCACGGCCAGCGGGAGCCGGGAGGTCGCGCGCGAGTCGAATGAGCACCGCCATGGTGTCTTCACGCATTTCCTGCTCGAGGGATTGCGTGGCGCGGCCGACATCGATCGCGACGGGCACATCGACGTCGACGAGATTTACAAGTACGTCTCACGGAAGGTGAGCATGGCCACGCACGGGCAGCAGAACCCGATGCGCAAGTCGCCCAATCTCACGGGCACGGTCATCCTCGGCGGACAGTTGGAGTAACGGATATCCACGCAGGGCCGGTTTCGTGAAAGACGGAAGCTGACCGTGAGCGAGGGCTTTCCCATCTCGCACGCACATGGGCGACGACGCTCCGCGTCGTCGCTCATGCGAGGAACTGGGTCGTTCAGCTGAAATTGCTGAGCGAATACGTCTGACCGGGGGTGAGGTTGATCTTCCTCGGACCCGGGGCGATGATCGGACCGGGCCATTGCACGAACGTGCCGGCATCGTGCTGGAGCAGTGCATGCGCGTCGACGTTCACGCTCGTCGGAAGGGTGACGGAGTGTCCCGCACGGGCGTACCCGAGGGAGACGGCCCCCCACACGGCGTTGGTCAGAAAGATCAATGCGTCCGATCGGAGGTCATTTCGGATCGTTACGCCACTGTCGAGGGACAAAGTCTGCTGCTGGATGGTCTCCGTTTGGGGGCTGTTCTGGTCTGTCATTGAGAAGCTCCTTTCGCTCTCGTTTTCTCGGTTGGTCCTTTCGGACGGATGCTCTATCGACTGCGACGGCCCCCCGCTTTTCCACCACGGTCGAAAAAAGAACTTAGAATCGAGCCGCAGGTCCGCTTTCCATGAATGACGTCGAGCACGCCGGCACAGCCGAGCTGTTTCGCGACAACCTCGCGCTGATCGATCGCGTGGTCGCGCGCGTGTGCAGGCTCGGCGGAGTGCAAGGCGCGGATGCGGACGACTTCTCCTCGTCCGTCAAGCTCGCGCTCCTCGAGAACGACTACGCGGTGCTGCGCGGATGGCAGCAGCGATCGTCGCTGGCCACGTATCTCACCGTCGTCGTGCAGCGGCTCCTCTCCGATCAACGGGTGCAGATGCGCGGGCGATGGGAGCCGTCGGCCGCGGCGCGACGCGGAGGACCCGCAGCGATCGCGCTGGAAACCGCAGTGCTGCGCGACGGGCAGTCGCTGGAACAGGCGCTGCCGCGCGTCCAGGCCCTCGATCCATCGCTGCGACGCGAGCATGCCGAGGTTTTGCTCGCGTCGATGCCGATGCGTACGCCGCGTCTGCGCGCGGTGGAGCTCGACGCCATGCAGGGCGTCGATGTTCGCGGCGCCGACACAGCTGACGGTCCACTGATGGAGAAAGAGACGCAGCGCCTGTCGATGCAGACCAGCACCATCGTGCGCGAGGTGCTCGCCTCGATGTCGGCAGAGGATCGCACGATCATCCGCAGTCATTTCGGCACCGGAATGAGCATCGCCGACATCGCCCGGATGATGCGCCTCCCCCAGCGTCCGCTCTATCGCCGGATCGAGTCGATCACGGCAAAGCTGCGCCGTGCATTGATGGCGTCGGGGATCGACGAGGTGACGGCGGAGAGCCTCATCGGCGCGTCCGTGCAGGCCCTTGATTTTGGACTGACCGGGAAAAACGAAGTGCTGCCGCAGTCTCGGGCAGAAGGAGAATCGCGGTGAAGACCCATCCGACTCCTGAGGTCATTGCCTCCATGGCTGAAGGATCACTCGCACGCGCCGAGATCGCACCGCTCCTGGAGCACATTGCGGAGTGTCCCGACTGCCGCATGGAACTGCATGTCGCGAGCGTCACGATCGCTGAAGAAAAAAAGGTCCGGCCGAATCGCTGGTGGCTGGCGGTTGCGGCGGCGGCCGCGATCCTGGCGATCCTTCCTCTCATCTGGTTCCGGCAGATGCTTTCGCGCTCGCCGCTGGAGACGCTGGCCGCAGCGATGCCAACGTCCGTGCGCGTGGTCGAGCCGCGACTCTCCGGCGGTTTCGCGTGGGCGCCGTATCGCGGCGCACTCCGCGGCGGCGATCCGGCAACCGATGCGCAGAAGCTCAAGCTCGGCGGCGCTGCGGGCTCCGTGATCGAGGAGGCCCAGCGCGACGGGTCGGCGCCGATGCAACATGCGGCCGGCGTCGCGTACCTGCTGATCGAGAAACCGAAGGAAGGGATCGAGCGTCTGCGCCGCGCTGCCGAAGCATCGCCATACGACGCGAATCTCTGGAGCGATCTCGCCGCCGCGCAGTTCGTCGACGCGCTACAATCGCAGCAGCCGTCGATGCTTCCTCAAGCGCTCGCATCCGCGGACCGTGCGCTCGCGATCGATTCGAAGCACGCCACGGCTCTCTTCAATCGCGCACTCATCCTCGAGCGACTGGGCCTGTTCGGCCAGGCACGCGCCGCGTGGGAGCGCTTCCTCGCAGCGGACGCGAAATCGGGATGGGCGAACGAAGCGCGTAAACATCTGCACGACCTGCCGCGCACCAGCAGTGACTCGCTCTTCCGCAAGAACCTTCCGCAACTCGAGCGCGCCGTGGCGGAACACGACGATGCCACGGTCGAGGCGACGGCACGCGCATGGCGCGAGCAAAGCCGGGCCTGGGGCGAGGCGGAGTTTCTCGGCCGCTGGGGCGAGACCGGAGACGACCGCGCTCTCGCAATCGCCCGCGCCCTCGGCACAGCGTTGAAGAAGCAGAGCGGAGAGGGACTTCTCGCGGATGCCGTCGCCGCGATCGATCGCGCCGATGCGTCGACACGCGCCATCCTCGCGGATGCGCACGCGACGTACCGGCGGGGCCGGATCGCCTACAGTCGCAAGCTCCCGTCCTCCGCGGAGCCCGATCTGCACCGCGCCGCAGCGCGTTTTACGCAGGGCGGGAGTCCGTCGATGGCACGCATGGCCCGCTACTACGCGGCGAACGCGCGCTTCGACCAGAACGATGCGGACGCTGCGCGCGTGGAGCTCGAGACACTCCTCGCCGAGGAGCGCGCGTATCCGGAGTCGATCGCCTCGGGGGCGCTGATCCGCTGGCAGCTTTCGCTCTGCCACACGAACGCCGGCGATTTCGAGAGCGCACTTCCGCTGCTGACCGACGCCGCGGCCTCGCTCATCCGGCTCGACGAGCGCAGCAACCTCAGTTTCGTGCAGTCGCTCCTCGCCGACACCTACGCAGGCCTCGGCCGTCCCGACGATTCGTGGAGAGCGCGCACCGGCGCGTTCGAAGCATTGAGCCGTGACGACCGCGCCGGCCGGCTGCTCGCGAGTCTCGCAAGCGCGGTCACCGCGGAGTGCCGGGCTGGCCATCGCGAAGCCGCGCTGTCGCTGCTCGCCGTCGAGCGCGACACCGCGCGCGGAGCGGAAGACGAGATCGTGCTCTTCGACACGCTCACGCGCGGCGCAGTACTGCGCGCGGAACTGGGAGACTTCGACGGCGGGCGGCGCGTGGTGGAGGAGATCGCGTCGATCGTTCCGCGCATCGCCGATCCCGCGGTGCGTGCGCTGCAGTCGGCCAATCTGCAACTGGCGCGCGGTGCGGTCGCACTGCGCGACGATCCGCGTGGCGCGCTGGCAGTGCTGACGGAGGCGCGCGACGCGTTCGCGCGGATGGCGCAGCGCCCGCTCGAGATCGATGCGCGGCTACTCCGAGCCCGCTCCGCAATCGCTCTGGGCGAAACTGCGGAAGCGGCGCGGGAGGTCGATGACGCGATTGCGCTGCTGACCGCCGGTGGCTTCGCGAACGGAGTCCTCGATCCGCGCGACGAGTTGTATGAGCACGCGATCCGACTCGCGCTCGATCGCGGCGACGTCGCACGCGCATTGCGCCATGCGGAGCTGCGGCGCGCGCCGGCGGCCCATGTCGACGTCGATCGCATCGTCGCGATGTTCGCGGACGGCGACGCGATGCTGCTCGAGCCGGTCGTCCTGCCGGACGAGTTGGTCGTCTTCGCCATCGATCGCGACGGCCTGTCGGTCACGCGGCATCGCGGCACCGCTATTCGGCCGTCGTATGACGTGCTGATTCCGAAACGGCCGCTTCCGCGCACGATGGTCGTCGTTCCCGATCCGTCGCTCGACGCAGTGTCATTCGCCGCGTTGTATGACCAGCGCTCGCGGCGGCACCTCATCGACGACGTGCGTCTCGTGCGCGCGGAGAGCGCCGCGTCGTTGCAGCGATCACCGCGCCGGCCAGTGCCTTTGCGGGCCGTCTCCACCGCGTTACCCACCGGCGAGCGCGCCGGCACCGCGACGTTGTTCGACAACGACGGCGAAGCCTCGACCATCGCGAACACCTATCGCAACGGTCTGCAGTTGAGCGGGGCTGACTCGACCTTCGACGCATTCGTCGCCGCGGCACGCGAAGCGGACGTCGTACACATCAGCGGGCACACGCGCGATGACGGCAACGGCGGCGTCGCCGCGCTCGATTTCGCCGCCACGGAAGGTCAACCACCGCGGCGTGTCTCGTGGCAGACCATCGCATCATCGCCGCTGCCACACGCGCCGGTGGTCGTCCTCGCCGCATGCGACTCGCTGCGCCTGCCGCGCTTCTCCGCATCGCGCTCCCCGAGCCTCGGCGGCGCGTTTCTGCAGGCCGGCGCGGCGGAAGTCATCGGCACGCTCGAGCCGGTATCCGACCGCGACGCACGCCAGCTCTTCCAGGCCATCCATCGCCGGCTCGCCGCGGGCGCGTTGCCTGCCGACGCAGTTCGCGACGTGCAATTGCAGCAGCTTGCCGGATGGCAATCCGTCGCCGTTCTGACCCGGGAGATCCCAAACTAAGAGAGAGGAGTCGTCATGCCTTGTGTCGTTCTCACATTCCTGGGCATCTGTACGCACATCAACGAAGTTTCGCTCCAGCCGCCCGAGGATGCGCTTTCGCCGGCGATGCTGGACCACGACGGAACGTTCACGCGCGTCGTCCTCCCGGATGCGTCGCTCGGCTATCGTTGGAGCGACGATCACGAGATCCCGCCGCATCACGCACTCCTGCGCATTCGAAAGGAGTTCATCGCCAGCGATCCCGGACCGCTTCCCGGACTCGAAGAGATCGAGTCGGAGGACCATCCCAACGCCCGCGTGTGGCGTATGCAGGGCGTGCAGCTCTACGTGCGAGGGGCGACGCAAAACCTGAGCGTGACCAGGGATGAGTATCGGACGCTGCCGAGCCTCGGCGAGTTTGCAGACACGCAGCTCGAGCTCGATCCGCGCGTCGTGTACCACGGCCGCGCCGCGGCGGTGGTCGATCTGTACGGCGGCATTCGCGACGCGTACTGCGATCCGAACAGCAAGGAGGCCGTCCACGGCACGTTTTCCGTCAACACCGATTCTCAGACGCTCGTCGTGGTGCGCATCCGCGACGGCGCAACGTCGCAGATCGACTTGAAGGATTCACCCGAGCTCGGCCCACCGACCGTACATGTGATGAACACCGGCCGCGACAAAGACGACCCCCGCGACTTCTTCCTCCACTACTACTGCACCACCTGGACGCCGACCAGCAACGCGCACGTGCCGGGGAAACAGTGCAAATCACGCCTGGCAACGGAGCTGGAGAAGATGCATCACGAGGATCTGCCGGGAGGACTGACGTTCGGGTGCTCGAACTCGGCTTACCCGTGAGGGGAGGCGGCCCACACACTACGAAGAACTGTCGAATGATGTCCAGCTCAGCTCGCGTTTGCTCAGGCGGTGGCTTGAATGCGCGCTCGGAAATCCAAGCGCCTTACGCATGGTAAAATCTGTAAGGAGGCCTTTCGATGGCTCGTTCGACGATCACCAGCAAGCGACAAACAACCGTACCGAAAGAGGTCTGCGACGCCCTCGACATCGGCCCCGGCGACAAGATCACATGGGAAGTGCATGGTGGACGAGTTGCGATTACGACCGAACGTCCGGCGTTCTGGCGGTGGATGGGTTCCGTGAAGGGCGGCCCTGACGATCCGGTGGAGGCCGTCGCCGAAGCACGCAAGCGAAGAGGACGCATCTGACGTGCGAAGCATCGTCGCCGATGCCAATGTCTTCGTGTCGCTGCTGACCGGCCGGCACGAGAAGCAACAGGAAGTTGCTGCCGCGCTCCTGCGGGCAGCGGAAGACGGAGAGGTGGCGGTGCCTTCCGCAGTTCGTCGTCTTCGAAGTGACGTACGTCCTGCAGAGCCTCTACGGGGTTCCGGCCCAACGCCTTGCCGCGATGATCCGCGACCTCCTCTCCTTTCCCGGCGTGCACGTCACCGATGACTGCCCATGGAGCCACATCTTCGAGCTCTGGCCGAGCCCATTACCAGGCTTGGCGGATGCGTCGATCGCCGCTCTCGCCCTGGCGAACTGCTATGACGCCATCGCTACCTTCGACCAGAAGCTCTCGAAGCGGGCGAAGGACGTCGGCGTTCCGTCACTCTGGTAGCCACCAATAAGACGACGTTCCACGCTCGGAAGAGGGCAAAGCGGGCCATACCGCTGAGCTGTCACGCCGGAGGTCGCGGGTTCGAGCTGCGCGTCATCTCTCCGCCTCCACAAAAATCGCATCCCCCGTTTTGTTATCAATCACGCTCGCGTATGCATACGCGCGCCCGCTCAACACATGCACCTGTAATCGCGCTGCTGAATGCTGCGTCGTAATTCCGAGGTCGGGGAAGATGGCCACCTGCGTATTCGTGCGCGGCGCGATCTGGTAGGTCTTGGCGCCGAGGAGTTGTCCGTTCAGATCGTAGGCGCTTACGCGAACCTGGGCTCCTTCGTCGAGCGCCGTTATGCCGAAGTTGCACCGATAGAACTCGTCATACGAAATCTGCAGGAGATCGCGTTGATCGCCGGCGGTGAGGAAATCGCTTTCCATGCGCGGCGGCGCGGCCATGCCGTAGGTGCCGCCGGTGGCGGATTCGTTGTAGATGCGTGATGTTGCGGCGAGAACGCCGTTGCCGCGAATCGCGAGGACGCCGAAGACATCACCGAGCTCCGGATAGAGCACGGCGATAATGTCGTCGTAAGAAACCGTCTCGCCCGATTGCAACACGATCTGCTTCTCGATGCTCGTGGCGCCGCGTCGCAAGTCCAACTGAATCGTCTGCGGTGCGCTGTCGCCGTTCCAGATGCGAACGTCGGAGCGCCAGCGCGTGTTGTTTGCTCCGGGTAGCCGTCCTACAGTCGGGACGATCCAGCGCGCTCCCGCGGTGATGCTCGAAACGTCGAGGCCTGCCTGATAGACCGCGTCGCCGGTGCGGTTGTCGATCGTGGACAGGTAGCCGAGGACGGCGCCGGAGTCGACGGTGACCTCGATGCGGCCGGAGCGCTGGTAGAGCGGTTCGCCGTTAATCTGAACGTGCGAC
>DASYLL010000368.1:0-12853 GCA_036009605.1 Thermoanaerobaculia bacterium | reverse complement strand
CTGCGCTGAAGAAGACATACAAAAGCGGTAGCTGCGGCTACCGCACTCCAAACCTGTCACGGCAGCGTCTTTACGAGTTTCTTCGGTGCGATCGCGCGATAGCTCTCTCCGATCCACGCCTTCAGCAGATCGAGCGGAACTTCGCTCACTTTCGCGAAGCGCGCCGATACCCATCCACTTTTGCCGAGGCCGTAGCCGGTGGGCTCGGCGAACGGGAGATCGACGGCGACGTCGCGCGATTGCGGGAGCTTCAGTGACAGGCTGAGCTCCTTCACGTCCTTCTCGCCGCCGAGGAAGAGGAACGACTTTCCCTTCACCTTGATCGCGCGGTGGCCCCACGGATGATCCTCCGTCGCCTCGGGGAACGACATCGCGTAGTCGCGCAACTCCAGCTCGAGCGTGCTCAGCGTCTTCTTCGCCATGACGGTATTATCCGCGTTCGCATGCGCAAGCGCGTCTACATCGTCTACACCGGCGGCACCATCGGCATGAAGCGGACGCGCACGGGCTATCGTCCCGAGCCCGGCTACCTGCAGGAACAGATGGCGAAGATGCCGGAGCTGCGGCACGAGTCGATGCCGTCGTACACGATTCACGAGTACGACCCGCTTCTCGACTCATCGAACATGACGCCCGTGGAGTGGGTGAAAATCGCACGCGACGTCGAGTCGAACTACGACCGCTATGACGGCTTCATCGTGATGCATGGCACGGACACGATGGCGTACACGGCGTCGGCGGTGCCGTTCCTGCTCGCGGGATTGCGCAAGCCGCTCATCATCACCGGCTCGCAGATTCCGCTCTGCGAGATTCGCAACGACGCGCGCGAAAACCTGATCACGTCATTGATGCTGGCGTCGAGCTATGCGATCCCCGAGGTGTGTTTGTACTTCGGAGGCAAACTGCTGCGCGGGTGCCGCTCGACGAAAGTCAGCGCGGATGGATTCGCCGCGTTCGATTCGCCGAACTTTCCGCAGCTCGGATCGGTGGGGATCGGGATCGAAGTGAACTGGGATCTCGTGCGCTCGCCGCGCGGCGCGAAACGCATCAAGGTTCCGGAGCTGCGGCGACCGGTCGTCAGTGCGCTGCGACTCTTTCCCGGAATCTCGCCCGAGCTCGTGCGCAACGTTTTGCGTCCGCCGCTGCAGGGACTCGTGCTCGAAGCGTACGGCGTTGGCAACGGTCCAGATCAGGATCGAGAGTTCATCAACGCGCTTTCGGATGCGACGAAGCGCGGCGTCGTGATCGTCGACTGCACGCAGTGCCTCGAAGGAACGGTGAATCTGCACGAATACGCGGCCGGCTCCGCGCTCGCGCGCGCCGGCGTGATCAGCGGGTTCGACATGACGGCCGAGGCGGCGCTGGCGAAGCTGTACTACCTGCTGGGACGCGGGTACACGCCGGAACGCGTGAAGCGGGAGATGCAGTTGGATTTGCGTGGGGAAATCACGGTCGCGTAGGCAGCGAAGGTGCCTACGCGAGTTGTCGGTTGTCGGTTCTCGGTTGTCTGTGATGCCTCGCCCATAGTCGCAGACAACCACCGCGAAGTGCCCGCTATTGAACGCGAAGAGCGGTCAGAACCAGTCCCCATCCCTGCGATCCCCACCGCCAGCCATATCGCCACGCCGGCCCTGGTGATCGGCGCTTTGCGATACGGATCGCAATCGCGGCAATTGCCGGAGCCGCGCTCGACGCCAGGACCATTACGATCGTCAGCCGCAAGCGCCGCTCTCGCGGGAGATCGAATCGCGAACGAGAGCCATGCTGGCGAACAGAAGCACCGGCAGCATGCTCGAGATGGCGATGATGGCACTGACCGTTCGGTTCTTCACCATCGCGCAGGATACGACCATCAGCACCTCGAGCATCTCCGTTGTGGGCTATCTGTGCAGTCCGACCCAAAGCCGCAGACAACCGAGAACCGAGAACCGACAACCGCCGCGAACGCGGCGTCACCAGCGCGTCGGATACGACCCCAGCACCTTGAACATCTCTGCCATGTGGCGCAGGTTGTCGAGCGCGCGCGACACATTCGCATCGCTCTCGTTCCCGATCACATCCAGATAGAACGCGTACTCCCATGGCCGTCCTTCGATCGGACGCGATTCGATCTTGGCGAGGTCGAGATCGAACATCGCGAAGGCGCCGAGCGCACGATAGAGCGAGCCTGGCTTGTTCGGGACCGTGAATACGATCGACGTCTTCCATCGACGCAGCGTCTCGCGCGTTTCCACGCGGCGATCCTGTGGTGTCAGTAGCAGGAATCGCGTGTAGTTCTGCGCATGATCCTCGACGGCCGGGACGACGATGTGGCCGCCATAGATTTCAGCGGCGTCGGCGGAAGCGATCCCGGCTTCGTCATTGCGGCCGCGCTCCATCACTTCGCGCACGGCACCCGCGGTGTCGTGCATGGGCACGGCTTCAATCGACGGGTTTGCGCGCAGGAAGCGCGTGCATTGCGCGAGCGCGACCGGATGCGAATAGATGCGACGAATCGCGCTCAGCGGCACGGCGGGCGGTGCGATCACGTTGTGCACGATGCGGAGGTGCGTCTCGCCGCCGATCGTCAATCGCGACCCGAGGAGCAGATCGTAATTTCGATGAATGGAGCCGGCGAGGCTGTTCTCGATCGGCGCGATGCAACAGTCCGCGGCGTTGCTGTCGACTGCCGCGAACATGTCGTCGAACGTCGTGCACGGCACCGGCTCGATGTCACGTCCCAGCAGCCTGACTGCGGCCGCTTCACTGAATGCTCCACGCTCTCCCTGATATGCCACGCTGATCGTCATGATTTCCTCCGGAAAAACAAAAAGGCCCGCTCCCCTTGCGAGGGAGCGGGCCGGTTTCGGCGTTCGTGTTGTGTGTCTCTACACGCTCCGCGGCCTCGCTCCGATGGAGCTGGTAAACGCGAAGAAGCGGGCAAAGGTGCGAGTCACGATGCGCGGCATTGTACATTAGTCGGCATGACGCGATTTCTTTTCGGTCCCGGTGCGCGCGGCGAAAGCATCCGAATTCTGCAGCAGAAACTCGTCGACGCAGGCTTCCCCACGAACGGCATCGACGCGAGTTACGGACACGGCACGACGACCGCGGTCGAGGCGTTTCAGCAGAAACACAACCTGCCGGTGACCGGCAACGTCGATGACGCAATGTGGTTCGCGCTCACGAACAACGCCCCGATTCCGTCGCTGCGAGAACGTTCGCTCGGTCTCACATCCACGTTCGAAGGCCACGGCTACACACTCGCCGAAGGCAACTTCGACGGCGCGGGCGTGACGTGGGGAATCATCGGATTCACGCTCAAAGGCGGCGAGCTGTCGCAGATCGTGAAGTCCGCGTACGCGAGCGATGCCGCGTTCGTGCGCAGTTGTTTCGGCGACGCGACCGACACTCTCCTGAAGGTGCTCGCCGAGTCGCAGGATCAGCAGCTGGCGTGGTCGAACTCCGTGAGCTCCGGCGCGTCGAAAGGCAACCTCGCCGAGCCCTACAAAAGCGGCTTTCGCAAACTTGGCGAATCAACCCTCGGGCAACAACTGCAACAGCATCGCGTCGACACCGACTACTTCACGCCCGCACTCGCGACCGCAAAAGCGTACGGCCTGACGACGGAGCTCGGCATCGCGCTCGCGTTCGACATTCACGTGCAGGACGGCGGCATCAACCACATCGTCGGCGACAAAGTGCGCGCGCAGATGCACCCCGGGATTTCGGAGAAGGACGTACGTGTGCTGATCGCAAACGGCATCGCCGATCACGCGCTCCCGGCGTGGCGCGAGGATGTGCGCACGCGCAAGCTGACGGTTGCGACGGGCGAAGGAACGGTGCATGGCGTTCACTACGTCCTGAAGAATTGGGGGCTGGACGAAGTTCCGGCGTAGGGAGTAGCACGATCGTGATGAGAAAGGGAGTCTCAGAGTCGCAGAGTCTCAGAGATGTTGATGGCGCGATCTCTGAGACTGTGAGACTCTGAGACTCCTTAAAAACATCCACCCCCCGTAGAGCCCCCAACTCCCCGTTGCTACAATCCAAACCCAGTGGCGAAAAAAGCGATCGTCTTTTCCTGCACCGAATGCGGGGCTCAGGCCTCGAAGTGGTTGGGGCGTTGTCCCGACTGCAACGCGTGGAACTCGTACGCGCAGGAAGACGCGCCCGCGGCGGCGATGCCGGCGACGGCGTTGAGCGGCGGCTCGTCGCCGATGCCGATCGACGCGATCGATTTCGACACGGTCCCGCGCATCACCACCACCATCCCCAGTCTCGATCGCGTGCTCGGCGGAGGTCTCGTGATGGGCGCGGTCACGCTCGTCGGCGGTGAGCCCGGCATCGGCAAGTCGACGCTGCTTCTGCAGGTCGCGGAACATCTCGCGAGCGGCGGCATGGTGCTGTACGTGTCCGGCGAAGAATCGCCGCGGCAGATCGCAATGCGCGCACGTCGCCTCGGCACGACGAACTCGCAGATCCGCCTCTACACGGAAACATCGGTCGAGCGCATTCTTGCGGAGGTCGAGAAGATGCGGCCGGTGGCGGTGATCGTCGATTCGATCCAGACCGTCCACACCGCGGCGAACAACTCCATGCCGGGATCCGTCGGCCAGGTGCGCGATTCCGCGGGCGTCTTGATGTCGGCGGCGAAGCGGCTCTCAATCCCGATCTTCCTCATCGGTCACATCACGAAGGAAGGGACGATCGCCGGACCGAAAACGCTCGAGCACATCGTCGACACGGTCCTCTACTTCGAGGGCGAGAAGTTTCAGAACTACCGCGTCGTGCGCGCCTACAAAAATCGCTTCGGTCCCGCGAACGAAGTGGCGATCTTCGAGATGCACGACGATGGATTGGAAGAAGTCCCGAACCCGTCGGCTGCTTTGATCTCGCAACGCAGCCAGTCTCCCGGTTCCGCGATTCTTGCGGCAGTCGAAGGCACACGTCCGCTGCTGATCGAAGTGCAGGCGCTCGTGTCGCCGACGCATTTCCCGTCGCCGCGGCGCATGGCCATGGGCATCGACGCCAATCGCGTCTCGCTCCTGCTCGCGGTCCTCGAACGCAAAGGCGCCGGCACGTTCGTGCAGCAGGACATCTACGTCAACGTCACCGGCGGCCTGGAGATCGACGAGCCCGCGCTCGACCTCGGCGTCATCGCCGCCGTGATCTCTTCGCAGCGCAACCTGCCGATTCCGCACGATCTCGCCCTCTTCGGCGAAGTCGGCCTCCTCGGCGAGATCCGCAGCGTCTCGCAGCCCGATCTGCGAGCACGCGAAGCCGCCGCACTCGGGTTCCGCCGCGTCATCGTCCCGCAGTCCAATGCCTCGGAAATCCGCGCCGACGTCGACGTGATCCCCGTACGCCGCATCGAGGACATCAGCGCGGCGCTGTTCCAATAGCTTTACAAGCCCGCCTTCCGCCCCTAAACTGCCGTTCGTCGCTCCTAACTGCCATGAAACCGTTCCGTGTGCGCAATGGGTGGGTCAGCCGGTTCATGCCGTTGCTGTGCGCACTCTTCCTCTTCACCGCCTGTGCGTCGACGACGACCGCCGTCGTTGCGACTGCGCCTCCCCCACCTTCCGAGGATGATGATTTCAGTCAGCTGATCGCGCAGATGCGGTCGGATCTCAATCGGAACGCCGGCCGGACCGTCGACAAGAAGCCTGCTGCGACGGCAAAGACCGCGACGGTCGAAACGAAGAAAGAGCGCGACAAAGAATTTGCAGCTCGCGCAAAGGCGCTCTTCGCGCCGCTCAATGGCTACACACTGCAGATGCCGGTCGTCGGCATCCGTCCGTACGATCTCGCGAACAGCTGGGGTAACGCGCGCGACGGTGGCAAGCGCAAACACAAAGGCATCGACATCTTCGCAGCGAAAGGCACGCCCATCGTCGCGGTCGCCGACGGTGTGATCAGCTATCTCGGTGAGCAGCCGAAAGGCGGCAACTGCCTCTGGCTCACGACGGAGAACGGCGCGTCGTTCTACTACGCACATCTCGATCGCTGGGCGCCCGGCCTCTACGAAGGCATGGAAGTCCGCGGCGGCGAGCTCCTCGGATACGTCGGCAATACCGGCAACGCGAAGTACACGCCCTCGCATCTGCATTTCGGCGTTAACGAGAACGACGAGATGGTGAATCCGTATCCGATCCTCACCCGCGCGACCGTCGTTGCGCGCGCCCGCGTCACTGTCGAAAGCGGCAGCTCGATGGGCACCCGCTAGGCCGGCACGGCCGGCTGCGCTGGTCGCTCCGCAGAGAGCACGTACGGCTGCCAAGTGGGTCGAGTTTTAGCGGTGCCTCACGCTGCGCTCCATGCACGGAGCCGTCGTTCCGTTGCAGTACACGTTCACCTTCAACTCGTCTGCGCTGATGTCGAGGAGCGCGAAACCGCCGGTGACTTTGAAGGTCGGACTCTGCGCGCAATTCGCGCTCGATCGGGTTCTCGAGGCCGATCCGCTCACGAGATACAGTGGTCCGCTGTCACCCTCACTGCGCAGCTCGAGATTGTGATCGTGTCCCGCGACGTAGAGATCGACGCCGGATTCCGTGAGCAGTGTTTGCAGCGTGTCTCGCAGATGTTTCGTCGACGTGTCATTGCCGTGATCGCCGCACGAGACGATCGGATGATGCGCTGCGACGATGCGCCACGGTTTCGTTTTCGGAGCCGCGAGAGCCGCACGAAGTGGACAGAGTGCGCCCGCAATCTCATCCGCCAGGTTGTACGCGATCGGGCTGGAGTCGAAGAGGATGATCTCCGCGACTGCGGTGTTCACGATGTACGTGCGCGCAGGAAAGCGCCACAGCTCGAAACCCGGCGTGCCGCTCTTCTGAATTTCCGTATCGGGTTGGCTGAAGAGACATCCGGGCTGCGCTTTGCTGCCCCAGTCGTGATTGCCGAGGACGGGAAAGATTGGCACGCCGACGGCGAAGAGCGGAGCGATGACGCTCTGCCATTTCGCATCCGTGATGCTGCGCGCGCCGCAGCCGTAGATGTTGTCGCCGAGGAGGAGCATCGCGTCGGCGCCGTTGATGCGTTGCATCGCGGCGATAGTCATCTCGAGCTGCGCGTTCCGCTCGCCCCCATCACCAGCCGCGAGAATCTGCAACGATGGCCCGGTCGGGCCTTCGATGATCGGTGGCAGTGCACCCGTACACGCGATCGCTGTTCGCGATTCCGTTGGCGCCAGAGCAGTCGTGCAACCGCTCACGCAGAAGAGCGCGAGAACCACGGACAGCGTTCGCATTTACTTGTAAGCATGCCACGTCATGCGATCGCGTCCGAGGCCGCGCAGGAACGGATGCCCACCCTGCACGCGCATCTTCGTGGCGCGTGCAATGCGACGCGCGAATGACGATCGCCACACAGTCTCGACGCGCGAGAAGCCAACGGCGCGCAACATGCCGACGACCGCGGCAGCATTCGGACCGAACCAGTTGGACGGATCGCCCGCGAGCTCGGTGCTCGGATAGAACGCGAGGCTCGGCCACGGCACGAGCATGTTGTCGACCTCGGTCTCGAGGATGAGCATCCCGCGCGTCACGCTCGCGACGCGTTCCAGCGCGAGCATCGGATGCTTCATGTGATAGAGCACGCCGAGCATCATTACGACGTCGAACGTTCCGCCGAGCGCTTCGGGACTGAGCTCGAGCGGATCGATCAGCTTCGACTCGACCTTCGATCCGAGGATGCGATGCGCCATTTCGAAGCCACGTTTGTCGGACCAGTTGCGGCCATCCCATGCGAAGGAATCGGTGGCGAGCACGCGATCCGCGCCGCGGCGTTCTGCTTCGAACGAGTAGAAGCCGTCCCACGCACCGACGTCGAGCACGGAGCGTCCGCGCAAATCGGAAGGAAAGCGCATGCGCGTGAGGCGTTGCGGCGAGTTGTCGGCGCCGGGCGTTACGCCGGCCGCGCCGAGGTCGATGGTGTGGAACCACCGCACCGACGAGAGGTCATTCACGGGGGCGCATGATAGCAGCCAGCGTCGCGCCGATTTCCCCACACTCACGCAACGGTCCCATCACGAATTCACGCTCGTGCGCACGCGGATGAGGAAGCGTCAGCGACGTTGTGCGCATGCGCGTCGCGCCGTGCAGGATCAGATCGATGTCGATGACCCGCGGCTCGTTTCGCACGCCACGCCGCACACGCCCGAGGCGTTTCTCCATCGCGAGCAACTCAGTGAGCAACGCATGCGGCGACAACACCGTCGTCCCGATCAACACGAGATTGAGAAACGGCGGCGAACCTTCGGGAGCATCGACGGCCGCCGTCTCGCGAACAGGACTCACACGAACGATGCGCACGACAGCACCTATCGCATGAAGCGCGCGTCGCAGGTTGTAACCCCGATCGCCGAGGTTGGACCCGAGCGAAAGAACGACGGCGTTCACACGACACCCCACAGACAACCGACAACCGACAACCGACAACCAGCACTAGCGCGCGCAAAGCGCGCGCTAGTGCTGAATGTTGATCTCGTTCGAGAGCTCGTCGACATCTCCCTCGGCGCGCGGGAAGTAGTGGAGGAGCTCTTCGCCGGCGCTGTGGATCGCTTCGACGATGCCATCGGTGAATTCTCCCGCTTTGAAGCGGTTTGTCAGTTTCGCAGCGATCGTGTCCCAGAAATCGGCGGGCACCTTCTCATCAATGCCGCGGTCACCGAGGATCGTGAACCTTTGCTCTTCGCATGCGATGAAGAGCAGCACGCCGTTGCGCAGCTCGGTCTTCGTCATGCCGAGACGCTCGAACGTGCGCTCGGCGACGTCGCGAATCTCCCCGCGTGCCTTCGGTTGAATGTGCACGCGGATCTCGCCCGACGTGCGCTTCTCCGCGGCGCCGATCGCGTCGACGATGCGCTGCTGATCGAGTCTCGCGAGGAAGTCCTTCTGATGCATCACCAACCTCCTGACGCGCCGCCGCCGCCGAAGCTGCCGCCGCCACCCGAGAATCCGCCGCCACCGCCGAAGCTCCCGCCGCCGAACCCTCCCCCGCCGCTGCCGAACGAGATGCCGTTGCCCGAGAAGAGAAACGGGAGGATGCATCCTCCGCACCCGCTGCGGCGGCGCGAGAACATCGGCGCGATAACGAAGAAGACGACTAGCAGGATGATGATTAGCGGAATGACGCCGAGCTCTTCGCCGCCCTGCGAGCCGCCGCGTCGCTGCATCGGCGGCACCGGCTCTTCGCCCGTGCGGATCTTGTTGATGATCGCGTCAGCAGCGGCCTGCAGGCCTTTGCCGAACTCACCGGTCTGGAACGCAGGCGCGATGATCTCGCGGATCACACGCGAGGAGAACGCATCGGTGATCGTTCCTTCGAGGCCGTAGCCGACCTCGACGCGCACCTTCTTCTCTTTCACGAACACGAAGAGCACGATCCCGTTGTCGTACTTTTTCTGGCCGACCTTCCACTGCTCCACGACGCGGTGCGTGAAGTCTTCCAGCGCTTCGTCTTCGAGCGCGGGAAAAACGTAGACGATGAATTGCGCGCCGCTGGATTGCTCGAACTGTTCGAGCTTCCGATTCAGCAGGTCCGCCTCGGTCGGCGAGACGATCCCTGCCTGATCGGTGAACCACCGCGTCGGCGTCGGCGGGACGTCGAGCGCGCGCGCGGTAAGTGCTGCGAACAGCAGCACGAAAACGAGGAACCGCGCGCGCGTGGTCATGGACCGCTACCGCGCGGTGGACGTCGCCGTGTTGGTGAAGTCGAAGTTAACGTCGGGGGCGTGATCGCTGCCTGCGGCTCCCTGGAAATAGGGACGCTGCTTGAAGCCGCTCATCCCCGCAATCACGCTCGCCGGAAAGCGACGGATGGCGGTGTTGTAAGTCTGCGCGGTCTCATTGAAGTTCTTGCGCTCGACTGCGATGCGATTCTCCGTTCCTTCCAGCTGCGACTGCAGCTCGAGGAAGCCCTGATTCGCCTTCAGGTCCGGATAGCGCTCGACGACGACGAGCAGTCGCGACAGCGCATTGCTCAATCCCTGCTGCGCCGCCGCGAACTGATTCATCGCGGCCGGATCGGTCGGAGCTGCGCCTGCCGGAGCCGCGACCTGGCCGACGCGCGAACGCGCGTTGACCACGGCCTCGAGCGTCGATTTCTCGAAGTTCGCTGCGCCCTGCACGGTCTTGACGAGATTCGGAATCAGGTCATAGCGCCGCTGATATTGATTCTGCACCTGCGCCCACGACTGATTCACCTGCTCGTCGAGTCCGACGAGGTTGTTGCGCACGCCAACGTAATACGCGGCGCCAATGATGAGCGCCAGGATCAGCGCGCCCACACAACCTAACAACCCGAGGTTCCGCATGCGGCCTCCCGCCTAGTACTCTTCTTCTTCCTCTTCGACTTCTTCTTCGCGGTCTTCCACAGGAGCGACGAATCCTTCTTCGTCATCCCCTTCGGCAGGCTCCGCGGCTGCGGGCGTAAATTCTTCGTCCTCTGCCGGCTCCTCCGCTACGACGCGGCGTCCGCGCGGTGCGGTGTAAACCGGCGCCTCATCGGCATCGCGCTGGTCCGATCCACACTTCGGACAGAGAGGCACGGGCTTGTTGAGGTCATAGAATTTCGTGTGGCAGCTATAGCAGGTGTACTTTCTTCCCAGCTCTGGCATGGTGGTTCCGGATCCCCTTCTCGAAAAACGGCGGAACGTTAACACACGTTGGCGGCTGGAGTTGGCGGTTGCGGCGAAAAACCCGCACGACCGTCAACTGCCAACCGCCAAGCTAGAACCAAATCGTATTCCGTGCCGGCTAGTCAGTTTTCGGATTTGCGTGCGCTGCGCGCGTGCCCGCCTCACCGACGACACCCTCGCCACCCTGCCCGCGTGCGGCTGCGAGCGTCGCGAGTTTCTGTGCTTCGGGAAAGACTTCGAGTGCTTTCTCGACCTGCGCGTCGCCCTGCAGACGATACGGGTACGACGCGTCGTATCCGAACTTCGCCGCGACGATCTCGGCTTTGAGCGCGCGCTCGACGAACTTGCGATCGGCCTCGGTCTGCATCGCGTCGCGGATGTCGCTCTCCGACGCGATGTCGTGGTCGACGGCGTGACGAATGAACTCTTCGACCATCGCCGGCGTGACCGCGATCTCTTTCGTCAGATCGGGGTTCTTCGCCGCGAATTCGACCGCGTAATTGAAGATCGCGCTGCGCACTTCGAGAAGCTGCGTGGTGCGCGAGAGCTTCGGATGTTTGACGATGACGTCGGGCGTGATGCCGCCGCCGCCGTAGACGACGCGGCCGGTTGCGGTCTTGAACTGCTCGCGCTGCGCGAGCGGAACTTCGGGACCGTTCTCCGCTTCATCGGCCATGTAGTAGTCGTAGACCGAGGTGTAGTCGCGCTGGATGTTGCGTCCGGCGGGCGTGTAGTACTTGGAGGTCGTGAGCGCGAGGCCGGCGCCGTACTGGAGCGTGTAGACGCTCTGTACGAGACCTTTGCCCCAGCTGGTCTCGCCGACGACGAGGCCGCGATCGTGGTCCTGAATTGCTCCGGCGACAATCTCGGAAGCGGACGCGCTGCCGCGATTCACCATCACGACGACCGGCAGATCGAACTTCTCGTGCTTGCCGGGTGCGGTGTACTCCTGCGCGGAGTCCGGCGTGCGGCCTTTCGTGTAGACGATCATCTGTCCCTTGTCGAGGAAGTGATCGGACACGCCGACCGCGGCGTCGAGCAGTCCGCCCGGATTGCCGCGCAGGTCGAGCACGAGTTTCTGCATGCCCTGGCCTTCGAGTTTCTCGATTGCTTCATCGAGCTCGCGCACGGTGGTCGAGGTGAAGTCTTTGACGCGGATGTAGCCGATGCCCGGACGGATCATCAGCACGTTGGAGATGGAGTTGGTCGGGATCGCAGCGCGCACGATGCTGAGCGGGATCGAATCCTTCATCCCGATGCGCTTGATCTTGATGTTGACGGTGGTGCCCTTCGGTCCCTTGAGTCGCTTGACGACTTCGTCGAGCGTGAGGTCATCGGTCGAAGTGCCTTCGACTTCGGCGATGACGTCGCCGGCACGAATGCCGAGGCGCGACGCCGGAGTGCCTTCGAGCGGGGTGATGACGGTGACCTGATCGTTGCGCTTGGTCACGAGGATGCCGAGGCCGTAGAACGTGCCTTTCTGGCGATCCTGCATGTCCGAATATTCCTTCGGCTCGAGGAAGGAAGTGTGCGGATCGAGGTTGCGCAGCATGCCGTCGACGGACGCATAGACGAGCTTGTCCGGCGTCACTTCTTCGGCCGACCACGTCGAAACCGCGCTCAGCAGATCGGTGTACTCCTTCAGCCGCTTCTGCACGTCGCCGTTCTGCATTGGCGCGCCCAGCAGGCTGTTGCCGTAGAAACCTCCGAACAGCGTTGCTCCGGTGATGGCCACGAGCAACGTCAGGGAGAACGTCCACTTCTCGGTCTTTCTCAGTTTGGCCATATTTGTCTTCCGCACGCGTTACACTGTGGCGTCGTAACGCCATTATAGGGACGAGTATTCGAAACCCGAGCGGCGTTCGCGAAACGTCACCGCACTCTTCGGTTCGAGGCCCTTCAAGCGCAATGTTCGGTTCACTCGGCGTCCCTGAGCTCCTGTTGATCTTCATCGTGATCCTGATCGTATTCGGTCCGCGGAAGATCCCGGAGATCGGCCAGACCCTCGGCAAGGCTCTGGGCGAGTTCCGCAAGGCCACCGACGATCTCAAGAACACGATCGAGCGCGAGGTGCGTCTTGAGGAGTTGAAGCAGGTCGCACCGTCGATCATGACGCCGCTCGAGTCGATATCAAGGAACGAGCCACAGCGTTTCGAGGCAGCGAGTGCGCCCGCCGAAGAGCCCGGAGCGACGCTGCCGCCCGAGCCCGACTATCTCGCCGATCCGGACAAGAAG
>DASYLL010000367.1:0-13589 GCA_036009605.1 Thermoanaerobaculia bacterium | reverse complement strand
CATCGATATACGTATGTTCACAAGCGTCCCATTGACTCTGTGGATCCCTCTGGCCACTACAAGATGTCTGCCTCTGAGATTTTCTTCACTGGCGCCGATATCGCGTTACAGTTGACCACCTTTTTGCATTACTAGGCGGCGCCGTAAGTGCGTATTACACGCTTCCAATCGCGCAAGCCGTGGCATGGATCCTTGTCGCCGTCGCGGTCGCAATCAAAGCTGCCGCGACCGTAGCGGCATTCGCGCAAGCATTGCGCCGGGCGGGAATCCATTGGGACTCTTCGCGCCGGTGTACTTTGTATTTTGGACGCTGTTCTTCGTCGGCTTCGCTGTCGGCGGTAACAACTTCGTCGAGCATCTCGCGAAAAGCGGATCCCCGCAGGGATGGGCAGTGCTTGCGATCATGGCCTACATAACAGCCATCACGATGAGCATGGCTGGCATTGACGTGCTCGGATGGTACGTAGGATTTGGACCGGACGAAGATCCCGCTGACGAAGCACGATTGAAAGAACTACTTTGGATGGGGCACATGGTTAAACATACTGGTCGCGCCGCCTAATAGCCTTCAGTGCGGTAATGGCAATCGGTATCGCCGCCTTGCTAGTTATGATGCGCATTGCGATAAGGGCACAACGGTTCGACGCGGTTCTCGTTTGCGCGGGGGCCATCGGATTGATGATTCTCGGCGGCACCGGTTTGGCATGGATGCTGGGACTGACTCGTATTCCCCGCGTAACGTCGGACGGGCTGACATGGATCAGGGTTGTACGACGTAATGAGATGGACATCACGGCAACCGAATCTAACGTGATCGAGCTCAAAGAGGAAGAGCGCCGAGCGCGGATAGCGACTACCAAAGGCGACTTCATTATTGACACCGACTGTGCGGGGCTATAGCGAGATTGTCGCCCTGGTACGCAAGTGGCTGCCGAAATCGGCGAGTCGGTAGCCCCTACGCGTTTGCGAGTGACGTAAACGCATCGTCGGAAAGTGGCACCGTCGGTGTTGCTGAGTGTCATCGAATAAGTGCCAACCAGCAACGATCGCCGGCGCGGGGCTCGAGCGGTATCCATGTGCTCGCGTCGAGCATGCCGTCCGCAAGCGTGGTTTCCGATCGCAGTTCGTCGTCCGTCTTCGTGAGTCTTGCGATGAGATCTGGCCCGCAGTCCAGTGTAAGGCGATTGGCGCGTTGATCGATGGGACTGTGCCAACGGAGCGTCGCGAGGCGCGATCGCGCTATGGACCAAAGGCACGGCCGGACATAGAGATGTGCGCGCTCCGTCATCGTGTGGTACATCACGAGCGCGATGTTGCGGAGGAAAGCGTATTTCGCCGCGAGTAGCGGCGCCGCCGCTCGACGTCGCTCGCTCAAGATGTCGCGGCCTTTCGCGAGTGCGCACGGATGGCAGAGCGAGTTTGGACCGCCGTCCCGTATCTGGCAGGGCCAAACCGACCGCTCCGCGCCGCAGTTGGGGCACCTCACCTCAAGTTTATTCACGGGTCGCTTGTTCTTACAATGACGGCAGCGGCCCGATCGCAGCGCAGCGGCGTCGGACGGTCGCATCTCTCGCGCGTAGCCGCAGAGCGGACAGGTAACCGTGACGCGAGTTCCCGGCGAGCTCGCTGTTCTGCCGATCGCGCCTTTCGGCAAGACTGCCTGCTCTTCGAGGACACGTGCGGTCTCCTTGATGTGCAGTGCGGACATCCCGAGGTCCCGCTGGAGTCGCGCGAGGGTTGCCGGACCGCCGGTGTTCACTGCGGAAAGAAGCCTTCGATGCAGCGCCGCTGCCGTGAGAAGGCGATTGAGGCATCGGGTGAGCGCTTGCCCTTTGCCGATCGCGGTGAGTGCGGTTTTGCGCATCGTGGCATTGATATTCCAAACGAGGGAGCGCCGATCGCCTACGCGCTCGCGGTGCGTGAAGCAGCGTTCCACTACGTTTCCGCTCGCTGGGTCGACGGCGATGCAGATCGCGACATCCCACGGGCCGTCCGGAAGCTTGAACGGCGCTGGGCGACGCACGAGATCGCGACGCACGAATCCCACCGACCAGCCCACAGTAATGCAGCCATCGAGGAGAAGGCCGTTCGGCTGGGGCTCGACGTTAAAATAGCGTTCGAGAAAGACGGTGATCTCCCGTTTCGCTCCTCCGATCGTGGTTTCGAAAGCGTGCCGCATGAGATCCGCAAACTTCGGCCGAAGAGGTTTGCGCATCGTTGTGCGCCGCGTGAGCCACCGCAGGACATCGGGAGGCACCGATCCGCACCGCTCGACCGCGCTACGTGCCTCGGTAAGCAGCTTCTCGCGCGAGGCGATAGGCCCATGTGCCAAGGCCGCGATGCGCTCTTGCGCGGCCGCAAAGATCGCC
Organism: Thermoanaerobaculia bacterium; assembly: GCA_036009605.1. Classification (GTDB taxonomy): domain Bacteria; phylum Acidobacteriota; class Thermoanaerobaculia; order Gp7-AA8; family Gp7-AA8; genus QHVT01. Next base: position 11,220 of record DASYLL010000367.1, on the reverse strand, counting down.
GGGGAGATGACCGGACTGTGCGCGCGCTCGACCCGAATTAAATTGCCGCTCGCGGGACGAAGCACGATCGTGCCGGCATAGATCTCATTCTTGAGCACATAGAGGACCATCGTGTGATGCCAGCGGCCTCCCCTGGGCGCGGGAATCGACTCCGCGTTCAGCCGCGTCGCGATAGCGGCCACCGACATGTCGTCATCGACGAGCATCCGGAACATGCGTCGCACGACCTCGGCGGTATCGTCGTTTGCCGGCGCCATCTTGACCTTCAGATTGCTCACCACCTTCTGCACGCCCGGAGGAAGATCCTGCAATACCGCGCCCGAACGCTCCACAAGCACGCGCTTCATGCCATAGGGCGCGCTGCCCCCGCTGCGATATCCCAAGCTCGCTGCTCGCTCTTTGCCGCGCGAGATAATGCGCGACTTCTCGCGCGAGAATTCGGCGGCCATGAATCGCTTGATCATTTTCTGAATCGCGCCGTACGGTGAGGAATCGAATTCCTCCTCGACGTACACCACTGCGACGCCATGTCGGAGACAGACAAACTCGTGGTATGCCGACTCGTCGATGTTGTCGAAGCGCCCCCAGCGCGAGACGTCGCGAACGAGGATGACGTCGAACTCTGCAGCTCCACTCGTGACGCAATCCATCAATCGACGGAATTCGGTTCGATCATCTGTTCGCCCTGAAGCGCTTTCGCGAAAGATGGCGACAATAACGAATCCAAGGCGCTCGGCCGCGGCCCTGAGGATCTCGCCTTGCACCTCGAGCGAGTCGGCCTGCAGAAGATCGTTCGTCGAACGGCGCAGGTAGAGCGCGGCCCGCAAGCCGGCACGGATCGTGGCGCTGGACCGTCGTCGCATAGATGCTCCTCTGGGAGAGGAGTGTCGCGGCCGAACGTAACTCCTACCCGCGTTACGCCGTAAACCTCGTTGTTCGCGCGGTTGCGCCTATAATTGCGGAATAGGTCGGCAGGGGAGGCAGTATGGCGCGAACGGTTTTCGCGGCTCTCGCGGTGCTGGTTACGCTGTCAGGCGCGTTTCCGAGCGTCGCACAATCTGTGGTCTACGTCCCGAAGATCGACATTCGGTCTACGCAGCTTCCTGTCCAAGAGGCTTCACCTTCCTCACGTCGGCGTGCGGCATCACATCCCATCGTCGGAGTGTTCGACCTCGTCAAGCCGCCGACGGCCGCAGACTTGTATGTTACGGAGGACGCGCCGCGTACGGCAGAAATCGTCGAGCTCGTGAACCGACTCGGCGGGGATCCCGTGCGCATTTTTAACGAGGTCAGCACTTCGATTCTGTTCGAACCGTACTACGGCAGCAGAAAGGGAGCGCATCTTACGCTCCTGCAGCGCTCCGGCAGCGCGATCGATATCGCCAATCTGCTCGCAGCGCTCCTGCGCGCGTCGGGCCATCCCGTGCGCTACATGACCGGTCGCGTCACGGGTAGTGCGGAGGAAATGGAGGACTGGCTCGGTGCCGCTTCCGCGGACGCAGCCGTCGCGATCCTCAATTCAGGTGGCATCGCCGCGAAGAAACTCCCGCTCGGCGGCATCGAATTCGAGCATGCATGGGTGGCCGTGCACGCGAATGGCCGGTGGACGGAGCTCGATGCCACGTTTAAGAAACTCGTCCGGTATCGGCCGACGATTGATGCCGAAGAGAAGACGCCGCTGCCGCAATTCCTCTCGCGCGTTGTCGCGACAGGCGCTCTCGACGTGGCGAACAAACGCGTCCTTCTCGCGCCGCGCGTTCGGTCACCGGAACGTCCCGACGATTTCGACTACGACATCGATCTGGTGCAGGAGCGTGTAGCGGAAAGCATTGCCGCGTCCGCGGAACTCATCAACGACGCAACGGATCTCCGCGACGTGTTCGGCTATTCCGAGGTGTTCGCGCCGAAGATCGCTTCGCTGGCGGACGTGCGTCCGTTTCGGAACGCGTCGCTCATCAGCGCGCGCACGACGTCGCTCCTCCCGGCGGCGATCCGTTCTTATCTCACCATCGAAGTGGACCCCATCGTGGTGGGGATGCCGCAAAAACTCACGTACAGAGCGAGCCTTCCGGCGCTCGCCGGGAAATCCATTACCCTCGTGCCTGTCGCGGCGACGGACGCCGAACAGGCACTCATCGACTCACGCGGCGGCACGCTGCTCCGCGTTCCGTGGTCTACCCGCGTGCGGACGGTGCTCTCCATTGACGGCGTCGAGGTGGCGCGCGGGCCCGACGTGGAGATGCGGACCGCGTGCGATCGCGTGCTCAAGATAGAACAGCCGTCGCTTGCTGCCGTGACCGTGGAGAATCGGATGAACGCGGCTGACACGCTGGGCGTCACGATCGACTACGGCCGCACGTCGGTTGCGGAGATGGAGGCGGCACACCGTCGACTCGACGATGTACGGGAGAGTTTGCCCGTCGGATCGGACGGTGTGCCGCTCCTCACCGCCCCCGAGCATCTGCGCGAACCTTTCAGCGGGGCGGCGCTCTACGCCGCCGCGCAGGGATACCATGCGCAGAACGCGGCATTCCAGGATGTCTTTTCTCACCGGTTGGGCGTGCGGTGGGTACGGCACGCGGCCGTCGGATGGGTGTTACAGCCTGTAGGCTTCGACCTCACTGCACCGCTCAACGATCCGGTTCACAGCGTCGGCTTGGGCTTCGACCTGCCGGTCGGACAGACCTACGCGTGGAGTTCCGACGGTGACGCGAAAGCCGTGCGCGCGTTCCAGGGCGCGCGCAGCGCCGTGTCATCGGCGCTGGAGCATTACGTCTGGGAAGCTCTCGGTCTACGCGCGGTGTCGGCTGTGCGAGTGATGCATCTCTCCACGCAGCGAGGCGTGCCCGTCCGCTCGGGTATCACGAAAGCGAACTGGTCGCAGATTAGCTCTGGATTCCATGTGAACACCGGTGTACTGATCGCCGTAACGGACGCGGTGAATAAGGGCTACACGGTCACTCTGCCAGAAAGGAACATCACAGTCGGCGACTGGACCGGCACCGGCTTCGTCGTCACCGATCCCGCGACGGGAGCGGCGGGCTACATTATCTCGGGCGGTCTCGGCAGTGGCGGGGATGACACGACGTTCGGCGGCCTCACGTCGGACAAGATGATCGGAGGCCTCGGTTATGGTCTCGCCCTCGCAAATCTCGGTTTGGCCGGCCGCGATCTTGCCGCGGGCGTTGCGTTGATGTTCGGTGGTGGCCCCGCCGGTTTCTTCCTTGGGGGTGCACTCGCCGCCGCCGCGATCGCGTCGATGGCCGAGACGTTCGAGGACATCAACAGATACAACGACGGCGAGACCTCCGCGGAGGAGTTCTTCAACGAGCAATTCAAAGATCTGGCCCTGGACTTGTGGTACCAACATACGCTCGGCGATATGTTCAGAAACATCGTGAACGCGAAGTCGGGTGGTGAACTCGACGCTATGAGCAAGATCTGGGAACACGGGCTGAGTGGATTTACGGAGATCCTCGCTGGCACGAAGGATCTGCTGGTAGCTGGCACGCTCATCGAGCCATTGACAAAGAAGGAGGTCATCCTTCTCGCTCTGCACTGTTCGATTCCGCGGATGTGGAAGGATCTCTATACCTTGCAGCAGAAGCGTGGCTCGGTACCGGTCTGGAATGTCATCCGCAACCAGTTCTACATCTACGATCGCGCGATTGTCCCGGTGGTGCGAGCGCTCGCGCATGCGCCGGACGCGTCGGGTGTGGATGCATTGATCGTGCGGGCGTCGGAAGGTCCGTCGTATTCAGCGGCGTACGCACTTAACTTTGCGGTGTGGGCGGGTGACGCTACGCGTTACGGCCGCGAGTACGCAGTGACGTTTACGCCCGTCACCGGTTTTGCCGCCGACGGCAACCCGATCTTCGGACCGCCGTCAGCAACTACTCTCTTCATGCCGGTCGAAGTACTCCTCGGACAGTGGTTCTTCACCCAGCACGCGCCCATTGGCCGATCGGATCTTCGTGCGTGGAACGCGGTCATGAAGCTAAAAGCTGCTGTCGATGCCGGCCTTCGAGGAGGCGTGACGGTCTGGACCCCGGGAGGAGTCGAGTCGGGTCTCCGCGTATGGACGCAGACGAACGCACCAAAAGTGCGCATCAACGTTTTTCAGAACGACAGTCTTCGGTGAGGCGAGATCCCCGAGTGCTGCGTTGTCGATCCGCACGTTGACCTCTGGGGAAATGGCGCCCAGCATTCCGCGCCAAGCCCTTGTCGGGATGGGGTACAGTTTCACCGATGCGACGCGCGAGTCTGACGAAGGCGGTGTTCATCCTTTTCCTCGCGCTTGGTTCCTCCGTGGGTGCGGCCGATCTCGAGATCCACTACATTAACGTGGGGTGGGGGAGTTCCGTGCTGCTGCGCGGGCCGGATGGCACCACTGTCCTCCTCGAAGCAGGTAACACCGGAAAAGGCACCGCAGAAGTGGTGCCGTATCTCGCCTCGATCGGCATCGTTCCGGCTGAAGGACTCGACTACATGATCGGCGGCCACCAGCATTGCGACCATGTGGGCGGATTGGATGAGGTGATCGCGGCCGGCTACGACGTGCACGTGAAGCAATACAACAACGGATCATCGACGACGAGCGGTTGCGTGACCGGTTGGAACGCGGCAGCCACAGGAACGATGGCCGGTGCACCTCTACCGATGCCGGTCGGCACGGTGATCGCGCTCGGAAACGGCGCCACGCTCACCTGCGTCGCGAGGAACGGCGACATCATCGGCGGCGGCCATGTAACCGTGAGCGACGAGAACGATCGATCCCTTGCGCTCCTTATTCAGTACGGGGCCTTCGACTACCTGTGGGCTAGCGATATGGGTGGCGGCGACGCGGACGAGTCCTGCACCGGTCGCTCGACATCGCAGAACGATGTCGAGTCGGCGGTCATCGCCGCGATCTCGCCCGGCGGCGCCTCGCCGCTTACCTCAGCGGGTGGGATCGACGTCATGAACGTAAATCACCACGGGAGTGAGAGCAGCACGAACTCGAATTGGATGAATGGTTCGCGGCCTGCCATCGCCGTGATCGCGACCGGTGGCGGGCAGTCCTCCAACTTTCAACTGCCACGCAAAGCGGTAGTTGAAAATGTGCTCCTCGCTAACGTTTCCTGCATCACCGTGCCAGCGACACTCGTACTTCAGACCGAAGAAGGCTCGCCGATCGGTGCCGAAACGAGCATTGCGGGTTACTCGGTCGGGAACATCGTGATCCGCACCGGTGGTGGCACCCTCTTCGAAGTCAGTGCGGATGGCGCGGTCAATCAAGGGCCGAATGAAGTGACCGCGGCGGGTTTGCCTCGATCCATGGTGATCGACGGCCTTGCCGCGCCTCAAAATCTCGTCGCGACTGCAACAGGAATCGCACAGGTCAACCTCGCGTGGACGGCGAGTGCAGGAGCCGACTATTACGAGGTATTCCGGAGCGTGCACCACGCTCCCTATGCGTTCCTTGGGTCGTCGCCGGGACCGTCGTATGTTGATTCTGCGGTGAGCGCCACCACGACTTACCTCTACAGCGTGCGCGCGGTAGGCGAGGGTGGCAGTATGTCCGAGTTCAGCCCTCCGGATCTCGCAACTACGATTGTCTTTGCCGACGACCCGCTCCAACCGTTCGTTACGCCCGTGCGTGCGCAGCACATCCTGGAATTCCGAACGGCGGTGAACGCAGTTCGTTCGGCAGCAGGCCTCGCTGCCTTCTCGTTTACTGATCCGAGCCTCGCCGGCACGTACGTGAAGGCGACCCACGTTACTGAACTCCGAACGGCCCTCGATGCGGCGCGCGCAGCTCTCATCTTGCCTGCACTTGCGTACACCCAAGCGATCGTGCCGGGAACGACTCTCGTCCGCGCAGTCGATGTGAAGGAGCTTCGGACGGGCGTGAAGTAGAGGTAGCGCTAGCCGGCGGATCAAGACTATAGGAGTCGATTGCGGACACCTTCAGGTGACAACTCAGTCACGGCCAGAACGTATTCGCGAACGTCAGGTACACCTCGATCAATAACGACCTCGACCAATGGCTCTTGGCGTTTGCGCAAGCGATCATCGAATGGATACTCAGTCAACGGCAAGAACGTTCGAATCCCGCGTGGGTGGGCATACGGCGATGTGTTGCCGCTATTCATCGCACAAAACTCTACGCGATTCGCGTATGCGTTGAGCAACGACTCGGTGTCTACCTCGAGAATCAGCCGCTGCGTCTGGCGATAGGCGCGAGCATTGAGCAAGACCTCCAGCCGGCGTTCCGTCACCCAAAAGAAAACCTTCGAGTTCAGCAGGCGGTACCATTCTTCCGCGGTGAGACCGTCGGTCAGCTTGGGAACCAGTTTCTTCTCGCTGAGCACTTTCTGATCGCGAATGCTCACGGTTCCATGAGCCTGATGAAACAGCGGCACCGTCTGCGGGCGACGCTGAGCTTCAACACGGAGCCGCTCTTCGCCGGTAATCTCGAAGAGATCGAGAAGTGCCGATGTGCTAAGCAAGCCATATTGCTCAATTGATGACCAACTGCCGCCGGCGGCCATGTGAAAGAGTCGGGGATACATCTCGGCGATGGCGTGAATCGTAGTCATAGGGTTGGTCATGACCATGCGCGTCGATCGATGATGCTCCGAAAGGCGAAGCGCGTGACGATGAGCGAAACCGGAGCTATCGCGACGCGTTCAATCTCTTCGATGAAGCGCAATGTCGGCGATGTCAGCTGCTCGTAACGTCGTGCTTTTCGGTTCTCGATCGACAAATAGTCCGTGAAGGACAGGGCGATATCGGTCGGGCTGTTCAGGGTTGCTGCCCGTCGCAGGAGTGCCCAATCGAATTCGGCGACCCGACGGTCCTTTTTGGTCGTAGAGGTTTTCTCCTTCTTTCGCAATTCGTCGACGGGGATACCCGAACGATCGGACACATCCTGCCAATCGAGTTCACGTCCCATAGGACCGGATGTAGCGCCATCAACCGGCGGATTCTGAACACGAATGGGGTAGGTACGGACAACCATCACGACCTTCCGCACGCGGCATGGGCCGATACCTGCTTCGGCCAGCGCGCCGCTTGCGGTCGTATCGCGCGATGTTACCCACGCATAGTTCCCGTGATGGAGGCTGAGTCCGGTGCCTTGGGTTCCTTCGAGAAGTACCCGCTGACCTCGCGTGAACGTCTCTTCGAGGATCTCCACGGCCGGACGAAGGTACCGGCTGAACTCCGGAACGTCACGGGCCAATCGCACGGGAAACTGAGCTCCGGTGCGAAGCACTTTGCGCGATGTCGCACTGCCGACTCCTTGCGCCGTGCTGCCGATCGTGTCCCGAAGCCATTCCTTTTCGAACTCGATGTCGCCCGGATCAATGATCATGGCTTGTGGATCGATGGTCAGGCGCTCGGGCGGCACTTCATTCTGGTTGATTTCTCGGAGAAGTTGCTCCACCTCGAGAACCATGCCGGCGCCAAGGACGATCTTCGCAGCGGTGTTTCGCCGTGTTCCAGATGGCAAAAGATGGAACACATAGGGCTCGGGCTCTTCGAAGACGGTATGGCCTGCATTCGGCCCGCCGACGCGCATCAAGACGTCGTACTCCGGAGCAAGGTGGTCGGCGATGTGGCCCTTACCTTCGCTTCCATATTGGCCACCGACGAGAACGTCAACGAGTTGATCGACACTTCGTCCATATAGGCCGAGACGCGCGGCCACACGAATAACGACATCCTCTTCGGTCGCCTGCGACGTGTCGATCACGATGTCAGCGACGTCCTGAAGAGTCTCGACCTGCGCTTCGGTGGGATCCGCTTTCACGTGTTCGTAAGTTGCAAGTTCCTGGATGGTGGCGATTCTCGCTGCATACCTCCGGGCAAGGATTTCGTATGGAGCTGTTATGTGCACATGGACGACGTTCCGACCGAATGCGTTTCGAATGGCCTCAACTTGAGAGATCAAACGGACGGAGTCGACGAGGATTCTTCCGTCCGGTCCGGTCGCTTGTGCGTCAAGTATTTGCTTCGTCAGTGCGGCGGCAACCCACGTTCCGTTCGATTCGCGATCGAGATCTTCGCCGGCTTTCTGGAGCGCCTCTCGTGCGGGCTCGGTGCCGAGAATGGTTCGAATCAGCTCTCGCGTTTTGAAGCGCGCGAAGCTGAAGCGTTTCTCTAGCGAATCCGCGAGCGTCGTTTTGCCCGCCGCGATCGGCCCCGACAACACCACCACGATCTGGCTCGGCATAGATTCGGTCGGATCTCGAACACGATGTTAGTCACAGGCGCAAGGCGGTTTGCTCGTCCTGCCTTCTTGCATGTTGGTCTGGCACGTCGTAGATCGTGATCTGTATTCCTCGGGAAGAGAATACTTCAGAAAGAAGCGTTTCTACGATTTCCCAGCGACCGCCGGCCTGGCCGCAACCAATGCGTGGCATGTGCAGTGATGCACCCTGCTCGATGGCGGCGGCAGAGACATGCTCAAAACAGGATTCAAGTGCGCCATAGCGTATGCGCGGGCGTGCGGAGGGACCGTACCCTGCCTGGGCGATCATTGATGCGATCGTGAGATCGCTATCCACGCGAAAGAAATGAGTCGCGCCGAGTCGGTGGCCTTCCTTAGTCGTCCACTCACGGAAAGCTGTCTGCGCTTCGGGCCAGCGACGGAGGATGGCGTTTGCGAAGCCGGTACCGCCCCAATTCGCGGTGGCGTCATTTACAACATGAACGACCATCCGTGGTCCCGTACCGCGAGGTTCACTCGCATCACCCTTCAGATAGGTGATCAGTGACAGCTGCGCGGCCTCGGATGTACGGATGATGCCGACGACCCTGGGTGAGCTGAGTCCCGGATAGGGAGGAATCGCGATTGCCTCCACATGCACCATTTCATCGTTCCACCAAAGCTCATCGCCCTTCGCGGTGTAGCCTATGGCCGTACATTCTCGGAGCACCGTACTTTCGGGCAGCAGGACACCACGCTCTGTGCGCCTGAATGCCGGTGACGGTATGACGTAGTCCAGACGGTATTTGCCAGCGTTCGCTCCGGTCTCTACTCTAGACGCGCAGAACGCGGCATATGGGCCGGTCGTCATTTTCACGACGCGCATGAGAATTGACTCGGCGGAAACGTCGAATTTTGCTCTCGTTTCTGCAATCGCGTCGATTGTGAGCGGCTCTAAGAATTCCGGTAGCTTGGCGAAGGGCATCACGAGTTCAGCAGCCGCAATGTTGCATAGGGCTTCGAGCTGCCAGTCGTCGCCTATGAGCTCGTGGTAGCTGGCACGGTTCCGGATGCGCTCGGTGCAGTCCGCAAAAAACGTGTGCGCGATCTCGTGAGCTACCGAATACCTCATGCGTCCGCGTGGTCTGCTGGGATTGAACTCGATACGAGCTTTGCCGTCGACCGGAACAGTCCGGGCGTCGCGAACGTCATTCCGTGGCAGAACTTCAATCTGAAGATGGCGAGCCAGCTCGAGCGGATCGAATGGAGGCCCTGTCCAGCCAGCATCCATAGCCGTGACCACCACCTCACGAGCGCGTCTGGTGATGGCGTCGACAGGATCATCGCCATTCGCGAATCGCAACACGGATTCGTTCGTCCACTGCGAGTTCGGCACGACGAGGCTCCTTCGATCGAGGCTTCAGGGATTCTACTCGCACCGGTGCCCAGTCGGCACAACACGAGTGAACGCACGGTCGGTCGCGGTATCGCTCAAGCCGACTTTCCTGCAGCTTGCTGCGATTGCCATCGAGCCGCAGAAGCGCCGGTCCAGGAGGCTCGCACCACGGCGTCAGGAGTTGAATGAGAAGCTTACTGCTGCCGATGCGAATAAGCGCTTGGTCCATAAGACTTATGGTTTTCCGCTCGCGGCGCCGTAACGTCCAGTTGGAAGTCGTCTGTCGCAACGTGTCCACGCAACGGACGATCGCGTCTACGTTGGGGAGCGAACGAAGCACTTCCGCTACTCGCAGAACGAACGCGAGTGGGAGCTGTTCGACCGCCGAAAGTGACTCAGTGGTAGTACTCGAGCAAATGCCCCTCGTTCGGCCAGGACAGCAGCGTGAGCACGCCGCCGGCAACCGCAGCCGAGTCTTCCTGCACCGTGTGTCTCTCGGCATGACCATCGGAGAACCAGGCGGCGGCGGAGACCTCCGTCGGGCCCGCGGCTGGTTTCCCGCGCAGAATGTCGTACGCAACCGTGTCCGAGGTGATGCGGTCGAGCACTTTGATCGGGAATGGCACGTGATTCATGTTCTTCCTGCACCACTTAATGCCCTGCGTTGTGCTGAACACGATCACCGTCGCGCGGTCGGCAAGTTCCAGGAAGCGGATCGCCGTCGAAGTGCGGCTCGTTTGGAACGTTTTCGCCAGCACGGAAATGGTTGCATGCGAGAACGGCTGACCCGCCGCACGGGGGACGAACATCGACTTCGGTAGCAGGAGGTCGACTGCATACTGATTGGCGCGCGTCTCCGGAGACACGTCGCCCCACTTTTGAAAGTCCGCCTTCACGCATCGGAAGTTTGCCTGCCCTCGGTCGTGCATCCAGTGACCGAGCTCGTGTCCAATCGAAAAGCGCTGGCGCGGTGAAAACGCGTCACGTTTGACGGTGATGATTGCCTTGTCGTGCGTGCCGACAAGTCGCGCCTCGCAGCCATGGAGGTCGCCCTCAACCACGAGCGCGCCGCAGCGAAACGCGATCGCTTTCACGTCGATGTCTTCGGGATCGGTGATGCAAAGATCTGCTAGCAACTTCATCGGCGCCTTGTAGTGTCCCGTCACGACTCTTCTTCTTCGGGGAGCAGCCCGAGCGCGTCCATCTGCTCGAGAGTCTGAACAATGTCTTCGTCGGGTAGCCCGGCCAGATCGCGATGTTGCATCGTGAACTGCGGGTGTTGTTTGGCGACCCGCATGTACAAGTTCCGGCGAGCATCGGGATCGGCGGGAATCCTCGGCTTCCGGCCGTAGAAGGCTCGCTCTGCGGCCGCCATCTCTGCCTGCACGGCGCGCAACGTCTTCTGCCTGTACTCCTTTGTAATGCTCGCGAACATGCTGCGTACATCCCGCACGACGGTATCTGGGTCCACACCGTCAGCACGGATATCGTCTCGAAGCTCGTCGGCGGACATGTCCTTGATAGAGTCCTGGAGCCCGTCGAAAATCCCGTTGAGCCGCTCCTGTTTCGTTCTTTGTTCGGTCACGGCCGTGGTCCTTTCTGCGTTGCCGTTGGTCGCCGGTATCCGGCT
>DASYLL010000366.1:0-3539 GCA_036009605.1 Thermoanaerobaculia bacterium | reverse complement strand
CGCCGAATCAGGTAAAGCAGCAAATCGAGCGGGCCTTCGAACGCCTCGAGGAACACCTCTAGGGCGTACGGCGGTATGTAGAGATCGCGCGGCAGCTCCGTGACGGGCTCGCCCTCCACGACCGCAAACGGCATTTCGGCTTGTGCCGGCGCTCCAGCCCCGGCCTCAGCGGTTACCGGTGGCGGCAAACGAGGCACGAGGCGGAGATTCGGTTTGGCGGCCGGTTTGGCAGCTTGTTCGTCCAATTATGCGAGCCCTGCGACGGAGTGGTAGACGGCGAGCAACGAGTCTCTGGGCCCTTCGACGAGCGATCCCAGCACTCCGCTAACCATCAGGAGGATGACGATGATAATGCCAAACGGCTCGATCCGTTCGACAGCGTCGGAGACGCGCGCCGGAAGCAGCGCGACGAGGATGCGCCCGCCGTCGAGCGGCGGCACAGGAAGTAGATTAACAACCGCCAGTACGGTATTGATCCACATACCGAAGACGCACGCTCCGAGGGCCCAATCGACGACGGAACCGGTGGTGCCGAACGCGACAATCACGAATTTCGCCAGCAACGACCAGACGACTGCCATGAGGAGATTGGAGGCCGGACCGGCGATGGCGACAATCGCCATGTCGCGCTTTCGGCTGCGCAGGTTCTCGGTCGTGACCGGCACCGGCTTTGCCCATCCGAACAAAAGTCCCGGCGGGGCGAATAAAAGCATGGCGAGCGGTACGAGCACGGTGCCGAGCAGGTCGACGTGCTTGAGCGGATTGATCGTCAGGCGACCGAGCATCTGCGCCGTCGGATCGCCGAGCTGCTTCGCAGCCCACCCGTGCGCGACTTCGTGCAGAGTGATGGCGAGGAGACCGGGAACGGCCGCCCTCGACAGGATGCGCAGCAACTCCTGAACGTCGATTCCCAACATCGGCGCATTATACGTGCTGAATTCGGTGCACGCGGCTCAGGTTTCGAACGCCGAGACGTCTCCCTTTCCTCGACGCAATATCACCACCTCGCCACGGCTGAGGTCGATCACCGAAGTGGGTTCGACGCCGCAAGCACCTCCATCGACGACGGCGTCGACGAGCGCCTCGAGCCGTTCGCGGATACTGTCGGGCTCCGTGAGCGGTAGCGGGTCACCGGGCAAGAGCAGCGTTGAGCTCATTAGCGGCTCGCCGAGATCCTCGAGAAGCGATTGAGCGATGACATTGTCCGGAACGCGGATTCCGATCGAGCGACGTTTCGGATCTTGGAGGCGTTTGGGTGTCTCGTGCGTTGCACGCAGAATGAACGTGTACGGACCGGGAGTGTGCGCGCGCAGCAGTCGATACTCCCAGTTGTCGACACGCGCATACACCGCGATGTCCGACAAGTCGCGGCACGCGAGCGTGAAGTCGTGATCGCGCTCCGTCTGTCGGATCCAACGGATCTTCTCGAGCGCCGCCTTGTCGCCGATGTGCCAGCCGAACGCGTAACTCGAATCCGTCGGGTACACGATGATTCCACCGTCGCGCACGATCTGCACGGCACGCTGAGTCAGCCGGCGCTGCGGATTCACGGGATGAACTTTGAAGTATTGGCTCACGAAGTCATTCTAGTGTTCGGGTATCGATCCGTCAGCGGCGGCGCTAAGATAACGCGCTCACCCCGAGGAGAGCGGCTACGAGCCGCCCATACGATCCACCATCATGCAGTTACTCTTCGACATTTTCCCGCTGATTGTCTTCTTCATAGCCTATAGTTTTTTCGGAATCTATACGGCTACTGCAGCGCTGATGGTGACGATGGCTATCCAGATTGCCTACCAGTGGCTGCGTCACCGCAAGGTGAGCAACTTGCTGCTCGGAGGGGCCGTCGTCGTGTGGGTATTCGGCGCGATAACTCTAATTCTGCGCAATCCGATCTTCATCCAGTGGAAGCCGACGATCGTGAATTGGCTGTTCGCAGCGGTGTTCCTCGGCAGTCATTGGGTCGGCACGAGGAAAACCTTGGTCGAGCGAACGATGAGTGAGGCATTCCAGCTCGAACCGGCGCTCTGGCGGCAGTTGAGCACGATGTGGATCGTTGCCTTCGTCGTATTCGGGGCCGCCAATCTCTTCTTCGTTTACAACTTCTCCGAGGAGACCTGGGTCCGTTTCCACGTGTTCGGAATGATAGGCCTCATGGCGATTTTCGCGGCGATACAGGGAGTGTGGCTGTACTTCAAACTCCCTGATAGCGATCCTCAGCAGGACCCGTAGTGCTGTACGCGATCATTGCCCACGACGCGGCGAACAGCACGGCACTTCGGCCTCTTGTGCGTCCGCGACACCTGCAGTATCTCCAAGGCCTGATCGACCGCGGTCGTGTCGTGTTTGCCGGGCCAAATCCTGCTATCGATAGCCCGGATCCCGGTCCCGCCGGATTTACAGGCAGCCTCATCATCGCCGAATTCGATTCTCTCGAAAGCGCACGCGAATGGTGTGCACGCGATCCATATAAGATCGAAGGCGTGTTCGGTCACGTCGAAATCAAACCTGTGTTGCGGGTTCACCCGTGAGCACCGAACGTGTGACGAAGATTCACGCGCGGTTGAAGGCTGCATTCGCACCCGACGTACTCGAGATCGTCGACGACAGTCACCGTCACGCCGGTCATGCGGGCGCGAAAGATGGTCGCGGTCACTTCAGCGTGAAGATTGTGTCGGCGAAGTTCGCGGGGACGAGGCCTTTGGAGCGGCATCGCATGGTATATGCTGCTCTCGGCGATCTGATGCAGACAGACATTCACGCGCTCAGCGTGACTACTCTATACCCCAACGAGCGTGAATAGCGGTGGAGACTCGGCAAATGATTAGACTCGGAGCATGGTTCATTGCTGGCTCGCTGACGGTGATGACCGTAGCGTGTGCGCAGAGCTCACCGGACGCGACCGACAAGGTACTTGGCCCTGGGGAAGTGGCAACGGTGAATGGCAAGCGAATCCCGGAGTCGCTTTTCCGCGTGTACACGCCTGCGGCAATACGCAAGAACGCCGACGAATTGACGCCCGAGGAACGCAAGGCGGCGATCGAAGATCTCGCCGGCGTCATGCTCCTGGCAGAAGAGGCGCAAAAGCAGGGATTGCTCTCGGAGCGGACGGTTGCCGCTCAACTCGAGCTCGCTCGTCTGCAGTTGATCGCGCGGGCGATGGCGACGCGCTACATGGAGAAGAACCCCGTATCGGATGCGGAGCTGAAGAAAGTCTATGACGAGAATCTCCCGCGTCTCGCAGGTCAGGAATACAAGGCTCGACACATACTCGTCGAGACGAAGGAAGAGGCCGATTCGGTAATCAAGCAACTGGAACAGGGGAAGAGCTTTTTGGATCTCGCGAAAGAGCGCGCTTCGGGACCGACTGGCCCTAATGGTGGAGACCTCGGGTGGTTCACGGCGGCGTCGATGGCGCAGCCCGTCGTGGATGCCATTCGCGGGATGAAGGTAGGCGCCTATTCGACCGAACCGGTGAAGACCGACTACGGTTACCACGTGTTCTTGTTGGAGGACACGCGTGCGCAGGAGCCACCGAC
>DASYLL010000365.1:0-18075 GCA_036009605.1 Thermoanaerobaculia bacterium | reverse complement strand
TATCAACTGTCGATGAAGGTCAGCTACCCGAACGATCTCGATCGCCGCATGACCGCTCGCGACGGCCGCATGCAACTCGGCGGCGACATCTTCATCCATGGCAATCAGGTGTCGATCGGTTGCGTCGCGGTGGGCGATCCTGCGATCGAAGAGTTGTTCACGCTCGTCGCCGAGACCGGACATCGCAACGTGGACGTGATCATCGCGCCCAACGACTTACGCGCGGGTCGTGCGGCGACTCATGCGAACGCACCGCGATGGACGAACGAGTTGTATCGAATCGTCGCGGCGGCGCTGCGTGAATTTCCGCTGTCGAGCGAACGTCATGCACTCACGAGCGACGGCGGCAGAATGAACGCCGCCCCGACGTGATCATCCGTCGGCTCCAGCACTTCCGGATATCGCACGCCATTCAATAGCTGCACGTCGAAGATCTCCTGCACGCTTCCTTCGAAGCGCACGAAACCCATCGTTTTGCCATCGCGTGTATCGACGAGCCAGACGCCGCAGCTGCGCTCCGCTTTCTTCGCGATCGGAATCCCATCGAAGACTTTCTCGCGCACTTGCGAGAGGCCGATGAACGCGTACGGTCCCGCAAACGCGAGTCCGCGCGCGAAGCCGGGCACTTCGGCAATGATGGTGCGGGTGCCGTTCGCGGGATCGATCGTGCAGAGCCGGCCTTCGCCCGATTCGAGGACCCACAGCTTTCCGTCGTACCAGCGCGGGGAGTGCGGCATGGAGAGGCCGCGCGCGATGATCTCGTTCGAGGGGACATCGATAACGATGCCGCCATCCGCTTTGTTCGCGCGCCAGCCTTCCTTCACATTCGATTCGCCGAGTGCCGTCACATAGCGCACGACGCCGTCGATGACGGCGACGCCGTTGAGATGGCAACGATCTTCCGGCGCGAGCTCGGTGATGAACGACGGACGCCACGTCTCGCGGAAGCTGTGCATCGGGTCGATCGTGGAGAGACATGAGAAACGCGTGTTCACGATCACGAGCTCGTTCTTCGCGTACACGAGCTCGTGAATGCGGATGTCACCCGTGCCGTACGCCGCGACGGGAACGTACGCGGCGTCGACGCGACCCTGCTCCATCGCCGCGGCAATGCCGGCGTGATTGCGGAAGTGCCAGACGAAGTTCTTCGTGCCCATCGTCATCATCTGCGACGAGAGGGCGATGCCCATCGGGCTGGCGAAGGCGCGGAAGTGCGTGTTCAGTTTGCCGTCGACGGCTCGGGCCATGATCAGACGGCCGCTTTGATACGTCGAGATCAGCAGCGATGACTTGATCTGCTCGAGCAGCGCGGGAAACGATGCGGTGTAGACACTGCGGAAATCGTTCACGACCTGCGGCGGTGCAGCTGCCGCCTGTGGTGGCTGCGCTTGCGAAACAGCCGGAACAGGCTTGCGCCCGGTCTTGGGCGGATTCGCGAACAGATTCCGCGCACGCTCCGCAACATTCGCGACGAGCGGCAGCGCGACTTTCAGATCGTCCGCGTTGCGCTTCCACTTCTCAGTGCTCGGCGCGGTGAGCGTCGTGCGCGACAGCGGCAGCGGCGCGGTGAGCGTGCGATCCCATTCGATCTCGAGAAAGCGCGCGAGGCGCTCGATCTCCTGCTGCGGATCGTTGACCAGCGCGTCGTATCCAGCCACGCACCAGCGATCGGGTGAAAGCTGTTCGAGGTCGTCGAGCAGATAGCGCGTCGCCGTCGACCATTGCGAGGCAACGATCTCCGCGAGCGGCTTGCCCGACAGCTCGCGCCATCCCGGCGTGAGCAGGAGCGACCACTGCGGACCTTCCCATCCCGGCAGCTTCGGATAGGTCACGAACTTTCCGGAGCGCCAGGCGTCGAGCATGCTGCTGATCGTGTCGCGCATGTCGCGATACAAGTACACGAACCGCGCATCCGGAAACGCCTCGGCGAGAAACGGCACGCGCAGCGAATTCTTCGGCGTCTTCTCCAGCAATCGCAGGCCGGTTGCTTTCGGACGCGGCGTGCGTCCCTCGCGATCGCGCAATGCGCCAAGGAAGGAGCGCTCGAGTTGTGCGATCACTTCCGGCGTTGCGTCGTTTGCGTCGAGTCGATTGGAGTGATGTCTCCGTTGCGCGGGATGCAGCGACGGAACGGATTCGATGATCGCGTGACTCTCGCCGCCGACGGTCCAGACGGTCGGCGATTGCGCGAGCGTCTCGAAGAACATCGTGCTGCCGGAGCGCGGCGAGCAGACGAGAAAAATCGGGCGCTCGATGCGGCGCGTTTTCGCGCGCGGCGGCGGTGGCGGCGTCTCGTCATCGAGTGCGGGCCGAAGAACCACGCTGCGAATCGCATCGACGGAATCGACGCGATTCGCCAGTCGCACGTGTCCCGTGAGCGGCTGCAGTGCAGCGTCCGTGCGCTCAAGCAGTTTTCGATAGAGCGGAAAGCCATCGCGCGATTCGCCGAATCGCGCCCAGGCAGCGCGCCAGTCGGCTTGCAGTGACGCGAGGATCGCCGCGACGGGCTCCGAGCCTGTCGTTCCGG
The DNA here is from genome assembly GCA_036009605.1 of Thermoanaerobaculia bacterium. Classification (GTDB taxonomy): domain Bacteria; phylum Acidobacteriota; class Thermoanaerobaculia; order Gp7-AA8; family Gp7-AA8; genus QHVT01. The sequence goes on along the minus strand of DASYLL010000365.1, from coordinate 15,548 downwards.
ACAGCGATTCGAGCACGAGATCGATCATCTCGCGCTGCTCCGCGGGCGACATCACCACCGGATGATTCACCGCTTCGAACGCCAGCTGCGCGGCGCGCAGCGGGTCGTACGGAACGTGTTGTGCGGGCGCGTCTGCTTTGCCGCGATCGACGAGATCGAGAAACGTCGCGGATCCGATCGTGTCCGCGACGAGGTGAATCCGCCGCGTCGGATGCGGATTGATGACGTTGTGAACGCGCCACGTGTCGAAGATCCATGCTTCGCCCGCGCGCATGTTCACCGACGCATCGCCGCAGAGGAACTTCACGTCATCGGTCGTGACGACCGGCACGTGCACACGCGCGTGCTGCGTCCAGTAGTAGTTCGTGTCGCAATGCGCGGTCGCTTCGGCGTTTCCGTCCAGGCGCATGAGGCGCGTGCGTCCCCACACCGCGTGAAACGCCGCGAGCACCTGCCGCAGGTACGGGCAGCGATCGAGATGCGGTGTCGCGCGCATCGGTCCCTTCACGTCGTCGTTCTCGGGATCGCCGTGAACAGCGATCAACGGCAGCGCGCTGTTGCCGGGATAGCCCTGCGGATGCGCGCGCCATTCGCTCTCGTCGAACTGCGCGATCTCTTCGGCAAGACGTGCCGCGTCGAATGTGAGAGGGAGCCGGACAAACTCTTGTGTCAGTTTCATGCGATCGAGGCCTATACTAATTGTTCCTCCGGGTCGGGCTAAATTCGGAAATCAGCGAGGTGCTTGTGAAGCGAGCGAAAAAGGCGAATGCGAAGTCGCGTGTTGCCCAGGGTGCAATCGGTGTTGGTGTTGCGGCACTGGCCGCTGCTCCGGGCGCGGATGCCGCGGTGTTCAATGTCACGAACCTGAGCGATAGCGGCGCCGGTAGTCTGCGTCAGGCGATCGTCGACGCGAACGGTGCGGCGGGCGCGGACGTGGTCACGTTCGATGCCGCTCTCACCGGCACGATCACGCTGACGACCGGTCAGCTCTACATCGTCGATTCGCTCGACGTGCAGGGTCCCGGCCCGGCCGTGATCACGGTCAGCGGCAACAACGCTTCGCGGGTGTTTTACGCGTACAGCCCCACGACCACGATCGACGTCCGCATCGCCGGCCTCACCATCACCGAAGGAGCGACCGCCGTCGGCGCCGGCGTCGTCAATTTCGGTCAGGTGCTCGCGTTGGATGACGTCGTGATCACGGAGAACAACGCCACGCTCGTCGGCGCGGGCATCTTCTCGACCGGCATCAACAGCAGCCTCACGATCACCAACTCGACGATCAGCGGCAATGTCTCCGACGACGACGGCGGCGGCATTTTCATCTATCAGGCCGGCGGCACCACGACGATCGAAGACAGCGTCATTACCGGCAATGAAGCAGCGAACGACGGCGGTGGCATCTACTTCTACGCGCCGGCGGATGCCGTCACGATCCGCGATACCGAGGTCTCCGGCAACACCGCAAACTTCGGTGCGGGCATCTTCTTCTACGACACCGACGCCACGGCGGATGTCCTCATCGATCGCTCGACGATCTCCGGCAACACCGCGATCGCCGGCGGCGGCATCTTCTTCTACGCGCCCGACAATCCGATCACGATCGAGAACAGCACGATCTCCGGCAACGTGACCACGCTCGGACCCGGCGCCGGCATCTTCTTCTACACGCTCTACTCCGGCTTCTCGGTGAACTTCACGACGATCGTGAACAACACGGCCGGAGATATCGGCGGTGGGATGGCCGTCGACTTTGGGACTCCCGTGATCGACAACTCGATCATCGCCGACAACACCGGCACCGACGAGAGCGATCTCGCCGACGGCTCCGCCGCATCGTTCGATCTTCGCTACACCCTGCTGGAAGTGGACAGCGGCAACGTCAACGACATCGTAGGCAACATCTTCGGCGTCGACCCGCAACTCGGCCCGCTCGCGAACAACGGCGGACCGACGCAGACGCACCGCCCCGATCTCGCCAGTCCCGTGGTCGGCGTGGCCGATCCAGGCCTCGGACCGCCGCCGCTCACCGATCAACGCGGCGAGCCGCGGTTCTATCCAGCCCCCGGCTCCGTCGACATGGGCGCCGTGGAGCTCATCGGCGGCGTGATCCAGTTCACTCCGACGACCTACACGGTCAGCGAGGATGGCGGCAGCGTCACGCTGACCGTCACACGCAACATCGGTCCCGATGAGGCGACCGTCGACTACACGACGACTCCCGGCACCGCCACTCCGGGTGCGGGCAACGACTACACCACGACGACGGGCACGCTCACGTTTGCTCCGGGCGATCTGTCCGAGACCTTCAGCGTGCCGATCCTCGATGACGCGACGCCCGAGCCCGACGAACAGTTCACGGCGACACTCAGCAATCCGAGTCTCGATGCTTCGCTCGGCGCGGGCTCGGTTGCGACCGTCACGATCACCGACCTCGTGGCAGGGGAGTTCGTCTTCAGCAGCGCGACGTACTCGGTCAATGAAACCGGCGGCTCCGTGTTGATCACCGTCAATCGCGTCAACGGTGACGACGGTGCGGCATCGGTGAACTACACCACTGTCGCCGGTACGGCGACGCCCGGTCCCGGCAACGACTACACCACCACGAGCGGAACGCTCATCTGGGCCGACGGCGACACGACACCGCAGTCGTTCAGCGTGCCGATCCTCGATGACACGGCGGTCGAAGGCGACGAGACCTTCACGGTGTCGCTGAACACACCGTCGGGTGGAACAGTAGGCGTCCCCGGCGATGCGACGGTTACGATCGTCGACGATCCGGTCGGTACCGCGCAGTTCAGTGCGTCGGTGATCAATACGACCGAGGAAGCGGGAACGGTCACGGTGACGGTCACGCGCACCGGTGGGACGGAAGGTCCGCTGAGCGTCAACTACACGACCGCGCCCGGCACGGCCACTACGCCCGACGACTACGCGACTGCCGCGGGAGTGGTCACCTTCCCCGCTGGCGACGCCACGTCGCAGACCTTCAACATCACACTCGTCAACGATAACGTCAGTGAGGGAGCTGAAATGTTCACAGCCAGTCTGAGCGGTGCCGCAGTCGGTACTCCGAGCACGGTCACGATCAATCTTGCGGCAAGCGACGCCGCCGCCTCCGTTCCGTACGTCCCGACGCTTTCGTGGTGGGGACGCTTCATCCTCACCGTGTTGAGCGCGCTCGCCGGTCTCTACGTGATGGTCCGCAATCGCTTCTCCGCATTCCTGGTCGGCCTGCTGATGATCGGTCTCTTCGCCGCGCCGCAGCTGAGCGCCCAGCAGAACACTCGCAAGGCGCTGAAGCCGAAAACGGACGCGGTCTCCAATCTCCGGAAAGCTGACAACGGCGGCAAGTTCCGCGGCACGCTGCAGTCGGTCGAGACCACCGCGTCGAGCCTCGTGCTCAACCTGTCCGGCGGTGTGACGCTCACGATCCCGAAGGCCGCTGCGAAATTCGTCGACAACCGCTCCGCCAAGCCGCGTGCGGGCAGCGCCGAGCTGCTCACCTCCGGCCGGCAGGTCGTCGTGAAGCTGCGCACCGACGCCAAGGGCAACATCGTCAACGCAAAGATCAAGATCATGGGTTGACCGCTTCTGCGGTCAGCCCGGATTACTTTCCATCGCGGCTGCGTTGAGTGCGACCGCGATGCTGTATCGGTTTGACGACGTCGAGAAAAGCTACGGCCCCCACGATGTTCTGAAGGGCGTCACGTGGCAGCACAACCCCGGCGATCACGTCGGGCTGGTCGGCCGTAACGGTGCCGGCAAGACCACGATCTTCCGCCTCCTCCTCAAACAGGAGGAGGCGGACCACGGCCAGATCATCCGCTCCAACGGCATGACGCTGGGCCACGTCGGTCAGCATCTCGACGCCGAGCCCGGCATGTCGCTCTTCGACTTTGTCGAGACCGCGTTCGCCGAGGTGTTGCGCATCGAGCGGAAGATGCGGGCGATCGAGCACGATCTCGCGGACACGACGAAGACCGAGGCCGAGCACGCGCGGCTGCTGCACAAATACTCCGAGCTGCAGCACGACTACGAGCACGCCGACGGCTACACGCTCCACGCCGAAGTCGAACGCGTCCTCGGCGGCATCGGCTTCACCGACAAGAACGAATGGGATCGTCCCATCCACGAGTTCAGCGGCGGCCAGCAGAACCGGGCCATGCTCGCGCGCGTGCTGCTGACGAAAGTCGATCTCCTCCTGCTCGACGAGCCGACGAACCATCTCGACCTCAAAGGCATCGAGTTCCTCGAAGAGTTTCTGCAGGACTTCAAGGGCAGCTACCTGCTGATCTCGCACGACCGCACGTTTCTCAATCGGACGGTCTCGAAGATCGTCGAGCTCGCGCACGGCAAGCTCGTCGAGTATCACGGCAACTACGAGAAGTTCCTCCAGCTCCGCGCCGAGCGGATGGAGAAGATGGCCAAGGACTATGAGCGGCAGCAGGAGCTGATCTCCGAGACGCAGGACTTCATCCGCCGCAATCTCGCCGGCCAGAAGACGAAGCAGGCGAAGTCGCGCCGCAAGATGCTCGACAAGCTCGATGAGCTGGAACGGCCGGAGACGGACGAGACGCTCGCGAAGTTCAATCTCGACGGCGGCGCGCGCTCCGGCGCGATCGCGCTCACGGCCGATCGGTTGACGGCTGGCTATCCCGCGAAGACGGTCGTCGCGAACTTCTCGCTGCAGATCCGCCGCGGCGAGCGTTACGCGATCATGGGTCCCAACGGTTCCGGGAAATCGACGCTGCTCAAGACGTTCGCGGGACGCATTCCTGCGCTCGACGGCACGATCGCCTACGGCCACAACGTGCAGGTCGGCTACTACGATCAGACCCTCGGCGACCTGAAGCCGAACGGCCGCGTGATCGATGAAGTGTGGGATCTCGATCACACGCAGACCGAGGAAGAGGCGCGGTCGTATCTCGCACGCTTTTCGTTCGTTGGGGATGACGTGTTCAAGAAAACGCGCGAGCTTTCCGGCGGCGAGAAGGGACGACTCGCGCTCGCGAAGATCATGTACGTCGGCGGCAACGCCATGCTGCTCGACGAGCCGACGAACCATCTCGACGTCTACACGCGCGAGGCGCTCGAAGAGGCGCTGGAGAACTTCACCGGCGCGCTGATCGTCGTCTCGCACGATCGCTACTTCATCGACCGTGTCGCGGAAAACGTGATCGTCGTCGAAGACGGCAGCGCGGATGTTTACGCGGGCAGCTACAGCGAGCTCGTGGCGCGCTTCAAAGAAAGCGCGGCGATGCCGGAGAAGATTCAGATCGCGCCTTCGCAGCCGGTGCTGCCGAAGAAACAGGAGCGTGCTGCCGCTGCGCCGACTGCGCAATCGCCGGTCGATCGCGAAGAGAAGAAAAAGCGCGACAAGCGCATGAAGAAGATCGACGAAGAGATCGCGCAGCTCGAAACGCGCATCGCCTCGGCGGAAGCAGAGCGCGAGCGCAACGATCTCCTGCTTTGCTCGCAGGAAGTCTTCCGCGACGGCGATCGCGTGAAGAAGATCCAGCAGCAGAATCACGATCTGAAGGCGATGATCGACCTGCTGTCGACGAAGTGGGAAGCGCTCGAGGGCGAGAAAGAATCGTTGGCCGGATGAGCAACGCGGCCATCATCGCCATCGGCTCCGAGATGCTCGGGCCGATCCGCGTCGATACGAACTCGCTCAAGATCACCGCGGCGCTCGAAGGGTTCGGTGTGCCGGTCGTGCGCAAGTCGATCGTCGGCGATGCGCTCGCCGATCTCGTCGCGGAGATTCACTACGCCGCCGGTCGCGCCGAGATTCTCATCGTCACCGGCGGTCTCGGACCGACCGAAGATGACCTCACGCGAGAAGCGCTCGCGGAAGCGTTCGGGCTGGAGATGGAAGTCGACGAGTCCATCATCCGCACGATCGAATCGCGATTCGCCGCACGCGGCTGGACGATGCCCGAAGTCAACAAACGCCAGGGCAACGTCTTCCGCGGACAGACCACGCTGATAAACGAGCGCGGCACCGCGCCGGGCTTTCATCTCGAAGTCGCGAGCAAACACGTGTGGGTCTTCCCCGGCGTGCCCCACGAGCTGGAGTGGATGATCGCGACGTACCTGCGACCGTGGCTCGAACAGCAGAGCGGCGGACGCGCGCGACATCGCCGCGTGCTCAAGATCGCCGGCCTCACCGAGTCGGGCGTCGAAGAGAAACTCGCGCCCTACTACGCGACGCACCCCGGCGAGCTCGTGACGATTCTCGCGAGCGGCGGCCAGATCGAGATCCATCTGCACGGCGACGGTGCGGAGATCGAAGCGAAGGAGTTACTCTCCGCGCGCGAACGCGAGATCGCCGAGATCTTCGGTGAACGCCTTTTCGGCTTCGACGATGACAGTCTCGAAAGCGTCGTCGGCGCGCTGCTGCGTGATCGCGGCCAGACCGTTGCCACCGCCGAATCGTGCACGGGCGGTCTCCTCGGTTCCCGCATCACCGACATCGCCGGCAGCTCCACGTATTACCTGGGCGGCGTCGTCTGCTACACCGCCGCTGCAAAGACGGACCTCGTCGGCGTCGACCCCGCGCTCATCCGCGAACACGGCGAGGTTTCCGAGCCGGTTGCCATCGCCCTCGCGAACGGAATCCGTACGCGTTTCGGCGCGACCTGGGGCGTCGGCATCACCGGCATCGCCGGCCCCGGCGGAGGAACCGAAACGAAGCCCGTCGGCACCGTTCACGTTGCGGTCGCCGGCCCGAATGGCCACAAACACCGGCACATTCTCTGGCAGGGTCCGCGTGCGATCGTGAAGTGGTATTCGACGCAACAGGCGCTGGATCTGCTTCGGCGCAGTATCCTCAAAGGTTCTTGACGATCCGTGCGCTCGCGGCGCACATTGACGACATGAATCGCAAGGATGTCGAGGTCAGCACAGCGCTACTGGAAGAAGCACTGAAAATCACGGGCGAGGACTCTCCCGCCGCCGTGGTGGACAAAGCGCTGTCCGAGCTTGTGAGAATCGCGCAGCTGAAGCGCGGTATTCAGGCGATGAAGGACACCAGCGATGTGTTCTGGCCGAACTATCTCGAAGAGTTGCGGCCAAACTCAGAGGCGGCGTACGAGAAGCGCAAGGCTTCGTACGAAGGGCGTGAGGTAGCGACTGGTGGCCGTCGTACTGATTGTCCGATGCCGCTCGAAGTCTTCGAGGACGCTGCGCAGATCTTTCGTCTCTGCCGCGATGACGGTTACGTCATCGCCTCTGCCTACGGTTGCCTGATCGCCGCATGTGCGATCAGGAACAGCGTACCGCTGCTGCAGCGCGACCGTGACTTCGAAAAAATCGCGGACGTCGCGCCGCTGGAGCTGCTCAGAAACGTGGAGTGACGCGCCAAAACCAATCCCACTTGGCAGCCGTACGTGCCCCAGCGAAGCAATCAGCGCAGCCGGCCGTGCCGGCCGCAGTTAGCCGTTCTTCATCCGCAGCACGTTCGTGATCACGTCGTTGTAAATCACGACGATCATCAACGTCGCCAGCGCCGCGAAGCCTACCTGTTGAATGCGTTCCTTCACGCGCAGCGACAAGTCGCGGCGGGCGATGCCTTCGATCAGCAGGATCATGATGTGACCGCCGTCGAGGACGGGGATGGGCAGCAGATTCATGACGCCGAGTTGCAGGGAGATCATGGCCATGAGCAGCATCGTCGGAAGCCAGCCCTCCTGCACGACCATGCCGGAGATGCGCGCGATGTTGATCGGGCCGCTCAGTTCCTTGACGCTGCCTTCGGGGCGGAAGAGACGCGCCAGCGCGGACATGGCCAGGCGCAGCATCTTCCAGTTTTCCTCGACGCTGTATTTCAGCGCGGGGATGAGGCTCAGTTTGATCCGCTTCGACGGAGGCGCGATACCGCGCAGGGCGGAGAGTTTTTCCTCGGTGCTCGGCGCAACGGTGAACGTCAGTCGTTCTGCACCGCGTGCGATGCCGAGGACGATCGGCTGCGTCTTCGCTTTCTCCGAGATTTCCGCGAAGGTTCCGAGCGACGTCACGGGCTGGCCGTTCACGCTCGTGATGTGATCTCCGGCCCGCAGCCCCGCGACGGCCGCGGGGGAGTCGGGGAGCACGCGACCGACGATCGGCTCGGTGCCGAACCAGATTCCGGCGTGACCGACCGGGCCAAACTCGCCTTGCTGCCGTTCCGGCAGCAGCGTCGTTTTGCCAATGACGCCGTTGCGATCGTAGACGACTTCGACCGGCGTACCGGCGTTCATCGAGATGAGAATCTTGACGTCCTGGTAGTCTTCGGTCGGCTCGCCTTTGACGCGGACGATTCGATCGCCCGGCAACAGCCCCGCCTTCTCGCCCGCTTTGCCCTTCGTGATTTCGGTGATCACCGGTTTCGTGATGAGCTGCTCGAGGCCAACCATCGCGGTAATGGCGATGAACGTGATCGCGAGGACGATGTTCATGGCCGGTCCGGCGACGAGGATCAGGAAGCGCTGCCACTTCGGCTTCGAAAGAAACTCGTCCGGATTCCCGGCCACGTTCTCCTCGGGCGAATCACCCGCCATGCGCACGTACCCGCCGAGGGGGATCAGCGAGACGCGATAGTCGGTGTCGCCCTTGCGGAAGCCGAACAGGCGCTTGCCGAAGCCAAACGAGAAGACCAGCACTCGGACGCGGAAGAGCTTCGCAACGAGGAAGTGTCCCGCCTCGTGCACGAAGATGAGCACGCCGAGGACGATGACGAAGCCGGCGATGGAGATGAGAAAGTTCTGGGCGTGGGCCATAGGTCGTGATCAGCGTCGGATAGCAACATCGATTCCGCGTGCTTCGTTCCGGGCCCAGCCGTCCCACTCCAGCGCGTCCTCGACGGACGAGATGGGATGGACGCTCGCGGCGTGGATGTCGAGCACGCGTCTGACGATGTCTACGATCGAAGTGAAGGGAAGTTCTCCGGCGAGGAAGCGCTCGACGGCAATCTCGTTGGCGGCATTGAGGACGGCGGGCATCGAGCCGCCGGCGCGCGAGGCGGCATAGGCGAGCTCGACCGCGGGAAAGCGCCGCGGGTCGACTGGAAAAAACTCGAGCGTGCGAATCTTCGCGAAATCGAGTCGCGCGAACGGCGCCGGCAGACGCTCGGGATAGAAGAGCGCGTATTGAATCGGGAACTTCATATCGGTCGTCGACAGCTGCGCGAGGATCGAGCCGTCGACGTACTCGACCATCGAATGGACGATCGACTGCGGATGGATCGTGATGTCGATGCGATCGACGTGCTGGTCGAAGAGGTGATGGGCCTCGATGACTTCCAGCCCCTTGTTCATCATCGTGGCGGAATCGATCGAGATTTTGTTCCCCATCCTCCACGTCGGATGCGCGAGCGCGGCTTCGATGGTGATGTTGTCGAACGACGCGAGGTCGCGATGCAGGAACGGGCCGCCGGACGCGGTGAGGATGATGCGATGGACTTCCGCGTGCGTTCCGCAGCGGATGGCTTGATGGACGGCGTTGTGTTCGGAGTCGACGGGAAGGATCTCGCCGCCGTGTTCGCGCGCAGTGCGTGTCATGACATCGCCCGCGGCGACGAGCACTTCTTTGTTCGCGATGCCGACGCGTTTGCCCGCTCGCAGCGCCGCGTACACGGGAGGAATCCCGGCCGCGCCTACGATCGCCGCAATCACCGTATCGGCTTCGGTCATCGTCGCGACTGCGCACGCGCCTTCGATCCCCGGGATGATCTCAACGGGCGCGGTCACGAGCGCGCGCAGGCGTTCCGCGTCAGCGACGCTGCGCACGGAGACAACGGACGGACGGTAGCGCGCGACCTGTTCTGCGAGTAGGTCGACGTTCGCGCCGGCGGCAAGTCCGACGACGCGGAGCTCGTCCGGAAAGGCGTCGACGACTGCGAGCGTGCTCTTGCCGATCGAGCCGGTGCTGCCAAGAATCGAGATGCTTCGCATAGTTGTCGATTTGAGATGTTGCTGGTTGCTGGTTACTGGTTCAAGGTAACGCGGCGCGAGAAACATCCCGATCGCGCTGAGGCACCTTGAACCAGTAACCAGCAACCAGCAACATTCTTCATCCCTGCATGATGTTCAGTGATCCGAACCCATGCACGATCAATGTCCAGTAGCAGTAAAGGATGGGAGCGGTGAAGAGGATGGAGTCGAAACGGTCGAGAAATCCGCCGTGGCCGGGGATCAGCGTGCCCGAGTCTTTTACCGCGGCGGAGCGTTTCCACATCGACTCCGCGAGGTCGCCGATCACGCCGGCGATCGAGAGAATCACGCCCGCGATGATCGCGTGCAACAGCGGGAACGTCTTGAAGAACGTGAGCTGGATGACGATTGCGGCGATGATCGAGGCGGCGACGCCGCCGAGCAGTCCTTCGACCGTTTTCTTCGGGCTGATGCGCGGCGAGAGTTTGTGCTTTCCGAACGTCCGTCCGACGTAATACGCGCCCGAATCGCCGAGCCACACGACGAGCAGCAGGAAGAACACGAGGCGCGGGCCGTCGGCGCCGAAGTCGTTGTGCAAACGGATGAGCGATCCGCCGAGCATGCCGACGTACGTCGTCGCGAGCACCGCGACTGCACTCGACGGCAACGAGTCTTCGAGCGATTTCTTCGTCACGACGTACGAGCCGGGGATGATCAACAGCGCGGTGAACATGCCGATCTCCACCGACAGGTCGTCGATGATGAACGCGGCCATGAGGATCAGCATGATGACGATGCAGAGCACCGTCGGCACGTCGTAGCCTTTCGCTTTTCCGAGAGCGAGGAACTCGTACATCGCGAGGATGCAGATGAGCGCGATCGTGGCGTTGAACAGCCACGACGGACCCCACCCGGTGATCCAGATGGCGGCCGGCGCGGCGACCAGGGCGGTGAGCTCACGGGCGAAGCGCACGCGTTATTCGTCCGCCTCGACGAACATCTCGGCGTCGGAAGGATCGACTCCTCCGTAGCGGCGATCGCGCGATTGGAAATCGAGAATGGCTTCGAAGAGGTGTTTGCGGCGGAAGTCGGGCCAGAGGACTTTCGTCACGTGGATCTCGGCGTACGCGATCTGCCAGAGCAGGAAGTTCGAGACGCGCAGCTCGCCGCTGGTGCGGATGAGCAGATCGGGATCGTCGACATTCGCCGTGTAGAGATGATCGGCGAAGAATGCTTCATCGATGACCGCGTCGGTCATTTCTTTTTCGCGCAGCGTGGCCATGATGCGATTGCAGGTGTCGACGATCTCGGCGCGGCCGCCGTAGTTGAGCGCGATCTGGAAGAGCAGCCCTGTGTTTTCCGCGGTCTTCTCCTGCGCATATCGCAGCTCGCGCTGCACGGACGGATCGAGTCCGTCCACGCGTCCGATCGGCTCGAAGCGGATGTTGTTCTCCATCAGCGTCTGCAGCTCTTTGCGGAGGTACTCCTTGAGCAGCATCATCAGCGTGGCCACTTCGAAGCGCGGGCGTTTCCAGTTCTCGACCGAAAACGCGTAGAGCGTCATGACGCCCAGCTCGAGGCGCGCGCCGGTCTCGACGATCTCGCGCACCGAGGTGATGCCGGCGCGGTGACCTTCGACGCGGGGGAGGTTGCGGGCGCGAGCCCAGCGGCCGTTGCCGTCCATGATCACCGCGATGTGCCGCGGCAGCCGCTTGAGATCGACCTTCTCGAGGAGGGTCTCCTCGCTCGAGCCGGGCTCGGCAAGCTTGCGGACGTCGATCATCGGCGCGGATGTTAGCGCACTTCGTGCGGTTGCTGGTTGTCGGTTGTCGGTTCCGGGTGAGGCGTTTTTAGTAGCGAACTTGCAGCAGGATCAAGCCCTTTGCGGGGGCGGTCCAGCGCGCTTCGCTGAGGAGTGCGTTCCTCGCGAGTTTGCCGCGACCGATCTCGATCAGCGAGCCCGCGATGCGGCGGACCATCGATCGGAGGAAGCCGTCCGCGCTCGCGGTGAGCGTGACGCGTGCGCCATCGCGCACCACCGAGATCGCCTCGATCGTCCGGATCGTCGAGCTGACCTCGGGATCCGCAACCGTGAAGACTTTGAAGTCGTGCGTGCCGACAAGCACCTGCGCTGCGTCGTGCATCACGTCGACGTCGAGTGCCTGTGCGACATGCGCATGCGTTTCCGCTGCGAACACATCCGCGACTTCGGCGTTCCAGATGCGATACGCGTACGTCTTGCCCTTCGCGTCGAAGCGCGCGTGAAAGTCGTCCGCGACGGTTTCGACCGCGGTGACACGCACGTCATGCGGCAGGATCTGGTTCAGCCCGAGGATGAGACCGCGAGTCGGGATCTCGAACGGAACGTCGGCATGCGCGCGTTGCGCGGCCGCGTGAACGCCCGCATCGGTGCGACCCGCGCCGTGAATGCGGATCTCCTGTTGGAACATCCGCGTGAGCGCCTCTTCCACTAACTGCTGGACACTCGGCGTGGTGGCTTGCAGCTGCCACCCGCCATAGTGCGTGCCCAGGTACTGGAGCGTGAAAAGAACGCGCATGCTGCGCTGCTACTGGTTCTGCGCGATGATCTGTTCCCGCGTGAAGCCGCTCGTGTTCGAGATCTGATCGACGACGCCAAGCGAGATGCGATTGAGGCCGCGCTCGATGAGCAGCTCGAGCGTGTACGTGTAGTACTTCCCGGCCAGCGTGGCCATGTGGACGTTCGGCACGCGCACCTGATGCGATTTCTGCGCGACGTCGGACAGGTCGTTGTCCTTGTTGCCGACGACGACGTAGACGTCGAAACCGCCCACGTGCTCAGTGTCGCCCTGCGGCAGCAGCGTGAGCGATTGCATTGGGATCTGGAGGTCGATGGCGACCTGGAACAGGCCGTCTTCGACCGGCACCGGGCGTCCGGCGCGCGCGAGGATGGCGAGGTCGTTGTCTTTGACGCGATAGAGGAGGTTGGCGACGACGCGGTCGCTCATCTCGGCGTGTACCGATTTCTCGACGAACGTCTGGCGGCTGCGCACGCGCAGGTCCTTGCGGCTTTTCATGCGGACCTGCAGGTAGCGCTGCCGGTCGACGCGCTCGGTGCCGGCGCGGTAGCCGATGGAGTAGTACGACTCGAGGTCGCTCTGGATGCGCTTGAATGCGTCGGCGAAATTGTTCGTGTTGACCGAGGCCAGGCCGCCGGTCATCTGCGCCATCAGCTGCATCGATTCGGTCGTGTTCGAGATCGCGGCGTGCGACACGAGCGCGGACGTCGGTCGCGCGTTCTCGGCGGACATCTCCGAGTTTGCAGAGAGACCGGCCGCGTGAATCGTGTACATCGTGATGTCGTTCGCGTTGGCGGTCTTCGCGACCGACTGGATCTGATTGGTGCCGTCGAAGTGCATGCCCTCGAGCATCGACGAGCCCATGTTCGACCACTGCTTCTCGCGCGCGATCTCGTCGAGGAACTGGAAGACTTCGCGGCCGGGCTGCATCGGGAACCCTTCGCTGGCGAGCACGAGGATCTTCTTGCCTTCGACGCCCGCGAGCGTCGACATCAGCGCATTGAGCGAGGAGACGCTCTGTCGCAGATCATGCTCGACGGACGACGCGAATGTGCGGGCCGTGCCGAGGGCGTCGTTGTACGAGCTGGCTTCGCGGATGCGCTCTTCGAACGACTTGCGCTCGGAGCGGTTGGCGATGCCGAGGCCGGTCTCGCCGGCGATCGCGTCGAGGATCGAGGCGACCTGCTGCGAATCGCGCGTGAACGGCACGCGCACTTTCATGCTGCGGTTGTACGTGGCGACCATCGCTTCATCGCCGGGGCGCATCGCGGTCTTCAGGAAGCTCTTGAGATCGGTGAAGACGCGGTTGCGGTTGAACGGTGCGAGCGAGAGGTTGTCGATATAGATGATGATGCGGCGCTTCATCTCCTCGTCGACGACGGCGGGAGCCGCCGGTGCGGGAGTCTCGATGCGGCCGCCGATCTCGCCGGCGAGGACGCGCTTCGGCGTGCCGTCGTTGATCTCGTAAAAGTTCGAGATCGGCTTCGGATTGCCGTTCTCGAGGATCTCGAAGTCGTCTCTCGTGAGTCCGGGGACGAAGTTGCCGCGGCGGTCGGTGACGACGACATCGAAGTCGATGACGCGCACTTCGACGTTTTCGGTGAGCTTGGGAAGCTCGGGCTCGGCGGGGGTTTGCGCCAGAACGGGGACGGTGAGCGCAAGGACCACGAGCAGGACAATGAGTTGGTTCAAGTTTCCTCCGGCGAGTCTCAGAGTCTCAGAGTCTCAGAGTCTCAGAGGGGTCGGCAGGAAACATCTCCGCGACTCTGAGACTTTGAGACTCTGAGACTTCGTCTTTGGACGAAGCACAGCGCTTCCACGTTCCGTTGGGCAGGTGTCCGCGCGCGTGCGAGAATGACCACCGCGATTCGAAAATTCCGATGAAACCCGCAGGACAAGTGCAATCAGGCAAACAAGATCCGCTGGCCTTCTCGAAGATGGCGGGCGGCGGAAATGACTTCGTGATGATCGACAATCGCAACGCGCGAATCGTCGACGGAAGCAAGCTGGCGAAGCGCATCTGTACGCGCGCGCTGTCGGTCGGCGCCGACGGGCTCATCCTGATCGAGCCTTCCGCGCGTGCGACGTTCCGGATGCGCTATTACAACTCGGACGGTTCGTTTGGTGCGTTCTGCGGAAACGGCACGCGCTGCGCCGCTCGGTTCGCATTTCTGAACGTGATCGCCGGACGCAAGATGACGATCGAGACGGACGCGGGGATCGTGAGCGCGGAGATCTCGGATGGCGGTCTCGTGACACTTGCGTTGCCACCGCCGTCGCGGTTTCGTGCGGAGCGGCCGGTGACCGTCGGCGATCGGACGGTTCATGGCAGCTCGATTCTCGTCGGCGTCCCTCACTACGTCCTCTTTCTCCGCGACGACCTCTGGCAACAAAACATCGTCCCCCTCGGCAGCGCAATCCGTTACAGCACCGAGATGGAGCCGGACGGAGGCGCGAACGTGAATTTCGTGGTCGTGCGCGATGCGCATTCGATCGAAGTGCGGACGTACGAACGCGGCGTCGAGGCGGAGACGCTTTCGTGCGGCTCGGGCGTGGTGTCTTCGGCGGTGACGAGTGGCCTGTTCGGCAAGGTGCAGTCGCCGGTGTCGGTGCTGACGCGCAGCGGGACCACGTACGAGGTGTCGTTCGACATCCGGAAGGGGCATGCCGAGGAAGTGCGGCTGAAGGGGGATGCGCGGCTGATTTATCGCGCTACCATCACGCCCGAGACTCTCGAAGGGTTCGACGCGGATTTCGTGCGCCATCCCGAGACGAGAGTCACGGTTTCCCATTGACGCAACTTCGCTGGCTCCTCACCGCGGCGATCGCGGCGTTCGCCTGCCAACTGGCCGTCCATCACGCGACGCCCATCGATCGCGCGCTGCCCTTCGTGGCCGTGATCGTGACGCTCGTCGCGGCGCTTTCGTATCGCGAGCTGATGCTGGGCGTGCCGTTGCTGGTGGTGGCGGAGATTTCGATTCCGGATGAGCGGATGCGGTTGATCGCGTTCGGGGCGGTGGTGGCGGGCGTGTTTGCGATTGGACTGAGCTGCCGTGCATTGTCATCCCGAGCGTCG
>DASYLL010000364.1:0-15211 GCA_036009605.1 Thermoanaerobaculia bacterium | reverse complement strand
CCCCCCACTCCAAACTGGCTTGGGAATGTCCCGTTGGCCCCGCGCGCTTGACCTCCACGCATGCGCACGTGCGCCATCCATCGTCTCCACATCGTCACGTACGAAAACGGGATGAAGCTGCAGCAGAAGCTCGTCGACCTCCGCCAGCGCGATGAAATCGCCGATCAGCTTCTCCTCCTCGAGCACCCGCCCGTCATCACCCTCGGCCGGGGCGGAAAGCTCGACAACCTCCTTGCCTCCACCGATTCGCTGCAATCGCACGGCGTCCGTTTCTTCGAGACGACGCGCGGCGGCGACATCACCTACCACGGCCCCGGACAGATCGTCGGCTACCCCATCCTCCACCTCGGCGAAGGCAACCGCGACGTGCGCAAGTACGTGACGAATCTCGAGGAAGTGCTGATCCGCACCGTCGCCGAATACGGCATCACCGCGGAGCGCATCGAAGCACGCCGCGGCATCTGGGTCGGCAACGACAAGATCGCCGCGATCGGTGTGCGCATCGCACGATGGGTGACGTCGCACGGCTGGGCGCTCAACGTGAGCACGAATCTCGATCACTTCCGTCTCATTACGCCGTGCGGCTTGCAGGACACAGGCGTCACGTCGATCGAGCGCGAGATTGGGCGCCGCGTTCCTCTTGACGAAGTGCGCGAAGTGCTGGCGACGAAGTTTGCCGAAATCTTTGAGCGCCAGCTCGTGTCGCGACCGCCGACGCTCGAGCTCGTGAAAGTGCTCGTACACGACGGCGATCGCGTATTGCTCCTTCATCGTCGCGCGGCGCGCGGCGATTTCTGGCAGCCGATCACCGGCACGCTCGAACAGAACGAGTCGCCGCTCGCCACCGCGCGACGCGAGATGATCGAAGAAACCGGCCATGTCGCGGAGCCGATTGCGCTCGATCTCGCGCAATCGTTCCTCATCGAATCGCAGTACCTCGAAGCGCGCTATCCCTCGCCGATCATCGCCAGCGAGCTCGTCTTTCACGCGCGGCTCGACTCGCGTTTGCCGATCCGCATCGATCCGAGCGAGCACGACGACTGGGGCTGGTTCACCGTCCCCGAAGCGCTCGCGAAGATCCGCTGGACCGACGATCGCGAGGCGTTCGAGCGTCTGCGGATCGTCCTCCGCGCCTGAGCGACCGTCATCCGGGTCGCTAATCCTTTGATGAGACAGCACATCCGCTGTCATGCGATTCTCATCGCCCGAATCATCGACTTTGTTATCTGTAGTTTCTAGACTCGGCGCCGATCACATCAAAAACGAACGGAGACCATTTCATGAGAAAAGCACTGTTCCTCATTCTTGCCCTGGCCGTCTTCCTCCCCGGCAAAGCCGTCGCCGACGGCGACCTCGCCATCACCTCGTTCACGATCGACAAAACCACGCTGCAGACCGGCGAGGCATTCACGGTCGATCTTCGGATCAAAAACAAGCTGCCGGTCGCGGCCGAAGACATCACCCTGTTTCTCTCGACCACCTGGCCGGCCATTGCGCCGATGCGCGTTCTCTCGACGGTCACGCCGGCCGGCTGGCAATGCGCGACAACCTCGTTCAACTGCTACGGCGCCTCGCTCGCAGCCGGCGCGGAAGTGCAGCTCACGTATCACATCACTGCTCCGGCAACGTTGCGTCCTGAGCCACTGATCCTCATGGCTCATGTCGGTCTGAACGGCAACGACGCCAACCCTGAGGACAACAATGCCGAGGCACCGCTCACGCTGCAGTTGGCGAATCGCAGCGCCGATCTCTCAATCGCGGTGAGCGCGCCGCCGAGTCCCGTCCCGTTCAACACGCCGCTGACGTTCGCATACGACGTGCGCAACAACGGCCCGCAGGATCTGAGCGATGTGCGCATCGCGTTCTTCCTGGGAGGGCTGCCCGACACGCGCGTCTTCGAAGGCGCCGGATGGACATGTGCGGCCGACAACCTCGTCGAGACCACCTGCCGGCGCACTTCTCTCGCTGCCAATACAAACGCTCCGCTGTCCGTGCGATTCACGACCCCGAATACGAGCGGCTCGGCAGGCGGCGTCGCAACGGTCTTCGCAAACGAGCCCCATGTCGATGCGAACCTGTCCAACAACGCCGCCTCGGCGGGCGTCAACGTCGGTGAGGCCACGGAATGGGATCGCCTGCTCGCTCCCTTCGCGGCGACCGAGATCCATGGCGCCAACGGCTCGCTCTGGAAAACGGAGATCAGCGCGGTGATCGAATCGGATCACTATCCGGAGCTCGGACCGATCGCCTGCGGACCGGTGGAAGATCCCTGTTCGTTCCCTCCGCTCAATCAACTCTTCGATGCGTCCGACGATCTGGTGTTCGACGGTGTCGGCCCGCAGTTCGTTTATGTCGGGAAAGACGACGCCTCGAAAGTGAAGATGGTCACGCGCGTCTACGACGCCACGAAGAACGAAACGACGGCAGGCGCGTTCGTACCGACGGCGCGTAATGACGACTTCTCGTCGGAAGGTTTCTCGCTGATCGCGATTCCGGTCGCGCCGCAGTTCCGTTCGACGCTGCGCATCTATGACGCGACCGGCGCGGACAACCGCGAGGTTGATCTGGCGCTCTATGGCGATGCGGAGAAAGTGCCGTTCCTGCAAACCACCGCAACACTCCACACACTCGACGAACAGCAATTGGTGACGACCGCCGAGCTGCCGCTTCACCCATCCATTTCGCAACTCGATCTCTCGTCGCTCATCCCGGCCGGCTATTCGCGTATTCGCGTGACCATTCGTCCGCGCCTCGCCGGAGCAACCCCGGAAATGAAACTGTGGGGATTCGCGAGCATCACCAACAATGAGACCAGCCATGTCAGTGTCGTAACTCCCTAGATCATCGATCAGTAAACAAAGGGCGGGTGCCGTACATCGGCACCCGCCTTTCTCGTTTCATGTCGCGCGAACGGGCCACGGACGCGCATCGTTTCGATAGGTCAGCCAATCCGGCGGATTCCCCTCGAGGTACTGCGCTTCAATGGCGCGGAACGCGGTGTCGAGCGAAACACACTCCGCCGCGAGGTGGTCGGCATAGCCGCCCTTCTTCAACCGGAAGCGGATCCTTCGACTGTCGCCAGCGTCGTAATGACCGAGAGCGCGCATCTCGTGACCCTCTTCATCAATGAAGAGCAGTGCCGCCAGATCGAGCTCATGATGGATCAGCATGCTGCCCATACATTCGACGACGGTCTTCAGCCCGAGCATGCGGAAGAGCAGTCGCTCGACGCCCTTCATCTCCCGAACGACGTGCCGCACGGTCAAACGTTCCCCTTTCTCGATCCATCGGAAGACGAATCGCAACTCGTCGATGCTGGTCATTTCGTAGTGGCGATCACGCGTTTCTGCGATGCAGCGGAGATGCTTCATGGGACACATCGTCGGGATATTTCTCCCGAAGATCGATGGCGGCGACCTGAATTGCGCATGACCAGCAATGATGTTTGTCCTGAGTGAGTTGCGCCGGCGACTGACATGACGTTTCGCAGAGCTGAGAGGCCGCGCGCGCCGCCTCGAACGGTTTCACCGTTTCTCAATGGCTTGACAGCGGTGTAGGCTCACGCCTGCTTGGATCCCGCTACGCCGGAACAGCTTCAGGTCAATACGCCGACGGATCGCGTCGGCGTGAGCTATCGCTTTGACAAGTACGAGCTCTTCCCGGACGCGGAACAGCTTCGGAAGAAAGGGATGCAGGTCCAGCTGGGACCGAAGCCCTTTCGCCTGCTCCTGTTGCTCGTGTCGAAAGCAGGCAGCATCGTCACTCGCGAAGAGATCCAGAAAGAGCTTTGGGGCGACGAGACGTTCGTCGATTTCGAACAGGGCATCAATGCCGTCATCCGGCGCATCCGGTTTGCGCTCAACGATCAGGCAGAAACGCCGCGTTTTCTCCAGACCCTGCCGCGCCGCGGGTACAGCTTCCTCATGCCGGTGGAGCGCATTGATCCGAGCGGCCGCGCCGAGGAGGTCACGCCTTCCGTCGTTCCCGAGTTGGTGAAACTGACGCCGGCCTCGCCCACAGAGCGCTCACGATCGTATCGGCGCATCGTGCTCGCGCTGGCCGTCGTGGCGGCGCTGTTCTTTCCGACGCACAGCACGCACCAGATGCCCGTCGTCGCGACGGATGATTCGGTGCTGCGCATCGCCGTCTCGCCGGTCATCATCGATGGCGCGGCGTCCGATCTCGATCATCGCGGCCTCTCCGCGGAGTTGCGCCGATATCTGGCCCGCATCCCGCCCGACAAGATGCGCGTAGTCGTGCCCGGCAGTCCCGCCGATCTGCGCATCGACACGATCATGCGCAAGGCCAACGAAGGCCCCTCCGTCGACGCGCGCCTCGTCGACCTCTCCTCGGGACGAACCCTTTGGAGCGAAACCCTTCATCGAACCGGCGAGCCGAAAGACTTTTCGCTCGAAGTGGCGATTCGCGTGACGCGGAACCTCCTTCATCTCTATGTTCCGCGTCCGAAGCGCGAAGTGCCGGTGCGATCGCGCGTCTCGCCGCAGGCGCTCGCCCTCTATCGCGCAGCACTCGAGGCTCGCAATGGATCGGTTCCTCAAACCGATTTCAAGCGCGCCATCGAGCTCCTCGAACAGGCAGTGGCGCAGGAGCCGGCGTTCGCCGAGGCGTGGGCGGCGATGGGCGACATCTGGACGACGCGCACGATCGTGTGGAAGGGCGAATCGCGCCAGATGGCGATCGAGAATGCGCGACGGACGCTCGATCGCGCGATTGCCGTCGATCCCCGATCCGCGGAAGCGCTGAACAATCGCGCGGTGCTGTTGATGAACTTCGATCATTCCTACGGCGGCGCGGAGACGGCATTGCGCGCTGCCCTTGCCGCCGATCCGTCGTACTTCGACGCGCGGTTCAATCTGGCGCTCCTGCTTTGTGCGATGGGACGCCACGAGGCATCGCTCTCTGAGATGCAGCGCGCGCAGTTTCTCGATCCCTCGACGCTCCTTCCCAATCCCGCGCTGGCGTTCCTCTATCTGATGGCGCGACGCAACGGAGATGCGTCCGCGGAGTATCGCGCACTGCTGGCTTCGCACCGCCAGCCGACCATGGCGCATTGGGGAATGGCGTCCGCGGCCATCAGCGCAGGCCGATGGGACGACGCAGCGCAATCGCTGTCCGCGGTCCTTGGCGAGCGAATCGAGATCCCTCGCGATTCCGCCGATCCGCGCGAAGAGATTCGCAAGCACATTCGTGTTCTCGACGAGCGCCTTCCGGCGCTGAAGCACACGCGCCTCGATCCCTACACGCTGGCTGCGCTTCACGCACAGACCGGCGACACCGATCTCGCCTTCGCCGCGCTCGACCGTGCCGCGGCGCTCGAATTGGGCGACACGATGTTCACGTACGTCGATCCACGGCTCGATTCGATCCGAGAGGACCCGCGATTCGTGGAGCTCCTGGTGCGCTTTGGCCTGATCCGGTGAATGCGGCCGGGATGGTATGTTGCCCGTTCGATGTTGCTGGTTGCTGGTTCAAGGTGCTTCATCGCAAGAGCGATGAGCCCCGCTCTCGGGACGAGTCACCTCCAACCAGCAACCAGTAACCAGCAACATCCTGACAACCGATCACCGACAACCGACAACGAACAATGACTCCGATCAACAAACGCGCAGGTCTCCGCCCCGACTGGCTCAAAGTCCGAGTCCCGGGCGACCTTGCACAGCTTCCCGTCTCCCGTCTCATGAACGACCTGGCGCTGAACACGGTCTGCCAGGAAGCGCGCTGCCCGAACATCTTCGAATGCTGGGCCGCCGGCACCGCTACGTTCATGGTCCTCGGCGAGATCTGCACCCGCCGCTGCACGTTCTGCGCGGTCGGTCGCGGCAATCCGCTACTCGCAGACAGCGATGAACCGCGCCGCGTCGCCGAAGCCGTCGAGACGATGAAGGTGCGTCACGCCGTCATCACGATGGTGAACCGCGACGACATGCCCGACGGCGGCGCAGATCACATGGCGCGCACCGTCATCGCAGTTCGCGAGCGCACCGGCGCAGCAGTCGAAGTGCTGATCTCCGATCTCGAAGGCAATCGCGACGCCCTCCGCACCGTCATCGCCTCGGGACCCGAAGTCCTCGCGCACAACATCGAGACCGTGCCGCGGCTTTACAGCGCGGTGCGTCCCGTCGCGAAGTACGAACGCTCGCTCGACATCCTCCGCTGGACGCACGAAGAACGCACCGAAGGCATGCTCACGAAATCAAGCCTCATGCTCGGCCTCGGCGAAACCGAAGACGAGATCCTCGAAGTCGCACGCGACCTGCGCAATGCCGGCGTCGACATCTTCACGATGGGCCAGTACCTCGCGCCGTCCGAGAAGAACCATCCCGTGCGCCGCTACTACACGCCGGAAGAATTCGCCGAGCTCGGCCGTCAGGCGCGCGCGCTTGGTTTCCATCATGTCGAGAGTGCGCCGCTGGTGCGCAGCAGCTACATGGCACATCGGGCGCTCGAGACCGCGCTACAATCCGCGCCCGATGCCGCGCGTGACATTCGCTGACGCCGGGAAGAACGGCGAATTCCCCACGGGGAAGTCGCTGCTGTCGATCGCCGGAGAGCTGGGTGTTCGCGTCAGCCAGGTTTGCGGCGGCGACGGTGCGTGCGGGACTTGCAGGATCGAAGTCGTGGAAGGTTGGGAGCAGCTCACGCCGCCCACGCCCGACGAGACTTACAAAGAGCTCGAAGCGCCGTACCGGCTGAGCTGCCAGACGAAACTGGCGGGCGGAGACGTGGTCGTGAAAGTGGCGAAGATCGAATAGCGTTAGGAGCAGAGATGACTGCAGTGGCAACCCCAACCCAGGCCGGCCTCACCCATCAGCAGCTCGCGCTGCTGTTTCAGTACACCGTCGAGGCGTACAAGGTTTTCCAGAAGCTCGCCGAAAACCTTCCGAACCCGATGACGCGCAAGATGTTCGAGCAGTTCGCCGTCGACGAGCGCGAGAACCGCGATCTCATCGAGATGAAAGTGGCTATCGTCGCCGGCAACCGCGTCCGCGTGACCCTCGGCTCGGACATGATCTTCAACGACATCCTCGAAGGTGAAATGTCGTATCGCGAGTCCGCGGAGTTCCTGATCTCGCGCGAGAAAACCGTGCAGCGCAAACTGCGCGAGTGGATCGCCGGGGCCAGCGGCTCCGATCGCAATTTCCTGATCTATCTCGAAGCCGTGAAGCGCGCACACATCGTCGAGCTCGAGCGCGATCTCGAGCTGATCCGCGGCGATCACGACTGGTGGCGCCGCGAAGACGCCGAATGGCGCATCGTGCACGGATCCTCTTCCGTATGAACCTCGCGCTCTCTCCCGAAGCCGCCGAGCATCTGCAACAGGATGCCGGCGGCCGCCTCCTCCGCATCGCCTTCACGACCGGCTGCGGCGGCTCCGGCTATCGCCTGAGCTACGCCGACGAGCCCGTTGCCGAGGATGAGGTGGTGGAGGTGGAGGGCGTGACGGTGGCGCTCGATACGATGGCGGCCTCGCGCCTCGACGGCGCGGTCATTCGGTATGACGAGGAAGAGGATGGGTTTTTGCTGGACCATCCGGACGCGGTGGCTGCGGTTTGGTGCGGGTGAGAGCGCCACGTTGGTGAGTGAGCCGATCTCCCTGCAACAACTCTGGTCGGCAGCCTCCGAAGCGGCGGGAGGACTTCTGTACGCCGCACAACTCCATTACCTTCGCGAACACAGGAGGCGACGTCGTTCACTACGGCCTGCTCCAGCTTCCGGGCCTCGATCTTCATGAACAACCGGTCGTCACCGTTCCCATGGGCGACCACCATAACGTGGTGATCGCCGAGAACCTGCGCGAGTTTCTGAGCCTCGGAGATCACGTCGGGGGTTCTCCCTCGAACTGATTGTCTATAAGCCCGAGAGCGCGGGCGAATACCACGCGGCACCGGATCCCGAAACCTGGCCGGAAGAGATGGAAGAGCTCCGAGTTTTTCGCGAGCTCCTTGGCCTCGAGCATCAGACGTTGACGATGAACGAATCGATGAGCTGGAATCGAAGTATCGACCGCTGGTCATCGCCGACGATGAGCCGCAGGCCGAAGAAAGCTGACCGGCCAGTCTCTTGCACTCCCGTCCTCCGACAAGGAGAAGCAAATGGGACTCTTCAAAAACATCCTCAACAAGATTTTTCACGCGGCCGGTAACGCGGAAGCGCCGCACGACGCACTCCAGCCAGGACAGGTCAAAGAATCGCGCGTTGAAGCCGCCGCGCGAGCAGGCGTGCCGATCGGCACAGGCGCCGCCGCCTCAAGCGCTGCCCCTGCCGCCGTGCAGACGGTCGACGTCACCGCGGTCCTCGACGGTCTGGCCGCAAAGCATCACGAGAAGCTCGACTGGAAGCATTCCATCGTCGACCTGCTGAAGCTCCTCGGCATGGACAGCAGTCTCGCCGAGCGCAAGGAGCTCGCCGCCGATCTCCACTACACGGGCGACACTCATGACTCCGCAGCGATGAACATGTGGCTGCACAAGGAAGTCATGCGCAAGCTCGCGGAGAATGGCGGCAAGGTTCCGGCCGACCTGCTGGCGCACTGAGCCTCATGTCCTCCGTCCTCGATGAAGTTCGCCGGCAACTCGGACCCGACACCATCCAGCAACTGAGCGGTGCCCTCGGCGCCGACCCAGCGACCACTTCGAACGCCATCTCCCTCGCCCTGCCCGCGCTCCTCGGCGGTCTTGCGCACAACGCGTCGCAACCCGAAGGCGCGCGCTCCCTCGACAACGCGCTCAACCAGCACGACGGCAGCATTCTCGATAATCTCGGCGGGATGCTCGGCGGCGGAAGCGGTGCGGGTGGCGGTATCCTCGGTGGCATCGGCGGCGCCATCCTCGGCCACGTCTTCGGCGAACGCCGCGGCTCGGTCGAAGAGGGCGTCGGCAAGTCGTCGGGCCTCGATGCAGCGCAGGTCGCGCAGCTGATGGCCATACTCGCCCCGATCGTGATGGGCGTTCTCGGTCGCATGAAGCAGACGAAGGGACTCGACGCGAATCGACTTCCGGAAGTGCTCAACGACAACAACGACAGTTCGGGTGGTGTCCTGGGCTCCATCCTCGGCGGAATCTTCGGACAGAAGAACTAGAATCCGGGCGTGCACCGCTCCGCCGTTGCCGCGTTGCTCGTGTTGTCCGCGCCGATCGCCTCGGCGCGGATCGCGGAGCCGACGCTGTCCGATCTCGTTCGCGGTTCCTCGAACATCGCGACGGGACGCGTCGTCGCCATTCTTCCGACGCCGTTCTCACCCTGGCTTCTCTTTGCCCTGATTGTCTTAGGCACATTCGTCGCGGCACGGACGGCGTGGCGGCAGCAGCGGCATGGCGCCGCGTTCGGCCGGGCGATCGGTGTCCTGTCGCTGGGCCTCATCGGATTGCTGACGCTCGTCAGTTTCACGATGTTCAGCGCCTACCAGAATGTCGCTCTCGTGCAGATTCAGCAATCACACCGCGGAACCATGAGCGCAATCGTTCCGGTCTTCTTCGGAACGTCCTTCATCTGCGATGTTTCCAATCTCGACGGTGGGCAGCGCTACGTGCTCTTCCTCAATGAATCGATGATCGGATATCAACCGACCTAGTACGACTGGAGCTTCTGGTCGACGACCGGATCGAGCGTTCAAGCGAAACGGTTGCAGTGGGCCAACCAACCCTCGGTTCCGTACGCGCAGTTCATCCAGGCCATCAAAGAGAACATCTGACTACACCGCGTCACTCGCGCTCGAGAACGTGAACTTCGTTCTCACCGCCGGACACACAATCGCAAAATCCTCCGACTCACTTCCACGCGCGCGGTACTCGCGTGACATCGCATCGATGTTCAACAGCACCGACACCGGGCTGTCGTTCCAGCGGAAGTTCTTCACCGCGTGACGGATCTTCCCGCCCTGGATGCGAAACACGCCATCGCGCGTCAGTCCCGTCAGCAGAATCGCCTGCGGATCGAGCGAGCGGATGTACCAGAGCCGCGTCACGAGCACGCCATCCTTCGTCGATCGCACGAGATCATCGATCGTGCCGCGATCGCCTTTCATGATCAGGTTCTCCGGCGTCGGCGTCGGATTCGCGTTCATCTTCTGCGCCCAGAATCGTGAGTAGTTCAGGTTCTTCAGCACGCCGTTTTCGATGAGCGGAACTTTGCGCGTCGGCAAACCTTCTCCTGAATAGACAGCACCGGGCGCGCGCACATCAGCCGGATCGGTCCAGATCGAAACCTTCTCGGACACAACCTTCTCGCCGATCTTCGTACCGCCGCCCTTCTTCGCGAAAAACGTGCGACCTTCATCCGCGCTGCGCGCATCCATGCTGAAACTCAGATACATCAACAGATCAGCAACCGCGGACGGCTCGAGAATGACCGTGTACTGACCGGGATCCAGCGGACGCGCATTACGCGACAACTCTGCCTTCATCGCCGCGGTCTCGACCATCTTCGCGGGATCGAGCTCCGCGGTGCGATCCGCATTGGTGCCCGACCATCCCGAGCCGCCGCCTTCCGTCGTCCGCGCGGTATTCGAGAATGTCGTCAACGTGCGACGCTTGAACGCGAACAGTCCCTTCGAGTTCCCGAGCGCCTCGGCATACCCGGCGTTCGTGAAGAAGCCCGCCATTTCGAGATTGCGCTTCCTGCCCAACTCGATCGCTTTCGCGGCGATCGCCGCACGATATTCAGCCGGCGTGTTCGCGGTCGCGTCGTCATACGGATCGCGCGATTCGTACTCCTGCGCGCCGAGCATCGGCATCGCCTCCGGATCTTCCCGCGCAAACCGCGCCGTCTCCTCCGCCTGCTTCACGATGCGGCGCAAGCTCGCCTCGTCGACCTGATTCGTCGACGCGGATCCGCTGCGCTTTCCGAACGACGTTCGCACGGTGACGCCGAGGTTCGTTACGTCACCCGAGGTCGAGACCTCGTTGTGCGCGTAACGAAGATTGGCTTCGCGCGAATCACTGATCGAGACCGACGCCTCGTCGGCCTTCGAAAGCTCGAGAACGCGTTTGATGATCTGGCGTGCTTCGTCGGAAGTCAGGCTCACGATTTCCTCGCGATGTTGATGATGTTGACGTTGCGGAATCGCGCCGGCGCGCAGCCGTGCGACACGGCATTCGATTGGCCCGGCTCGCCCTTGCCATCATTGAAACTGCCGCCGAGGGTGTAGCCGTCGGAGCAGATGCGATCGCACGAGGCCCAGAAGTTCGGCGTGATCGCCTGATACGCCGCGTCCTCGACGATGTCCCCGAGTTTGCCATCGACGATCTCGCGGAAGACCTGCGCGGAGAACTGGAAGTTGTAACGCTGCTGGTCGATCGAATACGACGACCGTCCTTCTCCGATCAGGCCGCGCTTCGTGTCGGCGATGAGTTGTTCGAGCGTGAGCTTCTCTTTGCCGGGACGCAGTGAAACGTTGGGCATCCGCTGGAACGGCACATCGCCCCACGACTGCGCGTGCGAGCAGCCGTGCGATTGCTTCTGGCCGATCCACGCGGCCTGTTCGCGCGTGGTCTGGTAGTCGACGAAAACGCCATCGCGGATGAGATCCCATTCGCCCGTCGGCACGCCGTCATCGTCATAGCCGGCAGTCGCGAGACCTTCGGGCTGCGTGCGGTCGGCGACGAAGTTCACGATGTCCGAGCCGAATTTGAACTTGCCGAGTTTGTCGGTCGTGAGAAATGACGTGCCCGCGTAGTTCGCTTCGTATCCGAGGGCGCGATCGAGCTCGGTTGGGTGCCCGACGGACTCGTGAATCGTGAGCCAGAGATTCGACGGCGCGAGAATCAAATCGTAGGCGCCCGGCTCGACGCTCTTCGCGGTCAGCTTCCGCACGGCGTCTTCGGCGGCTCGTTGCGCCTCGCCCATCCAATCGAACTTCTCGATCCATTCGTATCCGCTGCCGACCGGCTCGACCAGCGCGTTGCGCGTCTTGAATTTTCCGGCGGCGCGATCGACGGCGGTGACGGTGAAGCCAGGGAACGAGCGAATGAGCGTCTGCTCGATGTCCGATCCCTCGGACGACGCGAAGTGCTTCTCTTCCTTCACGAACGCCATCTGCGACGTGCAAAACGCCGCGCCCTTCACCTTCAACGCTTCTTCGTTGATCGCGAGAAGGAGGTCGACCTTGCGCTCCGTCGGGATGCGGAACGGATCCTTCGTCGTCGGCGTCTGCCACGTGTCCCGATACGCTTTCACCGGCGCGAGCACGATGGGCTTCGCCTGCGCAACGCGATTCGCTTTCGCGATTGCGACGGCCTGCGCGGCGATGCGATCGATCTCCGCGGCTTCGACGCGTTGCGATGCAGCAAAGCCCCATGTGCCGTCGACGAGGACTCGCACGCCGACGCCGAACGACTCATTGTTCGAAATGTTCGTGACGCGTTTCTCGCGCGTGTTGATCGCCTGGCGCAGCGTGCGATTGATGCGCACGTCGGCGTACGAAGCGCCTTTCTGTTTTGCGGTCTCGAGGGCGCGGGCCAGCAGTTCGCGTTCCGCCATCGTCAGATCTCCAGTCCCAGAACGTAGCGATCGCGATCCGCGGCATTGCTGCGAAAGCGAATCGCATGCTCGTACGCGCTCTCCCACGTGCGGCCGCCGAGACCGTGATCGTCGACATGGGCGGTGTAGGGATCGCCGTCGAAGAGTGCGGGCTCGAGCGCGTGATGCAGTTGCGCGGCGCTCCATCCGTCACTCACGGAGAGTGTGCACATCGCGGCGGTGGTCATGATCATGAACTCGCGGCGCGTCGGCTTCATCGCCTACCTCCCATTCACGGGCTTGTGGGTGACCCTCGTTGTCGCCGGGTATTTTGCGAGCGCGTTCGCAGGCCGGATCGGCCGCGGGACAAAGTCGCCGCCGCAGTTGGGGCAGACGTCATGAAGAACATCGCGTACGCACGATGCGCAGAACGTGCACTCGAAGGAGCAGATGCGCGCGTCCGCCGATTCGGGCGGGAGTGGCGTGTTGCAGTGCTCACAACTCGGACGAAGTTCCAGCATGCGCGCGATGGTATCGCAGGCGCGCGCTTGCGCCGCGCGGTTGTCAGTTGTCGGTTGTCGGTTGTCTGTGAGGGATCGTTTCATCGGATGGTGCAGACAACCGAGAACCGACAACCGACAACGCCGCGGCTCGTCATCCGCAAGAGCGGCGCAAACAACGTTCCGGAGCTCCGTCGCCAGCGCATACGCAGTCAGTTTGTTGGGCAGTTCGCGCGTGACCAGATCACCGCTGATGTCTCTCCAGGTGAACGTGACAGAGTCGGTGCCCACCTGAAGAAGCTGGCGGAGCGGCCTGCCCACGTGAGCTTCTGTACCAACGTCGACGATTACCGGAGAGCTTTGGCGCTCATCCAGTTCAGAAGCGCGAACAGCGCCGTCATCGCGAACCCACGCGGCGATGAATCGATCGCTTGCCCACACGACCGTCGGAGTTCCATAGCCCGGTGTCGCGCCGACTTCACCCGAGGACGAGAGCACACGACACTTCGCTGACGCGGGATGATCGATATCGAGGATCACTCCCACGACCTCACCTTTTTCCGAGAGACCGACGACAGCGAGTCTGCCCGGGGGACCGACGGCGAGATCGATCGGCTGATCTGCAAGTTTGCACGGCACCACAGCATCGCTCGTAGTCTCACCGCCCACCGTCCGCACGTGCAGCCCCGTCTCGCCCGGTGGACCATCGATCGCCGCGATGACGAAGCGACCATCGCCGAGCGCTTCGGCCGACCAGCGGCTGTCATGTCGCCGGGCGATCTGCGACGATTCCTGCCACCAGGTAAAGGCACCGAGCGCCCTCGCGCCGGAAGGCGTGATTTCGGTTACGCGAAGCGCTGGCTGCTCGTTGACGGCGGAAAGCAGCAATCCTCGTGGCTCCCCACTGCGGACCGGCAACCAGACGAGGGGATCTCCATATCCGTCGAGTGAACGCTCGCTTCGCCCAGCTCCGGAAACAAAGAAAACGCTCGTTCCAGCGTCATGAAGGCCCATCCGACTGAACCACCATCGGCCATCTGCCAGAATGAGCGATGGCGCAACATCGGTCGGCGCCATGTTCGGGAGCAGCGCGACTTCTTCCTCGCCCCGTCCACCGATCCGCGTCACGACCGTTGCCGTCGGGTAGCGACGCGATACGACCACGACCTCTCCGTCGGGAAGCGCGACGACATCTTCAACGTCTCGGATCCAGACGGGTAGTTTCCGAGCGCTGAATGGCTGCTCGGCATCGGGAGAGCAAAGCACGCCGGCGCAACCGGAGAGCTGCGCCAGGAAGAGGAGCACGAATTTCAATAGAAGACCATCTCCGACGCTTCTCGAACGCACCTGCCAGACAGATCTGTATGACAGTCTCGGGGCTCTCGTGACGGCGTGATTACGCGGAACGAGAGAGGATCCTTGTCCCGGCCTGGACCACTGCCGCCGGAACCAAGGCAGTTACTGTCGGTCGTTGTGTTGCAGCTGCTGGAGGTCGGGATGCACGTGGCGTAGCCGGACGAGAATCCAGACCAGCATCTGTATTGTGTGACCGGATTCCCAACCGGGTCGTACGAGCCCGGCTCGAGACACTGTTCGCAGGCGAAAAGAGCGGGAGATGTGATGGCTACCAGGGCGCAGGCAATAGCAAGAATCAAACTTCGTAACATGATTTTCCGTCCCCATGTTGTGTTCTCATGGCGCCGGCACCTCGCCAATCTGAACGGTCTCCGTGGTTCCAGCGCCGAGTGTGAATTCCGCCTCGGCACGAAGTGATGCACCAAGGCCACTTGCCAGAGCGAAGAACTGCTGTAGCGTTTCAACGGTGATGAGCCTCCATCGCCCCGCCGCAAGCGCTGGAATCACCATGGTCGACCGCGATCGCGCAAAGATCAGTGGCCCTGCACTGAGTCTGACCGGCCGCCCGTCGAAACTCACCAGCCAATACTTGTCCCAGTTGGAGCGCTGGTCTGAATGGAGAATCCGGAGTGTCCCGGTTGCCCCGGGCATGGTGAAGTTGATGCGTTCCTCGGGAGTCGCCCGGAACGCATCCACGCTGCCATTGGGACCGATGACGCTGCAGAGCGCCGAGGAGGGTGGTGGAGCAACCAGACGAATCGCGAAACGCCCTTCCGCATCGGAAATCGTCCCGGCTTGGTCCACACTTCCGGCTGGCCCGATGAAGAGACACTCAACCGCGGCTCTCGGGAGGGACGTGGCGCCCAGACCGCGGATGG
>DASYLL010000363.1:0-4280 GCA_036009605.1 Thermoanaerobaculia bacterium | reverse complement strand
GCGCTGTGGCATACAAAAGCGGCAGCTGCGGCTGCCGCACTCCAAACCGAGGCTCACTTGCGAGCGATTCGTCCTTCGACGTTCTGGGTGACGGTGCCCTGCGCACGCATGTACTTCTCGACTGTGACGCGCAGGTCGGCTTCGCGCTCGACGTTGATCTTCGGCGGGCGCGTGGCGTCGCCGAAAAGCGTGTAGCCATCATCGGTTCCGTTCAGGTAGACGTAGTCGATGGTGGCGAGACTGTAGGTGGCGCCGAGGTCGAGCGACTTCTCGCCGACGGTGACGTCCGCGGCGTCGACGACGAACTTGTTGTCGCGCTGCCCATACCTGAATCGCATCCCGGACACTTGCAGGAAGCGGCCGTCGCCCGCTTCGACGCGAGAGACCGAGTTGTTCAGCATGTCGAGAAGCTGCTGCCCGGTCACCTGCGTCGCGATGAGATCGTTCTTGTAATAGAAGATCCCTTCCATGTCGTAGTTCGTGATCGGGCCGGGAGGGATGTTGTCGTTGATGCGGATGCTGCCGCCGTTGAGGATCGCGATGTCGGTGCCCATCTGTTCGCGTGCGACGTCGGTCAGCAGATTGCCGAGCGCTGTCTCGCGACCGCGCACCGCGGGCTCGACGCCTTCGAGCAGGTTCTCGGTCATCCCGATCGTCTGCAGTCCGCCGAGCTTCTCCGCGAGCTTGCCCATCCACATCTGCACGCGCGCGTCGACATCCGGATCTTTCGGCATCGTCGCATCGAGCGAGATCCGCAGCGGTACCGTCTTGACGCCGCCCTGCGGATCGACCGTGACGTCGTAGACGATCGCGCTCTTCGCGTCCGCGTCGGCTTTCGTGATCCACGTCGAGCCGATGTGCCGCTGCAGAAAAAGATGATCGTGGCCGCCGATGATGATGTCGATGCCGGGCACTGCCTGCGCCAGACGAATGTCGTCATCGAGATCCTGATGCGTGATCGCGACGGTGACGTTGTCGCCAACGTCCGCCAGCGTGAAATGCGTGTCGCGTGCAGCGGCAACGACATCCGTCGATCGCGCATACGGCTTCGCCATCGGATAGAGCAACCCAATGACGCCGACTTTTACAGGACCGACGTCATGCGTCACCGTGTCCACGACCGGGTTGCCGAGGGAGCTGAACTGCTTGCAGTCGTTCGGGGCCGGGCAGTACTCGGTGTTCGTGACCACCCACGTGAACTGCGACTCTTTCAATCGCGCCAGCAGAATCTTGTCGTCGCTCTTGTCGAGCTCGTGATTGCCGAGACCGAACATCATCTTGTTGTCGAACTTGCTCGCGTCGCCGTCGAGCATGTTCATCACGTCGACGATCGGCTTCGCGTCGAGATACTTGCTCATCACGGACGGAAAGAGTGCGTCGCCGGCGTGCATCACGAAGACCGGCGTCCCATCCATCTCCAGCATTTTGCGCAGCGTACGCACGCGCGCCATGCCGCCGACGTTCCCGGCTTCGAGCCCTTCGATCTTGTAGACGTCGTTGATCTGCAGGATCTTGAAGCGGACGGACGGCTGCGGCGGAACGGTCACAGGCGTCGTGGTCGCGCAGCCGGCGAGGAACAGCGTGAGTGCGGCGAGCAGACGGCGATTCATGGCGGGGATGGTATCGCGCGAACAGCGATCGTTTCGTTCAATAATGCGCGCCGATGAAATCGTTCCTCGCCGCGCTTCTCCTCGCCATCGCTACGTTCGCGGATGCTGCCGAGATCGCTTCTCCCTCGCAGCACCTGAAGCTCGCGATCGGCGCCGACAAAACGCTCGCCGACTACCGGCAGATGAAGTCGTACTTCCAGATGCTCGACGCCGCCTCCCCTCGCGTCGAGATCGAAGTCCTGGGCAAAACAGTCCTCGGCGAGGACCTGATCATGGTGCTCATCTCCTCCGAGGAGAACATTCGCGACAAGGCGAAGATCCAGCAGATCGCGAAGCAGCTGGCCGATCCGCGCGGACTCTCCGACGCGGAGATCGAGCGCCTCACGCGCGATGGAAAAGCGGTCGTGCTCGTGACGTGCAACATCCACTCGAGCGAGATCGCGTCGTCGCAGATGGCGATGGAATGGGCGCACGCGCTCGCGACTGCCGAGGACGCGGAAACGAAGCGTCGGCTCAACGATGTCGTGCTGCTGCTCGTGCCGTCGCTCAATCCCGACGGGCAGATCATGATCACCGACTACTACCGCAAGTACGTCGGTACGAAATACGAGGGCGGCCGCCTGCCGTGGCTCTATCACCACTACGTCGGCCACGACAACAATCGCGACTGGTACATGCTCACGCAACCGGAAACGCGCGCGATGAGCCGAGCGGTCTACCACCGCTGGAATCCGCAACTGTTCGTCGACGAGCACCAGATGGGTTCCGAGGGACCGCGGATGTTCATTCCGCCGTTCTCGGATCCGCTCGATCCCGATGTGCATCCGCTGATCTGGCGCGAAGTGAACATGGTCGGCTCGAACATGGCACTGCGCCTCGAACAGGCCGGCAAGAGCGGGTTGATCTACGGATATCAGTTCGACGCGTACTGGATCGGCGGCACGCGCAACACGGGCTGGTGGAAGAACATCACCGGCCTGCTGCTCGAGACCGCGTCAGCGCGCATCGCATCGCCTGTGTACGTCGAACCGAACGAGCTGCGCGGCGGCTCGAAGGGTCTCGTCGACTACAAGGCCACGATCAACCATCCGAATCCGTGGAAGGGCGGCTGGTGGCGGATGCGCGACATCATGGACTACCAGCGCATCGCCTCGGACGCCCTGATCGAGCTGGCGTCGCGCTATCGCGAAGACCTGTTGAAGAATGTGGCGACGCGTTCTCGCGCGGCCGTAGCCAGCGTGAAAGCGGGCGACGCGTATCGCATTCCGCGCGAGCAGCGCGACTGGCCAACCGCGCAACATCTGGCGTGGCTCATGGCCGAGCACAATGTCGAAGTGCGGCAGGCCGCGAATGGCGACTATTGGATTCCGCTCGCGCAGCCGTACTCGAAGTTCATCTCCGAGATGATGGAGCCGCAGCGCTATCCGGAAGTGCGTCTGCAGCCGGGCCGCGACATCCTGCGTCCCTATGACGTCGCGAGCTGGACGCTCCCTCTGCAGATGGGAGTGACGGTCGAGCGCGCGTCGATGCCGGCGGAAACGTCACGCGTCACGGAGATCAAACCGGCGACAAAGGATGTGATCGCGCGCGGTGCGAAGCTCGCCCGCAAGCCGAAGGTCGCGACATACAAACCGTGGCAGGCTTCGATGGACGAGGGCTGGACGCGCTGGCTGCTCGACACGTACGGCGTTGCAGTCACCGGCGTGACGCCGGAACAGGTACAGAAGGGATTGAGCGGCTACGACGCCGTGATCCTTCCGGACATTCACAAAGAGATCATCGCGAGTGGCCGTCGCACATCGGACGGCGGCATGCGTTACGACGAGGAGCTTCCGCCCGAGTACCGCGGCTCCCTCGGCAGCACAGGCGCTGACTCGCTGCGCAAGTTCGTCGAGAACGGCGGCACGCTGATCGCGTTCGGCGATTCATGCGAGTACGTGATCGATCAGTTCAACATCCCGGTGCGCAATGCACTCGCGGGCGTGAAGCCGGATGAGTATTCGAATCCGGGATCGCTCGTGCGCGTGAAGATCCGCGCGGATCATCCGGTGACGGAGGGGATGCCGTCCGAGACCGCGGCGTTTCTCGATTCCGCGATGGCATTCGACACGACGGCACCCGGTCCGGACATGCAGCGTTGGGTGCTCGCGTCGTATCCGGACGACAAGGAAGACATCCTCCTGTCCGGCTGGATTCACGGAGCCGAGCGCCTGACGCGCAAAGCAGCCGCGGTGGCGGTGACATCCGGCAAAGGAAAGATCGTCCTCTTCGGATTCCGCCCGCAACACCGCGGCCAGACGCACGCCACCTTCCCGCTCGTGTTCAACGCGTTGTGGTGGAGCGTGCAGTAAGCGACGCCTCTCTCCAGGTTTGAAGTGCGGCAGCCGCGGCTGCCGCTTTTGTATGTTTGCCAACCGCGCTGTGGCATACGAAAGCGGTAGCTGCGGGAGGCCGTCTCAAAACACGGCGGAGCTGGTTTTGAAACGATTTCTGGGGAAGTGAGCGCAGTGGAGGGAAGGATCTAGTTCGCCGAACAACCGGTCGACGGCCAACCCGCGACTAACCCGAATGCGCCTTACGCGGGCGCGGGTGCGAGTCCGGAGATGTAAAAGGCGATCAGTTGCCTGAGGTTGATGGCCGTGCAGATCATGCTCCACTGCGCTCCGACCT
>DASYLL010000362.1:0-6604 GCA_036009605.1 Thermoanaerobaculia bacterium | reverse complement strand
TGATCTTGCGTCTGAGAACGACGTCAGAGAACTGTGGTGCGCCGCCGTGTCGCTCCTCGCCGAGTTCCTGGCGCAAGTTCCAGCGCGTCCAGAACGTCCCATTTATGCGGTGATGCCGAAAGCCTCGCACGGGTCACGAAGCGGAACAAACGATCTAGGAGGTTCGTAGTGCGATGACCGAGTCTATCGGCGTTCCGCAAGATATGCCGCCATCTCTTGGAGAACGGCTTCCTTTCCCTTGCTCGCGATTGCTTCCTTACCAAAGCGCTGTTTCATGATCGCCTTCGGAATCTTATGCATCAGGCCAAGATAGCGGCCCTGCAGCTCGCGTGTTCTAGTGCGTCCAGGCGACACCCTGCTCGCTATCTTCCTTACCGCTTTCGTCGTGGCTCTGGCAACCCTTGGCGCCGCGCCCTTAACTTTGCGTACGACGGGAGCAGCGGCGGCGCCCACCGCCGCGGGAACGACAGTTCCGCTCAGTTCGCGTAGGTAGGCCAAGCGCGCTTCGAGAGACGCGACCTCCGCACGATAGCGGGTTCGAAACTCTTCAACGGTCCTACTGTCGATCCGCCCCTCGCGCATAAGCGCTTCGAGAATGAATGCCGCTTCAGCAGCCGGGACTTGAATAACCTTGCGGGGTTGTGCCATGTTTGATGGATCCTTCCTATTTCCAATGCAGGAGCGAGAATAGCACTCGCCTGCCTGTCCTGCCTCGGCGAAGCCGAATCAAAAGGCGCCTCACGGGCTAATCTCCGCCGTCCTGCACAGACATGAGACGACCTTCGGCGACCCCTTTCAATGGTGCCTCAATACCACAGGCCCCACGTGCGATCATGAGCCATGGACCCAACGAACGACGACCTGCAGCAGCTGCTGGGGAAATGGACTTCGGCCATCCAGAACTACCAAGCATCTCTACGGCACGACGAAGACAGAATCATCCGGACACCACCGGACGATTCAGCTACCGTGGCCGCGCTTGGAGAGACATTGCGAGAGATCTTTCTGACGATGGTCGCCGGCGGGTCGTACCGCGACATCTGGCTGCGACGCCCAGGGATTAGTTGGGTGGCATTCGGTCACTCCATTGCGTTTAAGGCGAAGAAGCTCGACCAGGAGTATGAATTTGGCTATGACGCGCGCGGCTTCTTCTGAGTACGCAGTTCGGACATCCGCAGCACTTGCGACGCATGAGGGACGCATATTGGGGCGACCTGCTGTCGCTGTGGAACCTCGGAGCTGTCGAGTACCGACCGAACATCCCAGTCGATGCTGGACTCGGCGCGGAAGCCGACAAGAAGCTCAAGAGCAGGAGCGAGATCTTTCGTGTCATTCGTGACGTCGTCTTGCTGGAATCGCAAGATTACGAACTGATATGCGATCTCGGCGGTATCGACGTGCGTTGGCCTCGGGCTGCGGACCTCGGCGAATTGATCCTTATGGGTGATCAGGCGATGCGAATCTTGTACAACATGAATTACCAGCTCTATCGTGCGGAGTATCAGTTGCAGCACGGTCGCGAGCAGTCGAAACGGCGCCGAAAATCCTAGCAACCACCACTGAATCCGGTCCGGCGTATTTCACACCAGCCGACGCGTCTTAGCCTCAGCCCGGCGCTAGAGCGCATGGCGAACGAGTGCTCGCGTGGAGTCAAGGTTTGCTCCGAGTCGAAGCTTTGTGGCCGCGGCTAGGATGGCGGTTGGCCAAGCCCAATTTGCGCGCGAGCAGCTTTCTCAGCGACAGGAATTCAGATATTCAGCGCACAAGTTCGCAGTCTAAGGAGTTGGAAGTATCAGTCCGTCGGAACGGCCACTGATCTCCTTCATCATCTCTTGCGCTAGTGTCAACGCAGTGGCGAAGTCAGGCGCGTGTTTTAATTCGATGAGGATTGCGCAAGGACGACAGATATCCCAATCGGGACGATGGAGCACCTGCTCGTTACACCGCTTGCATACCTTGGGCAGGGCGAAGTCGCGACCGGCACACCAGGTGCGATGATGCCCACCATGGCTCCGCCGATGCTCTGCCGTATACGAGCACAATACTCGGCAACCATGGCACAGCGCGCCACAGCGCTGGGACGTCGCTTGAATCTTCCTTTTGAACGCGGATATTGTCATCGAACTCCCTCGTGACGCCACGTTGCGAACCACTATTGTACGGGTCATCGTATCGCAGATGTCCCACGGGTGCGCCACGGTGCGAGGCGTCACCTTGCCACTGAGTTCTTACTGTTGAGAACCCCCTCGGTGGGTTTGAACAAGGATCTGTGCGCTTTGCTCAACGGTGCATAAATACCGCGATTTCTACCCTTAGCAGGGGACAAGATCCGCAGGTTTTCCGCACACGCTGAGGAAGGATGGCGGCAGCAAACGACAAGGGTGCGATATCGACGAGCTCGCGCTGATATAGCAAGCTCGATCTCCTCAGCGCCTACCTTCCAGAACTGCGTCGATCCCCCGTTCAAGATCATCGGCGTAAACGGCCCCCGAAAGCTACCCGTGAGGAACCGATATTCTGCTTCCGGGCGGAAGCCCAAACCGCGCCCGAGGGACGAAGCTGTTAGGAATAGAGATCCGGCTGGAGAGTGCATACCCACCCCGAACCGAGAACCTGCTCTGGGGTAAATGTTGTTCGTTCATGCCGTGAATTATGCCCTCCTCGCTTGCGCAGCCGTTACGGCAAACTGAAAACGTCGGGGCGTGGCTTCTTCACGCGGCGGCGCGAAGTACACGAACCACCAGATTACGGATCGCTTCATCGTCATCGACGACAAGAACCGCGAGTGGCTTGGCCATGAAGGGATCGTATTTTACGCATCTCCAAGCAATGGCGTGGCGCCACATGACCGGCCCCATCCGTGAGATCAGAGTTGGGCATTTCATCGCCGCGTGACTGTTGGAGAGAGTCCTAATGTCACGAACTGAGTTCCGTCTGCTGGAAGCCGCGCCGGGCGCGTATCTGGTGCTCGATCCGGACTTCGTGATCGTCGCCGTTACCGACGCCTATCTCCGGGCGACGTTGACCGTCCGTGAGCAGATCATCGGACGCGAGCTGTTCGACGTCTTCCCCGACAATCCGAACGATCCAGCGGCCACCGGCACACGGAACTTGCGTGCATCGCTCACAACTGTCCTGCGCACGGGCACGCCTCACGCCATGCCGGTGCAAAAGTACGACATCCGCCGGCCGGACTCGGAGGAGTTCCAGGAACGCTACTGGAAGCCGCTCAACACGCCCGTGGTCATCGACGGAGAGGTCGCCTACCTCATCCATTCGGTCGAGGACGTGACGAGTCTCGTCCGGCTGGAGCACATGAAGGGTGTGAACGAGCTCGCCGCCGGCGAGTTGCAATCGATGCGCGCCGCCGATCACGCAAAGGACGAGTTCATCGCCATCATCTCGCACGAGCTCCGTACGCCGATGACTTCTATCCTCGGCTGGACGCGCATGCTCGCACTCGGGGGACTCGACGAGCAGACGACGCGGGAGGCACTCGACGCACTGGAGCGCAGCACGCTCGCGCAGGCCAAGCTGATCGAGGATCTGCTCGACGAATCGCGCATCGCATCCGGCAAGCTCCGGCTGGAGCTTCGCGCGCTGGATTTGCGTACGGTCGTTTCGAACGCGATCTCGCAGGCACGCCCTGCAGCGGAAGCGAAACAGATCTCGATAGCCGCCGACTGCAGCGATGATCGCTACGACGTGTTCGCCGACCCGGCGCGGCTGCAGCAGGCCATCGGCAACCTGCTCGGTAACGCCATCAAGTTCACGGGTGAGGGTGGCGCGGTCACGGTGCGGCTCCGCCGTCACGATGTGGAAGGCGTGATCGACGTCAGCGACTCAGGCCAAGGCATCCCTCCCGCGCTGTTGCCGCACATCTTCGAGCGCTTCCGCCAAGGCGACAGCTCGACGGCGGAGAGGCAAAGTGGTCTCGGCCTCGGCCTGTCGATCACCCGACACATTGTCGAGATGCACGGGGGCTCGGTGAGCGCGTGGAGTGGCGGTGTATTGAAGGGAGCGACCTTCACCCTTCGTCTTCCGCTGCACACGTCGGTTCTCCCGCTAGAGACTACCGACCGAGACACGGCATTGCGTTCCGTGGCTATGCCCCGTCTCGATGGCGTACGCGTGCTGATCGTTGAGGACGAAATCGACAACCGCAAAGTGTTGGCGACCGCGCTGCGCCACTGTGGCGCCGAGGTCGAGTGCACCGGTAACGCCGCCGAAGCATTCAGCGTGCTTGATCGGTGGGAGCCGGACGTGCTGATTTGCGATATCGCATTACCGGACCTCGACGGCTGCTCATTCCTGACGCAGTTCCGTTCGCGCGAAGCGGATACACACACGACGCCGGCGCTCGCCCTCACGGTTCTGAGCCGTCCTGGCGAGCAGTCGCGGATCACCGCTGCGGGGTTCGACGTCTTTCGTCAGAAGCCGATCGATCCCATCGATCTGGCTCACGAAGTTGGCAGGCTCGCAGGCCGGCACGGCCTCGCTACGTCGCCGCGGAATTGAGAAGCGGGTCGGGTCCCGACTGGCAAGCAGGCCCTGACGGTGACAACGCTTTGGGAAGCGAGGGGGGGGACGCATGTCGCGTAGTCCTCGCCGTTTCTGCCCCGGCACCACTTCAAAATGCCGGCAGAACGGTGGATCGCGATCGATGACTCCCAAGAGAGACCAGCTCGTTGTCGGTCTGAGCCTCACGGTCGAGCTCTGCCACAGCTTCCTCGATGACTTCAGCGTTCGCGACCCGGAGGGAGTTAACGCGATACGGATGATGGCTGACCGGGTACTTTATGAACGCGATCGGCTCGCGTCTGGCGCGTCGCACGGCGAGGTGATAGCCGAAGAGGCCGAAGCTATTCACCGTCTCGCGGTGGATCTCGGATGCCTGTCCCGATCGGCGATCCCGCAACTCGCCATAGCGTTGCGTTGCGACTGGATGGCGGAATATGGCGCTTGAAGTTTCGTGAATAGGTGGCATGGCGACTCAAGACGCGCATCATTCTACGCATCTGAACTCTGCCGGATCGAAGCATCCTTCGTCCCCAAACAGCCCCGCGAAAAACTAGGCGTTGATGCTGCGAGCCTTAGCCGATCCGGCCATCGCTGTTCAGGTCTTCACAAAACTTGCTCTCTAGTCGCCGCAGAGCCTCAGACAGGATCTGACGCGTATCCGCCAGCTCGGCCTCTAACGCCGCTACACGCGCTTCAAGGCTACCCGCTCGCGTCTCGTGTTCCTTTAACTGCGACTGTTGCATGAGATCCCAAAACAGGCCCATATGGTCTCCGTGCCACGGCATCGATTGCTTCTGTCTGATCACCGCGATGTAGCCATTGATGCGATTGTACGCCACTGAACCCGCCTCGTCTGAAAAGGGAGCCGACCGCTATCACGAGCGTGTTCATTGCCGACGCCGACCGAGGCGCTCCGGTTGCCGCGCATGACGTGCGCCGCAGTCCTTCATCGTGAGGTTTGGCGGGAACGCGTTGACCGAACGCCCTCGCGACAGTGCCATCGGGGTATAGTCACTGACACCAATGTCAGCGCGCGTCTTGATCGCCGACGATCAGCCGGAGATTCGGGAACTGATCGCGCGCATTCTCGTTTGTGAGAGATACGAGATTGACTCCGTCGGGAACGGCCGCACGGCAATCGAGCGGCTCCAGACCGAAAGTTATGACGCGGTCCTGCTCGATTTCATGATGCCCCTGCCTACCGGTTTTGAAGTCGTTGACTGGGTCGAGCAGAATCGCCCGAACATGGCAAAGTCGTGCGTCATCATCATCACCGCGGCGGTCCGTGACCTACAGAAGTTTGATGCTTCAAGGGTCTACGCCGTGCTAGAAAAGCCTTTCGATCTCGTACAGCTCGTCGACACTGTCAAAGCGTGCATCGAGAGCAAAAAGCACGACTAGACCACACGAGTAGACCGCATCCATTGCGGTACTTTCGCGCTCCAGTTCATCGAGCCGTCGTTCGTGTCTTCGCCGTTCTTGCGCGCTCGACAGAAGTAGTGACCCGAGGGACGCCCTGCGGCTGCATGTGCCTCTCGCCGATAAGGTTACAGCCATGCAAGGCGGTGCAATGCCTGCTGTGGTGCCTTTGTACTTCGCGGCTAGGCTAAGGTCATTCGCCCGATCCCGATCGTGCGCTCAAACCTTTGATCGATGAATGACGGCGCATCAACAACGCGTATAGCCGTCCACGTTATTAAGAGCCGGCTGGGACCGTGCCAGCGAAGTGCGGACGTCACGACGACAAGATCCACGTCATGACATCCGTGGGATCGCTCATAGCGCAACCGCTCCTGCAGATGCACTAACAACGGCTCCGCGCAGGCAGCAGGATCATGGCCTTGTACGGTGCCCATTATGCGTTCGCCCAGTAGCCGCTTGTCTACGCTATCCTCGATGTCTATCCTGACTCGTTTTCCGATCGGTGACCAAGCGAATCTGCGCCTAATCAAACTACCGACAGTACGCGGTGAACGGTCAATACCGATCGGTAGAATGATCATTGTGCTGATCTTCGGCCGCGCGCTCCAGGTCGCGGAACTCCGCTTTTATGCCGCGAGTGGGCATGTCGCTGATCCTCAAC
>DASYLL010000361.1:0-29032 GCA_036009605.1 Thermoanaerobaculia bacterium | reverse complement strand
GGTCCGGCGAAATTTTCCTGATCGTGTAGGTGGCTGATTCGGCGACGTAGATGTTGTCGCTGTCGTCGATCGCGATCCCATCCGGAAAATAGAACCGTGCAGCTTCGCCAGTTCCGTTGCTGTTACCGAACCAACCCGGTGACCCGGCGAACGTAGTGACCTCGCCAGCCGGTGTGATTTTTCGGATGGTGTGGTTCACGGAGTCGGCAACATAGACGTTGCCTTTACTGTCGGCAGCAATTCCTCGGGGAGAGTTGAATCGCGCGGCGCTGCCGTTTCCGTTTGCAGTTCCGGGGACGTTCGCAAGTCCTGCCAGTGTAGTGACTACTCCGGCAGGGGTGATCTTCCGAATCGTGTTGTTGTAGTCGGCGACGAATACATTGCCGTGGTGGTCGGTGGCGATGGCGGTGGGCTGCTGGAATCTTGCGTCTGCTCCGGTCCCGTCGGCGCTGCCGCTCTCCCACAGGGTCCCGGCGAACGTGGTCATCGAGCCGGTGGGTGTGATCTTCCGGATCGTGATGTTGCCGTAGTCGGCCACGTAGATGTTGCCACTGGGGTCCGCTGCCAGACTGACCGGGTTGTTGAAGCGCCCCTCACTGCCGGTCGCGTTCGCCGTGCCGACCGTTTGCGCCAGCCCCACGAACGTGGTGACCAGGCCATCAGCAGAGATCCTGCGAATCGTGTGGTTCTCGGAATCGGCGACATAAATGTTGCCGTCATGAACTGCCACGTCCATCGGGCCGGCGAAAAGAGCCGTGACTCCGGGCCCATCCACGGCGCCGCCTGTCTGACCGGCAAAGGTGGTCACGGTCAACGACTGCGCGTTTGTACCAGAGGAAACACAGATGATTGCTATGACTGCTGCGACAACCCGGAGGGATCTCATTGAGTCGGATGGTACCCGATCGCTCTGTCATCGCATGGCGCCGAGGGCCGCGATCGGAACACGGTACACGTTGCCATTTTTCTGTGAATCCCCGTGCTGCCTGGTGAAGTAGAAGTACTTGCCGTCCGGAGACACGATCGGACAGTACTCGCGCGCGATCGTATTGATCTTTGGTCCGAGAGAGCGCGGTTTCGACCATGCGGCGTCGCGAAAGTTGCTGATGTAGAGATCGCCGTCCCCGATTGCATCGGCGCGGCTGTACGCGGCGAAGACGAGATAGCTCTGGTCGGGTGCGATGTATGCGTCGGTTTCCGAAGCCGAGGTATTGATCGCGCTGCCGAGATTTTCCGGCGTTTGATACTCGCCGTCGCGGAGGCGCGAGCGATAGAGATCGCATCGTCCGAACGAATCGGCGCGGCCGCAGCTGCTGTAGTACAGCGTGCCGTCTGACGCGATTGCGGGATAGAGCTCGTCGTTGTCGCTGTTCACGGGTGTGCCGACATTGCGCGGTGTGCTCCAGCCGCGCGAGGTGCGGTCGACGACCCAGATGTCGAAATCGCTCTTCGGTTCATTTCCTTTCAGAGGACGTTTGGAAATGAAGAACAGACGTGAGCTATCGGGCGAGACGAACGGATCGTAGTCCGAGTGATGTCCCGAGAACTCCGCTACCTCCGGAGTGCTCCAGCCCTTGCGCGAACGATGGCTGACGACGATGGTGCCGACATGGTCGTTGGCGCCGCCGGCCGTGCGCGTGAAATACATCGTGCGGCCTTCCGGCGTGAATGCGGAGTTGAGCTCGTTCCCTGAGGTCGTGATCGTACCGACGCCGACCAGCTCCGGTTCATGGGCGTGGACGCTGAGCGCTATCGACAGGAAGAAAAATGAGAATCGGCGCATCTGATCAAACTAGGAGAAAGTGGTGATGCTTTCGATAACCACTCAGGGACGATCGTGCATACCACTTCGGGCGAGCGCCGCGCGCAG
The DNA here is from genome assembly GCA_036009605.1 of Thermoanaerobaculia bacterium. Taxonomy (GTDB): domain Bacteria; phylum Acidobacteriota; class Thermoanaerobaculia; order Gp7-AA8; family Gp7-AA8; genus QHVT01. The sequence goes on along the minus strand of DASYLL010000361.1, from coordinate 27,162 downwards.
CGCGGTCGCCAGAGACGACGCATCTTCACGGATGATCGTGTGGTGTTCGCCGGGCACGCGAACGATCTCGAGCTCGCCGCAGAGCGAGCGCCATCCGAGGTCGGGAGTCGCGCCGTCGTAGCCCCAGCCGTGTGAGGCGAGGAAGAGTGTCACGCGGCCCGCGTACGGCTGCAGTGTGTCGCGCGGATGAATCGAATCGAAGATTCGATTCACGTCGCGAACCTCGGATGGCGGTTGACGTCGAAGGAGTCCGGTCGCGCGGCGTGCGATCGCGCGTGCGTAGCGCGGCGCTTGTTTGATCGGGTCGCGGACGAGGAGGGAGAGGTGTTTGAGCGAGCGCCTCCAGGATGGCGCGCGCTTCGAAGTGGCCGCGGAGTCGATGAGCCCGACGAATGCGACGACGGCGCCGGCGCGCGACAGCTGGCGGGCGACGTCGAAGGCGATCAAGCCTCCGGCTGAATATCCGGCGACGTAGTACGGACCTTCGGGTTGGATGGCGCGAATAGCATCGACATAGCACGCGGCGACGACGGCGAAGGTCTTCGGAAATGCATCAGGCATGAAGCCGTGATGGGTGAGGCCGTAGAACGGTTGCTCCTCGCCGAGGAGGGTGGCGAGCTCGCGAAAGATCATCACGCTGCCGCCTTTGCCGGAGACGCAGAAGAGTGGGGGGAGCGAACCGCCGCGCTGCAGCGCGATCGCCGTCCGCTCGATGTCTGCTTCGGCTCGCGCGCGGAGGTAGTCCGCCATTTTTGCGACGGTATTCAATTCCAGCAACAGAGAGAGCGGCATCGAGCGTCCAAGCGTGCGATGGACTTCGGTGACGAGGTGGGCGGCGACGATGGATTGTCCGCCCAGGTCGTCGAAGAAATCGTCGTGGATACGGACGGCGGTGCCGATCACGCGCGACCAGATTTCGACGAGCGTGCGTTCGAGCTCGTCGGATGCATCGTCATCGCGCGCGGAAGTTTCGTCGATGCGTGCGACGAGCGACTGGCGATCGACTTTGCCGGCGGGAGTGACGGGGATCGCGTCGAGCTCGTGGATGCTCGATGGAATCAGGAACGAAGGAAGCGTGCGCCGCAGCGTCGCGCGAATCTCGCGCGGGATGAATGCCACGCCTTCGCGCATCACGACGTACGCGACGAGCTGCAGCTCGCCGTGCGCATCGGGCTTGCCGATGACGATTGCTTCGCGCGCGCCGGCGTTTGCGATGAGCGCGCTTTCGATTTCGAGCGGGTCGATGCGGCGTCCATGAATCTTGAGCCGCGCATCCCTGCGGCCGATGAAGTAGTAAAGGCCGTCCGCATCGCGCTTCACGAGATCGCCGGTGCGGAACGTCGTTCCGTCGGCGTCGAACGTGAACTTCTGTGCGGTGAGCTCCGGCGCGTTCCAGTAACCGTCGGCGAGGTGCGGGCTGCGCACGACGAGCTCTCCGACTTCATCGGATGCGACGTCGTTGCCTTGCTCATTGATGATGCGCACGGAGACGTTGGGACGCGGGCGTCCAATCGGCACGAGCGGTCCCGGAATCGGCGTGTCGTGGTCGATGCTCATGTGCAGCACGAGTCCGGTCTCGCTCGCGTTGAACGCGCGCTCGAGCGTGCAACCGCGCGGAAAGTGCGCTTTGTAGAGCTCGACGTCGGAAAGCGTCGTCACGTCTGCGCCGAGGCGGAGCTTCCTGATGCTCGAGAGATCGAGATCGGCGGGCGCGGTCTTCATGAAGCGGCGGAAGAGCGCCGGGGTGAGCGTGAGAATGGAGATGCGCTCGCGCGTGATGAGTGTGGCCAGCGATTCGAGCGATTCGGAGCGCGCGTCGAACGCGCACAGCGTCGCGCCGTTCAGCAGCGAGCCGAAGATTTCGTACGTTGCGCGGGCGAAGCCGGGAAGCGCGGTGTAGCTCACGCGTTCGCCCGCGGCGCGTCCCGTCAATGCGGATTGCCGGACGACGCGCTCGACGAAGCCGCGTTGTTTATTGGCGATTGCTTTCGGCGCGCCAGTGGTACCCGAAGTGAAGACGAGTTGCACGAGGTCATGCGGAGCGCGATGCGGCGGAACGGATGCGGAATGGGGGAGCGCGCGGATCGGCACCTGGAACGTTGCGCCCGCGGCGGCGAGGATCGTGGCGATGCGTTCTTCGGGATCGCCGGCGTCGATGACGACGAAGAAGTGTCCGGCTTTCACCGCGCCAAGGGCGGCAGGGATCAGCGCGATGTGATCGCGCGTGACGATTGCGACCGGCTGCGAAAGCGGCACATCGCACGCGATGATGTCCGCGGCAATCGCGTCCGACCAGCGATCGAGATCCGCGTATGTGTAGCGAACGCGATGCGAGGTGAGCGCGATCGCGTCAGGCGCCGCCGCGACGATCTCACGGAAGCGCGCCGCGATCGATTGCCCGTTCATCGGCTTTCGAGAAAGCTCGGGTTCCACCACTTCTCGACCGGGGCCGGCGCGTCGAGGTAGTTTTCCGCGAGCGCCCAGTCGAGGAACGGCTGCAGGGTTTTGGGGTCGATGTGCCCGTCGTTCGCGATGGCGATCCAGCACGCGCGGCGAATGACGTCCGGCGGGAGTTTCGTGTAGCGGCTGAGGATGGCCACGTTCGACTCGGTCTTTCCTTTGTTGAAGCGCCGCACGCCGCGGAGATACGCGCGCATGAAGCGTCGGCCGAGCTCGGGATCGTCGTGCAGGAGGCGTTTACCGTAAACGAGAAGCGCGTTCTGATGCGAAGGCTCGACGCTGTCCGCGGTGGCGATGATGCCGGCCCAGCCTTCGGTCAGTGCACTGCTGAGTGCCGGCTCGCTCGTGAAGCGGACTGCTTCGAGCTCGTCGCGCGACGAGATGGGCGTGCCCTGCGGCAGCTGCAGCATCACGATGTCGTTCGCGGTCAGGCCGCGTTGCTCGAGCAGCCGCATCGTCAGGAACTCCATGACGCCCCCTCGGATCATGGCAATGCGCTGGCCGCGCAAATCGCCGTCCGCTGCTTCGATTTTCTTCACGAGCGCGATTGGTGCGATGAACGCGTCCACGCTGCAACGCTGCGGATCCGAGTGACCGCGATCCGCGACGATCTGCAGTGGCGCGCCTTTGAGGATCATGTTGAAGACACCGGCGCGGAGACCGACGGAGAGGACGTCGAGTTTGCCCGCGACTGCCGCGGTGACGGCGGAGTTCGAGTCGAGCGAGACGAGCTCCGCGTCGATGCCTTCCGCGTCGAAGAAGCCTTCATCCTTCGCGATCATGATCGGCCCGTAGGTGAGGGTCTGGTTGATGTTGAGGCGGACCTTCGCGCGGGTCACAGGTGTTTCAGGCTTTTGTGCGCAGGAGAGCGCGAAGAGCACGACTACGATTGCGAGCCGTTTCAATGACCGGCTCCGAGATTCAATCGAAAGCCTGCCGTGATCGTGCGCGGCAGTGCGCTGCGGAATGCGGACGGCGTGAGCGCGAGGTAGTAGTGCTCGTTGAATGCGTTCTCGATGATGGCGTAGGCATCGATCCCCGAGCGCAGCGTCTGCGACAGCGAGAGATCGACGACGCGATGCGCGGGTGCGATGGCGAGGTTCGCAGCCTCGCCGTACGAGCGGCTGAGGATACGTCCGCGAATGTCGACGTTCGTGCCGCGATCCCCGCGGAAACGGACCGACAGCGAGCCAACGTGCGGCGCGACTTCGGGCATGAGGTTGCCGATCAGTTCCGGACTGGGATCTTCGATGATCTTCGCGTCGGCGTAGGTGTAGCCGAGGTTCGTCGACCAGCGGCGCGAGAGCCGGAAGTCAGCCATCAACTCGACGCCCTGACTGCGCGCTTTGCCGAGGTTCATTTGCGTGTAGTAGTTCGAGGGTTGTCCGGGCATCGCGGCGCGGGCCTGCAGTCCGTCGATGACGCTGCGATAGAGATTGATCTCGACGTGCGTGCGATCGGTGGCGCGCTCCCATCCGATCTCACTGCCGACGAGCGTTTCGGGCTGCAGGTGCGGATTGCCGAAGACGATACTGCTGCCGGTCTGCGTTTTCCGATAGAGATCGCGGAGTGTCGGCGCATTGAACGCGCGATATGCGGACGCGCGCACGGCGGAGCGTGCGCCGAGGGCGTAGCGAACGGATACGCGCGGGTCGAATTGATTCGATGATGTGTCTGGAAAGTAGATTGCTTCGCCGCCGGTGATCACGTCTGCGCCCTCTTCGTTGCGGAACGTGTCGATGCGTGCGCTGCCGAGGACTTCGAGACGATCGCTCGGTTGCCAGCTGGCCTGCGCGAAGAGGCCGGCGAATCGCTGGCGTCCGCCGACGCGGTTGAGCTGCGTGATCGCGCCGTTTCGATCGAACGAGACGCGGTCCTCTGAAGCTTCGAGCTGTTGCAGATCGACGCCGACGGAGACGAAGCGGATCGCCCCTCGGCGCTGCATCGACCATTCGACGGATGCGCCGGCGCCGGTCGAAGGAATCATGCCGTCCTGCGAGACGAACTCGGAGGTGCGCGGCCCGTTGACGGTCGTGTTGATGAGGTTCTCTTTCTGGCGCTGGTAGTACGTGTTGACGGAGAGGAGACCGTTCGCGCCGGCGCTGCGATGCATGCCCGCGGATGTGGCCACGATGTCGCGCTTCGAGAACGCGGCGGGCGTGCCCTGCGACATGTCGATGCGCGAGACGCTCGCGTTTGCGTAGACGCTCGTGCGATCGTTCGGTCGAACGTCGGCGCGCGCCGCGGTGATCTCGCTTTCGACCCACGCCTCCACGTCGATCGGGCCGGCGTTGGGAACGCGATGGAAGCCGTCGGTGTCATCGCGATCGTGGCTCACGCGGATCGCCAGCTTCTCGCTCAATGGTTGCTCAATGCTGATTCGCGCACGCGACGTCGCACTGCTGCCGTACGAGACGTCGAGCGCGAGAAGGCGCTGCTCCGCCGGTCGCGTGACGAGATTGATCGTGCCGCCGAGGGCGAAGTTGCCGAAGAGACTGGCGTTGCCGCCGCGCACGACTTCGATCTGACGCAGGCTTTCGAGCGGGACCTTCTGCCATTGCACGACGCCGCTGTAGGGATCGTGCAGCGGGATGCCGTCGAGCAGAACGAGTGCGCGGGAGCCGCCGAGGCCGTGCATCGATACGCGCTGATTGCTCGGCGTCGATCCGCTGCTGCTGACGAGCGACATGTGGACGCCGGGAATGGTGCGAATGAGATCGTCGACGCTGCGCACGGGAGCGGACTGGATCTCTTTCTCGCGGATCACGGTCGCGCTCATCGGAAGGTCGTTGACGGCGCGTTCGCTGCGGGTGGCGGTGACGACGATCGTCTCTTCCGTGCCCGGTTGTTTTTCCGGCTCGATGGTCACGTCGGGGACGGGCGGGGTTGCAAGAAGGACTGCGACGAAGAGCGCACACACGCCCATAGGATGTTCACCTCGAGGTCTGGGGCAGGACGCCTGGACGGGCGGGAGTATAGCGGTCTCGGCTTCGAGTCGCGGCGTCAGCTCGCCGGTTCGTGAACAAAAAAACCGACGGGCGGAGAAGCCCGTCGGTTCGGAGTACCGTGAGGCTGGTGGGCCGACGCCTCAGCGTTTGGTGAGTTTGACCTGGAACTTCGTGTTGCCGCCGCAGGCGGTTTCGGCGTACATCCTGCCTTGCCAGCCGTCCGCGGTCGGTGTGAGTGAGGCGATGGCCGGCTTCGCGGCCCACGGCACGGTGAGTCGGAACGTGAGATCGCCACCGTCGGTGATGGTCTCGATGAGCCGTTCTTCGTTGCGATCGATGCCGAACGCACCTTCGCGCTGCAGGGTCCACGTATCCATGAACGATGCGCAGGTCCCGGTGATCATTACGTCGTAGGTGGTCTTCGTGCTTGCGAATCCGCGAACCGCGCGCGCGCGTCCCGCTTTCGGCACAGCCGTGGCGAACAGCGGTTCGGCCGGATTGGCGATGACCAGCGCGGCCTTGCCCGTGCCGCCCGTCAACCACGACATGTAGAGATCGGTCTTGCCCACTTCCATGAAGGCGTTGGAGTAAACGGTGGGATTCACCACGTCGGTGGTCATGCGATTCACTTCCTGGAGTTTGCCGTTTTCGTACGCGAGAACCACGACGTCGCCTTCATACATTGCGACGGCGATCTCGGTGCGTCCTTTCCGCACGAACTCGCCGATGGCGATGTGATTCGGGGAAGTCTGGTCGTAGTTGTAGCGGGGATCGGGATACTCGCGCAGGCGGGCAATCCGCACGGACTGGAAGCGCGGGAAGTGCGCCGTGCCGTCGCCGAAGAAAACGCGCACGGTGCGAGGACCAGCGGCGAGGATGTCGAGGTTGCCGTCGCCGTCGATGTCGCCGACCCTCAGGTTCCCGCCGCCGTACGGGAAGAAGCGAGCGTCACCATCGCCGAACTTGCCGCTGCCGGTTCCGCGCAGCACGACGAGATCGAGCTCCGTCCGGAACACGAGATCGCGGATGCCGTCGCGGTTGAAGTCGCCGACCAGCAGACGGGTCGGGCTGAATACTTCCTCTTGCGGATTTTTCGGAATGCGTCCCGGTGCGCGCGCAGTGAACGTGCCGTCGCCGCGCGACAGATACGCACGCACCTCGGTGCCGATGTCTTTGATGCCGGTCAGGACGACAAGATCGTCCAGGCCGTCGCCGTCGACGTCCGCAGCGTGCGGCAGTCCGTCGCCGTACGGGATGTCGATTCCGGTTCCGAAGTTCAGGTTCCCGCCGTTGATGAAGAGCTGATACTTGCGCTTGGCGGGTTCCGAGCCCGGGGGCGCGGTCGGATTGTCATGGACGATGAGGTCGTCGAGTCCGTCGCCATTCATGTCGAGCGTGGTCGACACGGCGTCCCAACCCGGAAGTCCGAGCTCGTGACGAACAAAGTTGCCGCCGCCCAGATTCATCAGAACGTAGCGACCATGAACGAGATCGATCAGGCCGTCGCCATTGAGGTCGGCTTCGGGATTGCCGATGCGCAGTCCATCGGGTATGGCCGGTCCGGGCGAAAGCGCCGCGAACGCGGTGAGCGTCAATAGAACAGATACCAGAAGACTGCCTACTCGAATCCTCGTCATAGTGGTTCTCTCCCTGACAATCAGCGCTGCCTGGCGGTGATCTGAACGTTCACCCATCCGCAGGTGGTGGTCTCTGCTTCTACGGTTCCCGTGAAGGTACCGTCTACGCGCGTGAGGCTGCCTGCGATCGGACTCGCGGTCCATGGCGCAGTGAATCGGAAGGAGAGCGAGTCATTCTCGAGCACTGCTTCGACCGTTCGCTCGGTCTTCTCGTCGACGCCGAACATGCCGTCGCGTGCGAGCGTCCATCGATCGCCCGCTTCCGGTGCGCAGGAACCGGCCATTTGCACGTCGAACTTCATCTCCTGCGACGGCCATCCGCGAACAGCACGCCCGCGACCCGCGGGGCTTGCCTGCGCGAGTGCAGCTCCGGGCTCGGCGTAGAGCAGGCGGTTCATCGGACGGTTCGCGCCGTAGCCGTCGTTCCATGTGATGTAGAGATCGTTCTTGCCCGGTTGACGGAACGCGCCGAGGTGCAGGTCGGGGTTCTTGTACTCCGTCTCCATGCGTCCCACTTCGCGCAGCTTGCCGTTCTCCCACGCCAGTACGACCAGGTCGCCTTCGTACGTGCCGACGGCGATCTCGGTCCGGCCATTGCGGACGAACTGTCCGATGGCGAAGTTGCGCGGCGAAGTAGCGGTGTCGTAATCGATCTCGAACGGGCCCGTGAAGACGGGATAGGGGCGGTACTGGCGAAGCTGGATTGCCGAGGTGCGCGGGAAGTTTCCGCGGCCATCGCCGAGGAGGACGCGGACGTAGCGGAAGAAGCCGGGCATGAGCAGATCGAGATTGCCGTCGTTGTCGACGTCGACGAGCTCCAGCGTCCAGCCGCCGAACGGCCAATAGGGGATGTAGCGACGCTCCGCGGGAGCGAAGTCCCCATTGCCGCGTCCCCGCAGCACGACCAGTTCTTCGGCCGTACGAATCACGAGATCCGGTCGCCCGTCACGGTCCAGGTCGCGGGCAAGGAGACGCCGCGTGCGACCGAATTGCGGATCCTTCGGGATGCGGAACGTCGGACGCGTTCTGAACGTGCCGTCTCCGCGCGAGAGGAGGATTTTCACTTCGCTGGCAACGGTGCGAGGGCCGACCTCGATGGCGCGCACCATCACGATGTCTTCCTTGCCGTCCGCGTTGACGTCCGCGACGTACGGAACGTACACGTCGCCGGTCTCGAGAGGGAAGCCGGTACCGAAGTTCAGATTGTTGCCGGCGATGTAGATCCTGTACTTGCGTGCGGCTGGCGTGATTCCGGGTCCGTTCATCGGGCGATCGCCGGTGAGCAGATCGGCGCGGCCGTCTCCGTTCACGTCGATCCATTCGACGACCGAATCGCTGCCCGAGAGTCCGAGGTCGCGCTTCGTGAAGGTGCCGCCGCCTGCATTGAGCAGGACGTAACGGTCGTGGATGAGATCCGTGAGGCCGTCCCCGTTGACGTCGCCCACCGGAAGAACGGCCATGCCGTCCGGAACGACCGGTCCGGGATTCAGACCGGCGAATGCACTGCATGCACAAAGGATGGAAAGGATGAGAAAGGGGACCCGGAGACTCTTCATGTTCGCATTTCTCCTGAAAAACAAAAAGCCGGCGGAGGCTCCGCCGGCTTGAGGACCCAGTTGTCTGTTCGGCGTGTAAGGTAATCGCGAACAGGGTTGGTGTCAATAACGATTCAGGTCGACCGCGCAGCAGGGATCAATCGCTCGGAGGTCACACGCGCGACCTGCCGTCGTCAGTTCGGCGGGTGTAGTCTGTTGTCGTTCCGCAACGGAGGGTTTGCCGATGAGAGTTGCGATGGCGTTGTCCGGAATCGTGCTTTGTGGCTTCGCTCTGAGCTCTCTCGCGATTGCCGAGGAACCTCAGCAGCAGTTCAACGAGTCGATCGAGGTGCGGCTGCACAACCTCGACGCAACCGTGAGCGATCGAGACGGCAAGCCGGTCGCGGGGCTGAAGCGCGAAGACTTCGTCCTGCTCGAGAACGGTGTACTGCAGGAGATCACGAACTTCTCCGCGTACGACGATCGCGGGGCGAAGCCGACGTCCGTGACGACGACCACGACGCTTCCTGCGGCCACTCCCGTCGAGGCTTCGGAAAACGCAACGACGCCTGCGCCACCGCGGCGGTATGTGTTCTTCATCGACGACATGGCCATTCAGGCCGCTGCGCGCAACAAACTGAAGAAGCACGCGGCGGAACTGGTGCGGACGATGCGGCCGGGCGATGTGGCGACGATCGTTCGCCCCACCGGCACGACGAAGATCATGCAGGACTACACGTCCGACGCGGCGCTCGTGGAGCGCAATCTCGTCAAGACCATCGACTCCTGCCGCATCCGCATGTCGAATCCTGCGTTCCGCGAGCTGGAGATCCTGCGTCGCGCGCTGCAGAACGCAGAGACGACGAACGAAGGCGCCATCGCCAAGCGCGAATACGTCGAGCGCACCACCGACCGCGTCGAGCAGCGCCTCGGACAGCTCCGGGCGCTCGTTGCCTCGATGTCGGGCGCTCCCGGCAAGAAGGTTCTGGTCATCATCACCAGTGGATTGAGCGCGCGGCCGGGGCAGGAAGCGTACAGCCTCGATGAGCAGCTCGGGCTCTTCGAGCGCGACCACAGCAAAGAGCTCGCGGATCAGATCGAGGCACGCGAGCTCGCGGAGGAAAATCCGGATCTCCCGTCCGACCAGCAGGGCATTCCCGGACGGATGTCGGCGCTGCGCGCGGACGTGAAGAACTTCCGTCCGCAGGCCACGTGGGAAGGGATGGACCGCGCACGCGGCGGCGATTTCAAGTCGATGATCGACAACCTCGCGCGCACGGCGGCGGCGGAAGGGGTCACGATCTACGCGCTGGAGCCGGAAGTGCCGCTGATGCTCGGCGTCACTCGCAGCGCGGAGTCGAAGACGGTGGGCTCAACTCTCGTGGAGGGAACGGTGCGCGGGCAATACACCATCCCGAGCGAGATGCTCGATCAGCTGCTGCATCACGAAGGCGAGACGCTGACGTCGATGGCGGAGAAGACGGGCGGGCGATGGTTCCGCGGCATCGGCTCGATCGATGAGACGTTCCAGCAGATGAACGCCGATCTTCAGGTGTACTACTCGCTCGCGTATCGCGCCCAGGGCACCACCGGGAAGCCGCGGGCGCTGAAGCTGACAGTGCGCAATCGTCCCGATCTCAAAGTACACACGCGCTCGGAGACGATCGATCACACGAAGGCGCGCGGCATGGCCGATCGCGTGATTGCGGAGCTCGTGTTTCCGGGTGACGTGAATGATCTGCAGATGACCGTGACCACGGAGAAGCCGCAGCGCGATGGCCGCTCGTTCATCGTGCCGGTCGAGGTGGTGATCCCCGGCGAGAAGATGACGTTCGTCCGCTCCAACGACGGCACGTACATGGCGAAAGTGAGCCTGCATTACGCGACCGCACTCGATCAGAAGGAGTTCGTGTCGTACGGACGGCAGGAGCAGATCATCGAGCTGTCGGCGCGGCAATACGCGGAGCTGAAGCGGATTCGCTATCGCTATTCGTCGAACATCACCGTGCCGAAAGGCAACGTGCGGATCGCGCTGGGCGTGACGGATACGACGTCGAGTGTGTCGTCGTTGCGGACAGTGGCGGTGAAGGCGCAGTAGCGCGTTCGCGCTGCTGCGCCGTTGTCGGTTGTCGGTTCTCGTTCTCTGGGGGTTGCGGAGAGTGCGATGCCCGCAGGTCTGTCATCCCGAGCGTAGCGAGGGACCTGGGCGGGAGGGGCACCAAGACTCGTGACTGTCGCCCCGCCCACCCAAGTCCCTCGCTACGCTTCTAATGACACGTTTCTGGACGTTAGTAGAACAACTTACTGACAGCCTGCGAGATGCACTCAACCCCTCATCCGCAGGCGGATGAGGGGAGCGCTCTTCTCGCGCGTGTCATCACCAACATCATTGGCGCCAGCGCCGTTACCTCGCTCGGGATGACAGCTTGGGCACTGGCTTTCGGGGTGCTGAAGGGGGTGGGCCACATCCTCGTGGCCGACGAGTGCCGTTGCCGCGCCGCAAGCGGGTCAACCGTATCGAAGTCTCGATACGGTTGGCCCTTGCGGTTGCGTGTTAGCTGCGGCGGACGACGAAGAGGCCGAGCGCGGCGAGGAGGGAGGCGAGGATCGCCAGCCCGAATCCATCGAGCGCCGGGACTCCCGCGACGTTCGCGGGGGCGGATCCGACCACGAATCCGGTCGGCTGGCCGCCGCCGGTCTGCGACGGATCGTCTGTCACCGCGGTCTCGGTGTTGTCGCCGTCGCCGTCGGCGTCGTAGTTGACCGTGCCCTGGTTGGTGATGGTGGTGCCGACCGGGACTGCTTCGATCAGTGCGTTGATGGTGATGGTCACTGAGCCGCCGGCCGGGATCGAGCCGTTCCACGTCACCGTGTTGGTTCCGACGGTCGCGACGGCGGTGCCGGAGCTGGCGGTTGCCGAGATCAGCGTGAGCTGGGACGGCAGCACGTCGACGAACTCATCGCCGGGGTTGTTCGCCTGCGCAGCGGGACCGGCGTTGGAGATGACGATCGTGTAGGTGACGGTACCGCCGGCGGCGAAGCTGCCCGACGCGGTCTTGGTGGCAGAGAGCGTTGCCGGCGAGATCACGTCGGTGGTCGTCGTCGCGCTTTCGTTGCCCGGGTTCGAATCGGTTGTTGCCGCCGACACCGTGGCGGTGTTGGTGATGACGGTGCCGGGCGTCGCCAGCGGATTCACCGCGACGACCAGCGTGAAGGCGTCGGTGCCGATGGCCATGCTCGCATTCGTGCACGACACGTTACCGGTCGCGCCGACCGCGGGGGTCGTGCAGGACCAGCCGCCCGCCGAAGAGAGCGACACGAACGTCGTCCCCGTGGGGATGGTGTCAGTGAGCGTCGCCGTCGTGGCGTTGCTCGGACCGGCGTTGGTGACGTTGATGGTGTAGGTGATGTTGCCGCCCGCATTCACCGGATCCGGCGAGTCGCTCTTCGTGACCGACAGATCGGCGGAACCGGTGCCGACCGTCGTCGTTGCGACCGCGGTTTCATTGCCGCCGTTCGGATCGGACGTTGCCGAGGATACCGAGGCGCTGTTCGTGATCACCGTGCCGTTGGCGGTGCCGGGGTTGACGTTGATCACGAGCGTGAAGACCGAGTTACCGATCGGAATGCTCGGGTTGGTGCAGGTGACGGTACCGGTGCCGCCGACTGCCGGCGTCGTGCACGACCAGCCACCCGGGCTGGAGAGCGAAACGAACGTCGTGCCTGTCGGCAGCGCGTCCGTAACGCTGACTGTCGTTGCCGAGCTCGGACCGGCGTTGTTGACGGTGATGGTGTAGGTGAGGTTCGTGCCGGCGGTGACCGGATCCGGCGTGTCGACCTTCGTGACCGAGAGATCGGCCAATCCCTCCACAGTCGTCGTCGCGGTGGCGCTGTTGTTGCCGCCGTTCGAATCGCCCGTCGCGGATTCGACAGTCGCCGTGTTGGTGATCACACTACCTGCGGCAGCCGACGGATCGACGGCGACGACGAGCGTGAAGGCCGCGCTGCCGAGACCGGCGCTCGGGTTGGTGCAGGTGACCGTGCCGCCGGCGCCAACCGCGGGCGTCGTGCACGACCAGCCACCCGGGCTGGAGATCGAGACGAACGTCGTACCGGCGGGAAGCGGGTCGCTCAGGCTCGCGGTCGCAGCAGCGCTGGGCCCGAGGTTGTTGACGGTGATGGTGTAGGTGATGTTGTTGCCCGCGGAGACCGGATCCGGCGTGTCGGTCTTCGTCACCGTGAGATCGGCAGAGGTGGCAACTGTCGTGGTTGCGGTACCGCTCTCATTGCCGGAGTTCGGATCGGTCGTCGCCGACGTCACTTCTGCGGTGTTGGTGATCACGGTGCCTGCGGCGGTCGACGGATTGACCGCTACGACGAGCGTGAAGGCGGCGCTTCCGGCGCTGAGGTTTGCAATCGTGCAGGTAACAGTGCCGCCGGCGCCGACTGCCGGCGTCGAGCACGACCAACCACCCGGATTGGAGATCGAGACGAACGTCGTTCCTGCCGGCAGCGTGTCCGTGAGGCTGACCATGGACGCGCTGCTCGGGCCGGCGTTGTTGAGGGTGATGGTGTAGGTGATGTCGCTGCCCGCGTTCACCGGATCGGGCGAGTCGGTCTTCGTCACCGAGAGATCGGCCGAGCCCGCGACGGTCGTCGTGGCTGTGCCGGTCTCGTTGCCCGAGTTGGGATCACTGCTTCCGGACGTCGCGGTCGCACTGTTCGAGATGACCGTTCCGGCGGCGACACTCGAGCTCACGTTGACGGTCAGCGTAAAGACCGCACTGCCGACGGCGAAGTTCGCGTTGGTGCAGTTGACGATACCGCCGGCGCCGACTGCCGGCGTCGTGCAGGACCAGCCGGCCACTGCCGACAGCGAGACGTACGTCGTGCCCGCGGACAGCGTATCGGTCCATGATGCGGACGCGGCAGGGTCGGGACCGTTGTTCGTCACCGTGATGGTGTAGGTGATGTCGTTGCCCGCCACGACAGGATCGGGCGAGTCGGTCTTCGTGACAGTGAGATCCGAGGTCGCGAAGAGGCCCATGATGATCGGGTCGTGGTCGGATGCGCGTACGGCCGTCGCGGGCTGGAACACCACGCGGGGAGGAACGAGCGCAGAGCCGTCCGGCTTCTCTTCGAACGCCTGCTCGGCCGCGCCATCGTCGATCTCGTCGTTGTAGTCGAACAGCGGGTTCTCGTCGGCGTTGATGTGCCAGACGTTGGTGCCCGTCACCTGCGGGGTGAGGGAGGCGCTGGACAGCGCGTAGTCGAGGTGGCCGCTCTGGCCGTCGAACAGGTACGAATAGGCATTCACGCCGAGGAAGGAGGTGACGAGATCGGTGTAGCCGCCGGAGGTGAACGCGCTGATCGGCGTTTCCTGGGCGTTGGAGTTGAAGTCGCCAAGGAGGACGACGTCCGGATCGCCGGCGGCGGGAACGACCGTGCCGTTGACCCAGGTGACGATGCGGTTGTGCTGCGCGAGGCGCGTCGCGGCGAAGCACGACTGGCCGTCGTTCTGATCGAGATCGGCACCGCTTGCGCCGCCGCAGCCTTTCGACTTCGAGTGGTTGCCGATGGCGGTGAAGCGCTTGCCGAACGCGGGATTGGTCGCATCGACGACGTCGAACGTCTGCGCGGTCGGCGGACGGTTGTGGACCGAGTCCATGTCGACGAGCGGCGATCCGACAGGCGAGACGATGCCGGTGCGATAGATCAGGATGACGCGGATCTCATCGGTGCCGAGCGTGCCGCCGGTGTTGACGAACGTGTAGGGGTTCGCGCCGCCGCAGCGGGTGTTGACGTCACCGAGGAGGTCGGCGATCGCGGTGTTGCCGTTCTCGATCTCCATGAGCGCGGCGACGTCGGGGTCGAGCGTGCAGAGCACGATCGAGGTGCGCTCGCGCTGCCGGTTGAGCTCCGCGACGCTGTCGGCTCCACGAGCGTTGAGGGTCGTGAAGTAATTGAGGACGTTGGCCGCGACGACGCGGATGGAGCCGCCGACCGCAGGAGGCGTCGCCGGACGCGGATTGACCGGGGTAAACGTCACGGGTGTTGCGGCGGTCGGGCGGATGCGCCAGTCATCGGCGCTCGGTCCGCCGGCGAAGGACCAGTGCAGGACGCCGGTTAGGGTGCTGACGGTGTCGCCGCCGCGGAACCAGTCGACTCCCTGCGTACCGACGGAAAGGCCGCCATTGGCCTGCGGGTAGAAGACGAACTGCTGTCCGTTCGGAAGGTTCAGGACCGAGTTCTCGACGTTGTCGTCATCGTCGATGATGACGCGGCGACGGTTCAGGTTGTCGAGGTGCGCCGCGAGGCCCGCTACGCTGGGAGCATTGACCTCGGTGAACTGACGGGGGCGTCCGCCTTCGAAGAGCTCGAGGTGGCCATACCGCGCCTGCTCGAAGTACTCCGACACCGTGAGGGTATCGGTGTACGTGACGCGCATGTTCTCCCGCGGCTCGTAGTAGTCGTTGATGACTCCGACGACCGGCAGGTCGATCGTGGCCGGTGTGACCTGTGCGAGGTTGTTGCCGGCGTTCGTGATGATGATCGAACCGGCCGTGCTCGCGGTGATCTGCGTGTTGTTGAAGAACTCCGACACGGAGCCGGTCACCCGCACGCGTTGTCCCTCGGCCACATTGGTCGGGCACGCGCTGCAGAAGACGAAGATGCCTTCGGAGGTTGCGGGGTCCGCATCGGCGTCGGCGTCTTCTTCCTGGACAAAGAAGCCGGAGAGGCGGTTGTCGTTCGGAACCGGCTGGAAGTCGCCGATCACGACGCCCTCGACGGTGACGGTCGATCCGGGAATCGGGGTAGCGGCGCCGTTGCCCTGCACGTCATGGATAAAGACGACGGTGGGTGGAGCGTTGACGACGACGCTGACGACGCAGTTCGCAGTCTGCGGAGATCCGTCGTTGTTCGCCCACTGAATCGTGACGCTGTAGGAGCCTTGCGGCGTGGCGGCGGAGACGTCGAGCGTTGCGGTCGCGGTGCCGCCGACTGCGCCGGCGGGAGTGAAGCCCGTCAGCGTGATCGTGCCGGGATTGGACGGCGTGATGCCTGTGATCGTGGCGCTGACGACGGTGCCGTCGGCGTCAGTGGCACTGACGGGGCCGGAGGTGGCGTTGCCCGCGGTCGTGGTGATCGGAGAGGCGCACGTGGGAACGACGGCCGCGTTGCCGCCGGTCGCCTGCGGCGTGATGATGAAGTCGTCGATGGCGAGGCCGTGATCGTTGCCTCCGTCGTTGATGTCGCGCCAGCGGATCCAGAACTCGCTTCCGACGGCAACGCCGACGGTGATGGTCGCGGCTTTCGCGGTGCGATTCGCAGCGGCGTTGCCATCGAGGAGAGCGCCGGCTCCTGTATTGGTGAAGGTGGGGCTGGTGAAGTCGAGGCTGGGGACGGCCGTCCAGCCGGTCGTCGGTGTGTCAGCGTCCGTGATCGTGCCCGTTGCCGCGACCTGGTATTCGACCGCCATCGTCTGCGCGACCGGGACTGCTGCTCCGCCGTCACGCCACTGTTCTCCGATGTACGCGATGTCGACGGACGACAATGCGGAACCGGTGTTGTTCGTGTAGCAGACCGCCCAGTAGAACGTCCCGGTGCCGCCTGAGCCGATGCCACCGAGCGCGCGATCGGTGAGGGGATTCGTCCCTGCCACGCCGAAGCTGTACAGGGAACCGGCGTTGCTGCTTCCGGTGGCGGCGTTATACGTCGTGCGGGTCGAGTACCACCCGGGCATCGTGCTGTGGTCGGTCCACGCGACATTCGTGCCGGCAGTCGCCAACCCAGCAAAGTTTTGCGTTGACGGCCCCCCGACCGTGGGCAGGCTGAAGCACTGCGCAGCGGCGCGTTGCGCGCCGAGAATCGCTACAAAACATGCTGCAAGAATCAGATAAACGCGCCGCGAAGCGTTCATAGTTCCACCCCATTGAAAGTGATTTGGGGCGAGCTGCGCCCCGCAAGAAGCGTGTGTTTGAGATCGCACGGGACTCTACCATCAAACCCATCTCTCAGGCATCGACTTCAGTGAGCGTATCCTCGCTTCTTCTCGTCGACTTTACGCAGGAGGACTAATGCCCTTACCAGAACTGAACTATCTCGCCATCCTCGTGAGCGGAATCGTCATCTTCATCCTCGGCGGCCTTTGGTATTCGGTCCTTTTTGGACGTCCATGGATGGCGCTCATGGGCAAGACCGAAGAAGAGTTGAAAGCCAACGCCGCGGGACCGGCTTCTTACGCGATCGTGTTCCTTTGTGGACTGATCACGGCGTTCGCACTCGCGATTGTGATTCAGCAGTTCGCGCCGGTGACGATCGAGCGCGGCCTGATGGTGGCGGCGCTTTGCTGGGCGGGATTCGCAGGCGTGACGAGTTTCGGTACGTCGCTGTTTTCGGCTCAGCCGCGCATGCTCTGGCTGATCAACTCCGGATACAACCTCGTGTCGTTTCTCGCGGCGGGCGCGATTCTGTCCGCGTGGCGATAGCCTTCTCCCCGCGAACGGGGAGAAGGCAGTAGATCGCGACTATCTGCGGAACAACACGATTCCGGCGAGCGCCAGCGCGAGGAGCACCAGCGCATACGGCGACAGCGTCGGAACGCCGGCGATGCCCACTTCGGCGTCCGTCGTGCTCGAGTTGTCGCCCGGGGTCGGGTCGCTCGGTGAGGTCACAGTGGCGGTGTTCGAGATCGTTCCCGTCGCGCCGTTGGTGATGTTCAGCACGAGGTCGAACGTCGCGATCGCGCCCGAGGTGAGCGTTGCGATCGTGCAGGTGACGGTGCCTGCACTGCCGACCGGCGGCGCGGTGCACGAGAACGTCGGACCGCTGGATTGGGTCAGGGAAATGAATGTCGTGTTCGCCGGCAGGATGTCGGTGAGCGTTACGGTGAACGCGTCGGCCGGTCCGTTGTTCGTGACCGTGATCTCGTAGTTCACATTCGATCCGGCCGAGACTGACCCGGGTCCAATCTTCACGACCGTGACTTCGGCGACCGCGGAGACGGTCGTCGTCACCGACGAGGAGTTGTTTCCTGGTACCGGATCGGTCGTGGTCGTCGTTACGTCGGCGGTGTTCGTGATCACGGTTCCATCCGGCGCGGTGGGCAGGACGTTGACGACGTAGTCGAACGTGGCTGTCGCACCGCTCACGAGCGTCGCGATCGTGCAGGTCATTGTGCCGACGCAGTTGAACGTCGGACCGCTGGTCTGCGTCGACGAGACGAACATCGTGTTCGCCGGAACGGTGTCGGTGAGCGTGACGCTCGCGGCATCCGACGGTCCGCTGTTCGTGACCGTGATCGTGTACGTGATGTCGCTTCCCGCATTCGCGGCAGTGGGACCGGTCTTGACGACGGAGACATCAGCGCTTGTCTCGACGGTTGTGTTCACCGAGGACGAGTCGTTCGCCGTGTTCGAGTCGTCCGTGGTCGTCGACACGCTGGCGGTGTTCGTGATGACCGTGCCATCCACGACCGACGGTGCGACGTTCACGACGTACTCGAACGTGGCAACGGCATTCGGCGCGAGTGTCGCGATCGTGCAGCTCACGGTGCCGGTGCAATTGAACGACGGTCCGCTGGTCTGCGTTGCCGAGACGAAGGTCGTGTTCGCGGGAACCGTGTCGGTGAGCTCGACATCTTCGGCATCCGACGGTCCGTCGTTCGTGACGGTGATCGTGTAGCTGATGTTGCTTCCGGCCTCCGCACTCGTCGGTCCATTCTTGACGACGGAAACATCCGCCTCGGGTGTGATCGTCGTCTCGACCGTTGAGCTGTTGTTCGACGGATCGCCGTCCGAGCCGCTCGCGCTCACGGTCGCGGTGTTGATCGCTTCCGTGATGTTGCCTGCTTCGACGACGAGTGTGAACGTCGCCGATGCGCCGCTGCCGAGAACTGCCCACGTGCAGGCGACTGTGCCGTTTGCGCCGATGAAAGGCGTCGAACACGACGCGACCGGACCGCTGTTCTGCGCGAGCGAAACGAACGTCGTGCCCGCCGGCAATGGATCGTTGAGCTGTACGTCCACCGCGGCGTCGGGACCGTTGTTCGAGACGATGATCGTGTACGTCAGGTCCGATCCGGCCGTGGCAGTCGCCGGTCCTGTCTTCTCGACTTCGACATCCGAGGAGGAGACGATGAGCAGCGTCGCCGACTGGTCGTTCTCGTCATTTGGATCGTCGTTCGACGTGACGCTGACGACGTTCTCGTACGTCTCACCGGCCTGCGTGCCGGCGGGGATGTGACCGGTGATCGTGAGAATGACATCCCCGTCCACCGGGCAGGTAGCGGCTTCGCAGGTGATCGTTCCGCCGCTGCCGGGGGAAGGCGTGGTGCAACTGATCGTCAGCGAGCCCGATTGTGCGAGCGAAACGAACGTCATCGTGCCGGGCAGCGTGTCGTTGACCTGCACGTTCTCGGCATCATCGGGTCCGGCGTTGTGGATCGTGATCGTGTAGACGACGTCGGTGTCGGGTCCCGCGCCGTTCGGTCCGGTCTTCGTGACCGACATGTCGCCCTGTGGCGGGAACGGCGTGACGGTGCCGGCGGGAGCGGAGTTGTTCTCGTCGTTGGGATCGGTGGCCGAACTGACGGTCGCGATGTTCACGAACGCCGTGCCGGGCGGGGTGCCGGCCGGGATGTGGAACACGAACGTGAACGTTGCGGTGCTCCCGGTCGTCAGCGTCGGAATCGTGCAGACGGTGCTGCCGACCGTGTCGCCAGCTGTTGGAAACGAGCAGCTGAACGCCGGTCCGGAATCCTGCGCGCCGGAGACGAAGGTCATGCCGGATGGGATTCCATCCGTGAGCGTGACTTCGGAGGAGTCGTCGGGCCCGAGGTTCGTCACGGTGACGCTGTACGAGACGTCCGTGTCGGCGTCCGATTCGCTCGGGCCGTCTTTCGTGACGAGGATGTCCGCTTCCTGCGCGTGAACGAGCGGAGCGGCGGTAAGGACGATGGCAGCGGCAAGAAACAGCGATCGAACGAGTGTGCGCAAGTTTGATTGTGTGGCGACCATCAGGGTCGCGCCCCTCTGCTTCGTATCTTCGCCGTGATCGAGCAAGTTTGGCAAGTCGGGATTGACCTGTCATCCCGAGCGTGAGCGAGGGACCTGGGTGGGCGGGGCGACAGGCATGATCTTCGTGCCCCTCCCGCCCAGGTCCCTCTCTCACGTTCGGGATGACAGCGTGGAGCTATGAGATCGATTGCAACCGACGCCGGATCGCGCGGGCGGTGTCGGCCCAGGTCAGCGTCGTATGCACGCGTTGCGCGGCGAGCAGTCCTCGCGCTCTCGCTTCATCGCGATTCTCGTAAACGTGCCGCAGCAGTTGCGCGAGATGCTCGGGATCGGGATCGGCCCACGAGAAGCCCTCGTAATAAGGACAGAGCGCGACGGCGGGGATCGTGCCGCGGACGCGCAGCGGGTAGCTGTCGGCGGGATCGAGGATGGCGGTGTGTCCGCCCCAGTCGGTCGCGATCGCCGGCAGTCCACACGCCATCGCTTCGAGTAGCGGCAGTCCCCAGCCTTCGCCACGCGTCGTGGAGATGTAGCAATCGGCCGAGCGATACAACGTCGCCAGCTGGTAGTGCGGCAGCTCGCGGTTGTAGATCAGATGGACCGTGCCACCGTTTTCGTCGAGCCCCAGCGCGCGAATCTCATTCGCGACGTCGACTTCGCGATTGCGATTCGTGATCTTGCACACGAGGACCGCGTTGTCGCTGCGCTTGAACGTGCGATTGAAGACGCTCAAGAGCAACTCGGGGCATTTGCGCTCGCCCCATTCGAAGTTCGCGATGAATACGAATGCGTCGCCGCGCTGTTCGACGCGCTTCACGTTCGGGTGGAAGTGTTGCGGATCGACGCCGAGCGGGATCACGTGTACGGGACGCTTCACGCCGCTGTCGAGCATCGCCTTGCGGCCAAACTCCGTTGGCGTCCAGATCTCGTCCATCCTGTTGGCCTGTTGCACCCAGTCGCGCGGAAAGCCGTCGACTTCGAGCATCGTGAAGCCGATCCTGTAGCGCGCGGGATTGCGTTCGAAGACGTTCCCCTGCGCGTACGTCACGGCGACTCTGGGTCTCGACGGAACGTCTCGCGCGCTGATGATGTCGAGCAGGCGATCGCCGGTGTAGCGTTCTTCCGCGAGAGGAAACGTAGTCCCTTTGCCGTACGCGTAGCGATAGGTGAGGTGTACGCCCTGATCGTCGAGCGCGCGCATCATCTCGCGGCAGCTCATCGCGTAACCGTTCGTCCAGCTCATGATCGACTGCCACGTGAGCTCCGTGTGGTAGCGCGCTTCGAGTTTGTTCTGCCACTTCGCGCGGAAGATCGCGCGGCTCTCTTCGAAGAGGTCGCGGCGAAAGTCTTCGTCACCGCTGGTCGAGCCATGCTCATCGTGCCGCATCGTGACGCCGCCGCAGCAGACGGTGAGAAATCCCTCCTGCGCGGCCCGCAAACAATAATCCGTGTCCTCGAAGTAAGACCGATACTCCTCGGACAACAGACCAACCTTCTTCAGTGCCTCGTGCTTGAGGTACGCGCACGCGAAGACGATCCCTTCGACGGGACGGGTCTCCGTGTATTGCCCGAGATCGGTTTCGTGTGCGCCGATCTGCTGGCCCCAGCAATCGTCGGGACGGATCCACGTTCCCGCGTGCAGCAGGCGACCGTCACCGAGAACGAGTCGGCAGCCGACGATGCCGATGTTTGCGTCCGAGTGTGCGGTTTGCTGCAGGCGCTCGAGCCATTCGTCGTGCAGGATCTCGACGTCGTTGTTGAGCAGGACGGCGTCGTGGCCTTCTTCGATCTGTCGCAGCGCGAGGTTGTTGCCGCGGACGAATCCGAGGTTCTCCGCGTTGCGAATGACGTGGACCCATGCGTAGGTCGCGAGCTCGGTCGCGGTCTCGTCGGTGCTGCCGTTGTCGACGACCACCACGCGAACGTTTGCGAGCTCGGTGAAGCGCGCAATGCTGTCGAGCAGTCGCCTGGTGAGCGACCAGCGGTTCCACGCGAGGATGACGATCGTGACCGGGCGCATTTACCGTCGGGTGGCAGAAGAGGCGTCGGCGGCGACGCGTCTCCAGAGATCGGTGAGCACGACCGTGACGTCATCGGGATCGACGATGGACGTGGTCGTGAGCTCGTCGAGTGTGCGGAGCCACGGCGCGCGCGAGTCGTCGAGCATGTCGAAGAGCGCGCGGGCGTGTTTGTCGGAGATGCCGTCGATCAGGCCGAGGAAGCGCTCGCGCAGCGTTTCGAGCTCGCGTTGCCGCTCGATCGCAAGGGTGCGCCAGTACGCGACGGACTCTTTCTCTGCGTGGTTCTCTACCATCGCCGACCCAGGATTCCGCGCAGTTTCTGCGCGACGCGCCACGGGATCGATTGTTCGACGCGGCGCAGGTAGGTGCGCAGGCGATCGCGTTCGCTTTCGGCGAGCACGACGCGTGCTTCGAGCGCGCGGTTGATGCTCAGAATGCGCTCGGTCTCGCGACGCAGCATCGTGCACTCGAAGCGCAGCGAATCGTTCTCCACTTCGAGGCGTGCGTCTTCGCTCATGACTTCTCCGCCAGTTCGCCGAGGTGGGCGAGATCGGAGGTGACCATCTCGCGGATGAGATCGGGGAAGGAGACCGTCGGTTCCCATCCGAGCTGGCGTCGTGCTTTCGTCGCGTCACCCACGAGCGATTCGACTTCGCTCGGTCGCGTGAGACGCGTGCTCACTTTGACGTAGTCGCTATAGTCGAGTCCCGCGACGGAGAACGCGAGCTCGCAGAGATCGCGGACGGAATGCGCGACGCCCGTGGCGATCACGTAGTCGTCCGGTGTGTCCTGCTGCAGCATCATGTGCATGGCGCGAACGTAGTCACGCGAGTGACCCCAGTCGCGAACGGCGTCGAGATTGCCGAGTTGGACTTCGTTCGCCAGGCCGAGGCTGATGCGGGCGACGGCGGAGCTGATCTTGCGCGTGACGAACTCATGGCCGCGGCGCGGGCTCTCGTGATTGAAGAGGATGCCGCTGCACGCGTACATCTGATAGGAGTCGCGATAGTTGACGGTCAGATGATGGCCGGCCACTTTGCTGATGCCGTACGGGCTGCGCGGATGAAACGCGGTGTTCTCGTTCTGCGGCGATTCCTGCACGCGACCGAACATCTCGCTCGAGCCCGCGAAGTAGAAGCGGCATTGGGGCTGCAGCTGCTGCAGCGCGGCGAGGACGTAGTGCACGCCGTTGATGTTGAGCGCCATCGTCGAGAAGCCGTCGGCAAAGCTCTCCGCGACGAAGCTCTGCGCGGCGAGGTGATAGCACTCGTCGAAATTGTGCTTGCTGATCACCGCGAAGATGCTCGGGTAGCTTTCGAGGCTCGCGGCGTGGAGGACGATGCGGTCGAGGAGATGCGCGATGCGGCTGAAGCGCTGCTCCGGCACTTCGAACGCGACGCGGCGGACGAGCCCGTGGACCTCGTATCCGAGAGAGAGAAGGTGCTCGGCGAGATAGCTGCCGTCCTGACCGGTGATGCCCGTGATGAGGGCGCGTTTCGACATCGGGGGCACGATAACACTGGGCTGTTACTGGTTGCTGGTTGCTGGTTGCTGGTTCAAGGTGATTCAGCGCGAGCGTGACCTTCCCGCGCTGAACGACCTCGAACCAGCAACCAGTAACCAGCAACGGCTTCGTCGCTTCAGAAGATCATTTCCACTCCGGAATCCGCCCCGGCGTCCACGGCGCGCCCATGGCGTTCAGCTCCTTCTCGATCGCGGCGAGGTCGACCTCGACGGCCTGCTTCAACTTCGCGAGCAGCGGGACGAACTGCTGTTCGGCGATTGCGAGCGCTTCGCGGTGGGTGTTCGTCGGAGGCGAAGTCGTCGTGAAGCCGTTCACGGCGACGGTGATGCGGTCGATGAGGGCGGGCGGTGCGGGCTCGTTCGCGGCGCGGAGCGTGGGATCGCCGTTGAGCGATTCATCGATGTCGCGCAGGATCTTGTCGACGGCGTTGATGCGGGCAACGAGTTTGGGGTCAGGTCCGTCGATCTGATCGAGCGCTTTGCGGATGTGCTGCACGCGCACGAGTGCATCGTCGTTCGCGCGCATGGTGCCCATGATCGCTTTCTGCAATCGCGAGGCGCGGCGCTGGATCTCGAGCACTTTCGGGCGATCCGCTTCGCTCATCGACGAGAGATAGAGCGGGACGACGGTGAACGTCTGCGGCTGGCCGATGGCGGTCTCGACGCCGTCGATCTGTTTCGCCAGCCGCACGTTGTAGGTGCCGGGCGCGGCGAGAGGTCCCTGGATTGGCGTCGCGAACTGGTCCGGCGCCTCGGGCTCGAGCTCGATCGGCGACGGTGGCGGATAGCGGAGGTCCCACGCCACGCGATGGAAGCCCGAGGTCACGGGTCCGGTCACGCGGCGTATGACATTGCCTTCATCGTCGGAGACGATCAGCACGATCGTCGGATCGAGCTCGCGCTGTTCGGCGCGGAGCTTTTCCCACGTGGGATAGGGGATCGCGGCGTCTTTCTCGATCAGCGATTCGCTCGCCCAGCGCTGTTTCTTGAGCGTCTTCAGCTCGTCTTTGACGTAGTACGTGAAGACCGCGCCGAACGGCGGATTCGGTGCGGTGAAGAACGAGGCGCCCTGGAATGCTTTTCCGGGAAGACCAAACGGCACGCGCTCGACGTAGAGCTCCGCTTCGCGCGGCGCGAACAGCGTTGCGTCGGCGTTTGCGACGGTCGCGTTCATCGTGCGGAGCGCGCGATAGTCATCGAGGATGTAGACGCCGCGCCCGAAGGTGCCGACCACGAGATCGTTGCGGCGTTTCTGGATCCAGAGATCGCGCACCGAGATCGTCGGCAGGCCGCCTTTGAGTTGCATCCAGTTCGTACCGGCGTTCTGCGTGAAGAAGAGTCCGTACTCGGTGCCGGCGAATAG
Organism: Thermoanaerobaculia bacterium; assembly: GCA_036009605.1. Lineage (GTDB taxonomy): Bacteria > Acidobacteriota > Thermoanaerobaculia > Gp7-AA8 > Gp7-AA8 > QHVT01. The sequence goes on along the minus strand of DASYLL010000361.1, from coordinate 2,656 downwards.
GAGTTTCGGATCGACGTGATCCTCGACGATCGAGTACGTCGTGAAATTAGTCGGGAGATTCGCGGCGATCGATCTCCAATTCGCGCCGCGATCGGTGCTGACGAGGAGATACGGTTTGAAGTCGCCGGTCTTGTGATTGTCGAACGCTGCGTAGACGGTGTTCACGTCGTGCGCGGATGCGGTGAGGCACGAGACGTACGACATCTCCGGCACGCCGGGGAACTTCTCGACCTTGCGCCAGTGCTGGCCGCCGTCTTCGGTGATCTGCACGAGACCGTCGTCGGTGCCGACGTAGAGCAGTCCTTCCTTCAGCGGCGATTCGGAGAGCGAGACGATGTTGCCGTAGAACGACGTCGACGAATTCTTCGCCACCGCGTCGATACCCCACACGCGGCCCATGACCGGAATCTTGTTGCGATCGAGATGGCGCGTGAGATCGCCGCTGATCGCTTTCCACGTGTCGCCGCGATCGTCGCTGCGGAGGAGGTACTGCGCGCCGAAGTAGAGGCGGTTGCTCTGGTGCGGGCTGATGACGAGCGCGGAGTCCCAGTTCATCCGCAGCGGATCCATGGTGCCGGTCGGCTGCGGCTGGATGTCGAGCGCTTCGCCGGTGCGTTTGTCGAAGCGATTGAGTCCGCCGTTCTGCGATTCGGCGTAGAGGATGTTCGGGTCTTTCGGATCGGCGAGGGAGCGGAAGCCGTCGCCGCCGAGGGTGATGTACCAGTCGCTGTTGGTGATGCCGTGGGCGGTCGTCGTGCGAGATGGCGCGCCGAGGCTGAAGTTGTCCTGCGTGCCGCCGTAGACGTGGTAGAACGGCAGCGCGTCGTCGGCGCTGATGCGATAGAACTGCGTCACCGGCAGGTTCGGTTTGAACTGCCAGTTCGCGCCGCGATCCCACGTTTCGTAGAGACCGCCGTCATTGCCCGCGAGGAGATGATCGCTGTTCGCGGGATCGACCCAGATCACGTGATAGTCGACGTGAATGTTCTTCTGTTCCACGCGCCGGAATGTTTTGCCGCCGTCATCGGTGACGCGCAGATAGGTGTCGGTGGAGTAAACGCGATCGGCGTTGTTCGGATCGGTGAAGATCTCGGTGTAGTACTGCGGGCTCGACGGAACGTGCGAGTTGCGCTTTTCCCAGTTCGCGCCGCCATCAGTAGAGCGATAAAACCCGCCGGTCTGGCGCGACGATTCGATGATCGCGTAGACGGTCTTCGGCGATTTCGCGGGGATGGCCAGGCCGATGCGGCCCATCTGTTCTTTCGGAAGACCGTTGCTCAACTTCGTCCACGTCGCGCCGCCGTCGGTCGATTTGTGAATCGCCGATTCCGGTCCGCCGTTGATCAGCGTGAAGACGTGGCGGCGGCGTTGATAGGCCGCTGCGTAGAGCGTGTCGGGATTCGAGGGATCGAGGACGACGTCGGTGACGCCGGTGTTCTCGCTGATCGTCAGCACGGCCTTCCACGATTTGCCGCCGTCGGTCGTTTTGTACAGGCCGCGCTCGCCGCCGCTCTTCCAGAGCGGACCCTGCGAGGCGACGTAAACGACGTTGCGATCGCGCGGATCGACGACGATCTTGCTGATGTGCTCCGACTTCGTGAGGCCGACGTTGTTCCACGACTTGCCGCCGTCGGTCGACTTGTATAGGCCGTCGCCCCAGGACACGGAGCGCTGGCTGTTGTTCTCGCCGGTGCCGACCCAGATGGTCAGCGAATCGTGCGGATCGATGGTCACGCAGCCGATCGAGTACGACGGCTGATCGTCGAAGATCGGCGTGAACGTCACGCCGGCGTTCGTCGTCTTCCAGAGACTTCCGGAGGCGACGGCGACATACCAGATGCGCGGATCGCGCGGATCGACGGCGAGATCGCCGATGCGTCCCGAGGTGAGCGCGGGACCGATGTTGCGCAGCTCGAGACCGGAGAACAGTTTCTCGTCGTACTTCACATCAGCGGCAGAAGCACTGACGGCAAGAGCGAGAGCGGCAACGGCGGCGAACAGGCGTGGATGCGCACGATTCATGGCGCAGATGCTAACCGCGAGCAGCCCGACCCGCCATCACGATTCGGCTACCATGCGGCGCATGCGGATCGTGAGCATTCTCTTCCTCGTAGCGTGGTCGCGCATTGCGGCGGCGCAGATCCTCGAGACCGAAGTGTGGGTCGGCAAGCTCGATCTTCGCGAGGGTCGCTTCGCGGTTTCGGAGCTGCAGAACATTTCCAATCATCGCGGCTACGACAATCAGCCGTCGTTTCTGCCGGATGGTGCGTCGCTGCTCTTCACGACCGAGGCTTCGAGTCTCGATGAGACGGGGAACGGCGTGCATGCGGTGCGGTACGACCTGCGGTCGCAGAAGGCGACGCCGTTGCCGCTCGCGCGCGGCTTCAGTCCGACGCCGACGTCGGACGGAAAGATCATGATGCTGCGCGAGGGCGGCGTGTGGCTGCACGATTCGCGCGGGAAGTTGCTTCGCGCGCTCGCGCAGACGAAAACCGCCGGCTACTTCCAGCGTTTCGAGGACGAGCGCTGGGTGCTGTTCATGAACGAGAAGGACCGCGGCATCGTCTTCTACGATCCGAAGTCGCATGCAGTGGAAACGATGGCCACTGGCGCGATCACAGCGCCGTATCGCGTGCCGGGCCAGCGGGCGGTGACG
>DASYLL010000360.1:0-3105 GCA_036009605.1 Thermoanaerobaculia bacterium | reverse complement strand
GAGCCTGAAACGCGGACGCCTGCCCTTCCGCTGTACGTCCCGTCTTCAGATAGAGCGCGGTGGCGTTGCGGATCAGCGTGATGTTCGGATCATTGAAGACGTCGGCGAATTGGATCTGGAAACAATGGATATTCGGATCCTGCTGCTGCTGAATGACTACGGTGCGCAGCGGAGATCCCACACGGAGATTGAGCGTCTGGATGTCGTACGTCAATCTGCTGTCGACCCACTGCTGCGGATCATCGAACCAGTCGTAATGATCGAGCTGAACGAGCTCCATGGCATCCCGATAGAAGGGGTCGAGCTCCTCCTTGTCGATCGGCCATTCCTCGAAATCGCGTTCGTCGAGCGGGCGGATGTAGCCTCCCCAGCAATTGGTACTGCCGCCGAACGTCCTCGAACGCGCCGCCGTCAGGAATCCCTCGGGACGGGCCGCACACGTAAACGTGTTCACGTTCCCGCGATCGAGATCGAGAACGGTCTTATCGGTCCAGTCTCGCAGCGTCGGCAATTCATCGGTGCGGACGGTCGTCGGCACCTGCACGAGCGGATCGTAGGCGTGCATCGCGCCGGGAGCATCGGACCCTTGCGTGTTCCTGATGCTGCTCTCCAGCACGACGATCTTCTTCTTGCCCTTGCCGCGCAGCCGATGCGCCATCGCGATTCCGACCGCACCGGCTCCCACGATGCAGATGTCGTACTTCGGCAGGGATTTGGGATCGAGTGTCGCGCCATCGAGAATCATCGAGCCACCTCCTCACAGGAGTGCCGGCTCGCGATCAATTCCCTACCTCGGCGAAGCCGAAACCAAGAAAGTAAGTACGCGGGCACGGTCGGCGGTATCGTCACCGGATGGCCAGCCTGATCGAGCGCCATCGTGACCAGATCGCCGGAGTGCTCAGTTGCTACGACCGGGTGGTGATCCGCGGGACCCTGCCGTCGGTGTGTTACGCGAATGCGATGGCTACGACTCTCGATGCGCGAGACATCCGGCTATTCGACTACGCGAAGTTGTTCGCCGAGCCGTTGCGCGATGCGATCAAAGCGCACGCGACGAAGGTGGCTGCCGATGAGGGGATCGAGGTCGAGTACATCAAGAAGCCGACGAACTATCGCAAAGAAGATCGGATTCGGCAGATTCTGGCTGAGCGAGGTACCCACCCCGGCCTGGTGCACATCTTCTCGGTGATGGAGCTTTGCTCGTCCTTCCGGCCGTGGCACGACAAACAGACTGGCCTCACGCATCTGCGCCCGGATCACGGCAAGTGCGTCTACTACTATTTCTACTTCATCGACGAAGTACTCGGTCTGTGCTTTCTGAGCGTGCCAACCTGGTGTCCGTTTCGGGCGCAGTTCTACTTCAACGGCCACAACTGGCTCGCTTCCAGGCTCAAAGCCGCTCGTGTGTCGTTCGAGTTGCAGGACAACGCCATCGTTTCAATCAGCAACTGGCGGAAAGCTCAGGACCTATCGGACAGCCTCGTCGTGACCGAGTTGCACGAGCGCATGGATGCCGCCGCGGCCCGATACGTTCCTGATCTCGCTCCGCTCGGCCGGTATCACTGGAGCATCGCTCAGGCCGAGTACGCCACCGACATCGTCTTCCGCAGCGCAGCAGATCTCGCCCCGCTTTACGACCACCTGCTGCGAACGGCCATCCACGCCATCAAGGCCGACGACATCGCCACCTTCCTTGGGCGTTCACCGGCCACAACCGACAAGCGGGAGACCGGCGGCGACTTCTCGATCCGCATCCACGGCACGCGCGTTCGTCATTACCTTGGCCCGGCCTCGATCAAGATGTACGACAAGCATGGCTTCATTCTTCGTGTGGAGACCACCACCAACGACGTCTCCTTCTTTCGACACCACCGCATGGTGGAACAGCGTGATGGTCAGAGGGTCATGAAGCTCGCTGATCTGAAGAAGTCCATCTACTCCCTTTTCCCTGATCTGGCCTCCATCTCCCACGCGGCCAACGACCGTTACATCCACTTCCTTTCCGCCATTGACGATCCAACACCAGGCCTCAAGGCGCTCTCGAAAATCTCTGACTCAGTCGAAGAACGCAAGCACCGCTATCGCGGCTTCAACCTCTTCGACGACGATGATCAGACGCTCTTCGAGGTGCTCTGCCGCGGTGAGTTCTTCATTCAAGGCTTCCGCAACCGTTCCCTGCGCGCTCTCCTCGGCCACTTCCGCTCGTCACAGGTCTCGCGGCTGCTGAAACGACTCCGCCTGCACGGCATCATCAAAAAGATCGGTAAGACCTACAAGTACTACCTCACCGATCTTGGTCGCCATGTCGCTGTCGCTGGTCTCACTCTGAAGAATCTCTTCCTCGTGCCGGAGTTCGCCTCGGCCGCTCTCGCTCATTGAGCGCACAAATCCTTGCTTTTCTGCAATCAAGTCCGTCGCGTACGGACTACCCATCCGGTCAGTCTTTGCCGATCTTGGCCAGCTCCGGCTTGCCGACCCAGCGGCCCCAGGAGAAGCAGCGCACGCAGGTGAAGGTGTAGTCGTTCACGCCGGTGTCGCGGTTCTCTTTCACGCCGGTCTCCAGGCGCGACTGGCAGCGGTAGCAGAGGATGGCGTCACCGCGCTGCATGCTCTCGACGAATCCCTCGACCTGCTGATCGAAGAACTCCATCTGCCGCGGCCTCTGTTGGATGCTGATCGTTTCCTTGCCGCTGAGGCAGGTGAGGAAGATGTGATCGACGAACGTCGTCTGCACGAAGCTGCCGGCCATGAGGGAGGCGGGATGTTTCGGACAGCGTGTTTCCTTCCCAGCCCAGTAGGCGCGGGCGAGGTCGCGGAGCACTTCGACTTCGGTTGGCATGCGCGGCGATTCTAGCCGATGCTCGTACGCTCACGTTCGCCTTGGGTTATAGTGCGCCGTCCACTTTCGGCTTTTCCTGAAGCACACAATTCACCTTCCCCCCTCGCCCTGAGCCACAGGAGGCTTCGCCGTGAACGAATTTCGCCGTTTCCTTCGGCATCGCTTGACTGCATTCGTGCTGCTCGCGATCACCGTTCCTCTCTCCGCCGCACTCGCACCTCCGTCGTCCCATGACAAGGGCGGCACGTTGGGAATGCTCGATGCGC
>DASYLL010000359.1:0-7088 GCA_036009605.1 Thermoanaerobaculia bacterium | reverse complement strand
CATTCGTGAGGTCGTGCCCGCTGTTCACTTTTCGACCGATCTCATCGTCGGATTTCCCGGCGAGACCGAAGAGGACTTCCAGGAAACGCTCAGCCTCATGGAGGAAGTGCGGTACGGCTCGCTGTTCGCGTTCAAGTACTCGCCGCGGCCGGGAACGCCATCGCTGAAGATCGCGACGCCGGTCCAGGATGCGGTTGCGTCCGAGCGGCTCCAGCGTCTGTTCGATCTGCACGAGCTGCACAAGCGCGAACGGCTTGAGTCCTATCGCGGCCGCGTGATGCCTGTGCTTGTCGAGGGCCCCAGCCGCCACGATGCGGCGATGTTGTCGGGCAGGACCGATGACTACTGGGTCGTGAATTTTCACGGCGACCTGGCGACGCCGCTGGGGAGTATCCTTGCGGTGCGCATCGATTCTGCCCAGCACCACACGTTGCGCGGGGAGGCCGTCGCATGACCATTCTTGATGAGCTCGTACCGATGTCGATCAAGGGTCTCATGCTCGATCCGATGTCGAACTCGCCGATTGTTGTCCTCAAGGACGACGACGAAAAGCTCTTCCTCCCGATCTGGGTCGGCATCTTCGAAGCGAACGCGATCGCTCTTCAGCTCGAAAACATCACGACGCCGCGCCCGATGACACACGACCTCCTGCGCAACATGATCGCGGAGCTCGACGGGCGCGTGACCCGCGTCGTCATCAACGACCTCAAAGACGCAACCTTCTTCGCGCAGATCCGCGTGCTCATCCACAAAGTTGGCGGCGACGAAACCCTCGAGATCGACGCCCGCCCCAGCGACGCCATCGCGCTCGCGCTTCGCACCGAAGCCCCGATCTACGTCGCGCAGTCCGTGCTCGATCAGGCGCAGACCATCACGCCCGACGGTGAAGACTCGGTGGAGAAGACGAAGGCGTGGTTCGAGAACCTCTCGCCGGAGGATTTGGGCAAGTACAAGATGTAGTCACGGAGAGAGTCTTAGAGAGGTAGAGTCTTAGAGTCGTAGAGGGGTCCGTTCGCACCTCTACGACTCTAAGACTGTAGATCTCTAAGACTCTCTTCTCTTAACCCGCGCCGCACCGTAGAATCCCCCCAGCCTCAATGATCATCACAGTCGCCAACCAGAAGGGCGGAGTCGGCAAAACGACGACCGCAATCAACCTCTCCGCCGCGGTTGCCAACAAGGGACACAAGACACTCCTCATCGACCTCGACCCTCAGGCGAATTCGACGATGAGTTTCATCGACACGCGCACGGTCACGAAGTCGATGTACGACGTGCTCGTGAGCGAGGAATTCGATCTCGAGCAGGTCGTGCTGCCGACGTCCGTCGCGAATCTCTTCGTCGCGCCGTCGAAAATCGCGCTCGCAAAACTGGAGTCGAAGCTCATCGGTGATCTCGACGGTCCGTTCCGTCTCAAGGATCGGATGAAAGATGCAGCGACCGACTACGACTACGTCTTCATCGATACGCCGCCGACACTCGGCATGATCACCGTCAATGCGCTCGTCGCATCGACGCACGTGCTCGTGCCGATTCAGTCGTCGTACTTCGCGCTCGAGGGTACGGACGACCTGCTCGAAACGATCGAGAAGATCAAAGCGCGTCCCAATCCGAACCTGCAGCTCCTCGGCGTCGTCATCACCATGCACGACCGTCGCACGACGCTGTCCAAGGACATTCACGAACAGATCGGCCACGTCTTCGGCGATCGCGTGTTCAATACCGTGATCACGAAATCGATCCGTCTCGAAGAGAGTCCTGCGTACAAAGAATCGATCTTTACGTTCGCACCGCGTTCCAGTGGCGCGATGGAGTACTACAGCCTTTCGGAGGAATTGCTTGCACGGGTGTGAGGGGAGAGTTTCGATTCATGGCTAAACGCGGACTACCCGAGCGCTCCGTCATGCGCCACGACTCGCACTATGTCGACGAGCTGACCAAGCGGTCCGGACGCCACATCGGCACGATGCTGCCGCTCGAGCTCATCGAGCCGAACGCGGAACAGCCGCGCACGCAGCTCGGCAACATCGAAGAGCTCGCGGCGAGCATTCGCGAGAAAGGCGTGCTCGAGCCGATTCTCGTGCGCCTCATCAGTCCGAACCGCTACCAGATCATCGCCGGCGAGCGCCGTTACCGCGCCGCGACGCTGGCCGGCCTCGACGAAATCCCGGCGATCGAGCTCGACGTCGACGAGAAGGAACAGCTCGAGATCGCGCTCATCGAGAACATCCAGCGCAAGGACCTGACCGCCTTCGAAGAAGCGGAAGGCCTGTACGTCCTGCAGCAGAAGTTCGGCTACACGCACGAGAAGATCTCGCAGGTGATCGGCAAGTCGCGCACGACCGTCACCGAGACGCTGCTCATCAACGAGATCCCGGATCGCATTCGCCTGATGTGTCGCGAGGCCGGCATCTCGAACAAGAGCGTGCTCGTGCAGGTCGCGCGCGCGAATTCCGAAGAGGCGATGGAGCAGGTCGTCCGCGCGTTTGCGGCAGGGGAGTTGTCCCGCGAGGATCTCCGCAAACAGACCGCCAAACCGGAGTCGAAGAAGGCCGGGCGTCCGAAAAACTTCACCTATGCGCTCAAAGACAAGTCGCTTCCGTTCACGCTGAACCTGGCGTTCAAGAAGCCGAACGTGGAGAAGACGGAAGTGATCGAAGCCGTGCGCGAGCTGCTCAAGCGCCTGGAGTCGGAGGAGTGAAATGCCGAAGATTCTTGTGATCGACGATGACGAGAAGTTGCTCGGCGCGGTCCGCCGGCTGCTCACCGCGGCGGGGATGGAGGTCGTCACCTCCAGTTCGTCGCTCCATCTGCCAAAGCTCGTGCAACGCGAGTCGCCCGACCTGATTCTGCTCGACATCGAGATGCCGACGCTGAGCGGCGAGCACGTTCTCGACTTCACGAAACTCTTCGACTTCCTCGCCGCCACGCCGATCGTTCTGCACTCCGCAAAAAGCGAAGAAGACCTGCAGAGCATCGTCAACCGCTCCAACGCGATCGGCTACATCAAGAAGACCGGCAACCCGATGAGCTTAGTCTCCCAGGTGAAGTCTTTCTTGACACCTCGTAGTTCAGGCGCGTAATCTCCGCCGCCAATGACGCGTTCCGCCAACCTTCAGGGCCGAATGATGATGCGTCGCCCGGGCGCGCAGGCGTAGCTTTTTCTCGCCGCTGCTGACCCGGGTCCTCCGCGACCTTTCCTCACACAACATCGCGTAACGCACCGAACCTTCGTGTTTGGTCCGAGGAGGATTTCTGATGGCTTATCGTTTCGATACTCGTGCGATCCATGCTGGTCAGGCTGATGATCCCGCCACCGGCGCAGTGAACACCCCGATTTTTCAGACCTCGACGTTCCGGCAGATTGAGCCCGGCGTCAATAACGGCTTCTGCTACGCGCGCACCGGACATCCGACGCGCTCCGCGCTCGAAGAGAATCTGGCCGCGCTCGAAGAGGCGCGATACGGACTGGCATTCGCGAGCGGCATGGCTGCCATTCACGCCGTGCTGTCGCTGCTGCGCCAGGGCGATCACGTCGTCTCGACACAGGACCTCTACGGCGGCGCCTGGCGCATCTTCACGAAAGTCTTCTCGCGCTTCGGTGTCGAGTTCACCTTCGTCGACACGACCGATCCCGCGAACATCGAAGCGGCGATCCGCCCGGAGACGAAGCTGCTGTGGCTCGAGACGCCGTCGAATCCGCTGCTGCACATCACGGACATCGCGCGTTGCACCGCGATCGCGCGGCGGCGCGGAATCCTCACGGTCGTCGACAACACGTTCGCGACGCCGGTCCTGCAACAGCCACTGACGCTCGGCGCGGACATCGTCGTGCACTCGACCACGAAGTACATCAACGGCCACAGCGACGTCCTCGGCGGCGCGGTCCTGGTCGACGATCAGGGACTCTACGACGAGCTCAAGTTCCTGCAGAACGCCATCGGGGCCGTTCCGGGCCCGCAGGACTGTTTCCTGATCCTGCGCGGCGTGAAGACGCTCGGCCTGCGGATGGAGCGTCATTGCTCGAACGCGGAGCTGCTCGCGAAGTTCCTCAGCGCCAGCGATCGCGTGCGGCGTGTTTACTATCCGGGCTTCGTCGATCAGAAGCACCACGCCGTGGCCGGGCGACAGATGAGCCGATTCGGCGCGATCGTGTCGTTCGACCTGGATGCAACGATTGAAGAGACGCGCGCCTTTACGCGCCGGCTGAATCTCTGGACGCTCGCCGAAAGTCTCGGCGGCGTGAAGAGCCTCTTCTGTCATCCCGCCACGATGACGCACGCCTCGGTCGAAGCGGACGTGCGCAAGAAGGTCGGGATCGGCGACGGGCTGATTCGGCTGTCGGCAGGACTGGAGGATGTACGAGACCTGATCGAAGACCTGGATCAGGCTCTGGCCCGAACCCGATCCGAAGCCGCGGCCTAGTTCGGAGGGCGGCAGCCGCAGCTGCCGCCTTCACAGCGCTGGCGCGAACATGCAAGGGCGGTAGCTGCGGCTGCCGCTCTCCAAACGTTACACGATTTAACATAATCCATCTTACGAGACTCTGTGGAAAGCCATTTTCCGACCCGTTCCGGCCCGGTTCCCGCGTCATAATCCGCGCCGAATGAAGATCTTCTCCCGCTACGTGCTCAAGGAAATGATCGGGCCGACCGTCCTCGGCTTCGTCTTCTACACCTCGATCATCCTGATGCGGCAGCTCTTCGACATGGCCGGCCTGATCATCAAGCGCTCGCTCTCGGGTGCCGTGGTCGGCAAACTGCTCGTCTACATCCTTCCGAACATCGTCGTTCTGACCCTGCCGATGTCGCTGCTCTTCGGCATCCTGATCGCCGTCGGCCGGCTCTCCTCGGACTCCGAAATCGTGGCCATGCGCGCGCTCGGTATCTCCACGCGCACGATCTACGTCCCGGTCTTCCTCTTCAGCTTCCTGATGTTCGGGTTGAACTTCCACCTCATCAACAACGTCATGCCGGAGAGCAACCGCCAGTTCGTTGCGCTGCAGGCCGAGCTGACGCAATCCGTCGCCGAGAACATCGTCAAACCGCGCGTCTTTCACACCGGCTACGCGAACCTGATGATCTACGTCGACGACGTCGATCCCGCCACCGGCCAGTGGAAAGGCGTCTTCGTCGCCGACAGCCGCAACGATTCCGTCGATCCGAAGAGCGCCACCGAGATGTCGGCGAACCTCAACGCTTCGCAGGATCAGGAAGATCTCGCCGCGCTCTCGCAGTCCGGTGCCGGCCAGCGGGTCATCGTCGCACGCAGTGGAAACCTGGGACTCATCGGCGATGACAAACAGATCTGGATGAATCTCACGGGCGCCGAGACCCACGTCTGGGATCCCCGCAAGCCCGACCGCTACGACCTGACGCGCAATGAAGTCCAGCGCATCCGATTGCCGTCCAGCGGCGGCTCATTCGACGCGACCACGCTCGGCCGCTCGATGCGTGAGATGGACCTCAAGGAGCTCATCGAGGCCAAGCGCAAGTACGACCGCGGCGGCGACAGCGATCGCGTCGCCCGCAATATCGCGCGCGTCGAAATCCACAAAAAATTCGCGATCCCGTTCGCCTGTATCGCGTTCGGAATCCTCGGGTTACCGCTCGGCATCACCAATCGCCGTGGCGGCAGAAGCTCAGGATTCACTTTAAGTATCGCGATCATCGTCTTCTATTACGTCTTCTTCAACCAGGGCGAGCAGCTCGCCCAGGACGGGAAGATTCCGGCGTGGCTCGGCATGTGGGGGCCGAACCTGATCCTGCTGTTCGCGGGATTGCTCCTGCTCAGCCGCGCCAATCGCGACTTCGCCACACGTTCCGAAGGCGGCATCCTCACGCGCATGTTTCAGGCGATCGGTCGTCTGTTCAAGCGCCGCCGTTCACGCAGAGCCGACTCTGTCGAGGACGATCCGTCGGTCCTGAATCAGCTGGACATCACGTTTCCAAACATCCTCGATCGCTACGTGCTGCGCGAGTTCATCAAGGTTCTCATGCTGGTGCTGCTATCGGTGGCGGCGCTCTCGATCATCATCGACTACACCGACAAAGCCCGGGATGCGCGCGAGCACGGAATCGCTGCATCGACGCTGCTGACGTACTACCGCTTCTACATCTTCACCGTGCTGAACTGGACCGTGCCGATCTCGGTGCTCGTCGCGACGCTGGTGACATTCGCGCTGATGTCGAAGAACAACGAAGTCACCGCCATCAAGTCGAGCGGCATCTCGCTCTACCGCCTCGGCATCCCGGTGCTCGCCGTCGCCGCCCTGATGAGTCTCCTGTCGTATCTCAATCTCGATTTCATCCTGCCGTACTCCTCGCAGCGACTCGAGCAGGTCAAGCGGATCATCGACGGCAAGCCTCCCATCAGCGCCGCCGAGCAACAGAAGCTCTGGTACCTCGGGAAGGGTCGCTACCTGATCAACTTCCTCGCGTACGACCGCGACGCCAAACGCCTCACCCAGGTGCAGGTCTTCGAGCTGCATCCGACGGAGTTCCGGATGGTCCGCCGCGTCTACGCGAAAAGCGCGACCTGGAACGGCAAAGGATGGTCGTTCGAGGACGGCTGGCTGCGCTCGTTCCCCGACAACGCGCCGTCGACCTACGCGCTCATCAAAGAGCCGCTGGTCCTGTTCTATCCGGAGACGCCCGAAGACTTCGCGATGGACGTGCGACTTCCCGATCAGATGACGTTCGCGCAGCTGAGCCGCTACGTAGAGACGCTCAAGGAATCGGGCTACGCGGCCGACACACTGACCGTGAAGCTCTACGAGAAAACCTCGTGGCCGTTCCTGAGCGTCGTGATGGCACTCATCGCGCTGCCATTTGCCTTCCGCATGGGCAAACGCGGCGCCCTCTACGGCATCGCCATCGCCCTGATCCTCGGCATCGTCTACTGGATCGTCTTCGCCCTGTTCATGAAGTTCGGCGAAGTGGGCAACCTGCCGCCGCTACTGGCGGCCTGGGCGGCGAACATTCTGTTCGGCCTGGCCGCGGGGTACATGTTCCTGAATGTGGAAACCTGAACGGGGAGTCGCAGAGTCTCAAAGTCGCAAAGTCTCAAAGAGCGCGGCAACGACACTC
>DASYLL010000358.1:0-5666 GCA_036009605.1 Thermoanaerobaculia bacterium | reverse complement strand
TTTTGTTGCGGTCTCGACGCTCGTGGCATACGAAAGCGGCAGCTGCGGCTGCCGCACTCCAAACAGGAAGGCCAGGAGCAGGATCATGGTCTCGAGTTCCTCTGGGGGCGGGGGCCGGCGTCTTCGAGCGGGATCAGCGGTTGTTCCGCGGCTGTCAGATCGGCGTTGGTGACGATTCCCCACGTCGCGACGCCGCCTGCGGGCGAGGTCACGGTGAACGTGTCGCCGAGCGGACCTGTCGGCGTGAACGACCACAGTCCATTCACGACGGGCGTGTTCTTTCCGGCGACGGAAACGCTGCTCACGTAACCGCCGGCGTTGCAGACGCCTTTGATCGTGACGGGACACGGAGTCGTGTAGCCCGTGATCGTCTCCGCGGCGGACGTGATGCCGACGGTGTCGGGGAAGCCGGTGCCCTTCCATGGCGCGACGCGGAAGATGCCCCATGCGCCGCCCTGGAACATATTCGCGGTCCATGCTCGGTACATGTAATCGCCGGGGACTCCGAAGCGACCGCCGGATGGCGTCGAACCGGGTGTCGAGTCGAGGATGACTTCATACGCGCTCGTCACGCCGAAGCCGGTCAGTGATCCATTGGTTTGCGACTTCGGGTTGTAGCCGATCTTTGTGGAGTTGTTCGTGTATGGCTCTTCCTGCCAGAGGTGGCCGGTGAGCTCCCACGTGATCTGGTTGTCGCCGTCGCCGCCCGGCATCACGAGACGGAAACGCGCGGGCATGCGTGCGGGTGCGCGGAAGATCGGCGTTTCGGGATCGGCGCGCACGAGTTGATTCGCGGTCGTGGCGGTGCCGTTGACGAGCGTCATCGGCAGCGCGGAGATGTTGTTCACGTCGCCTTGCGTGAGGTTGGTCCAGTCGGCGGGCTTGCTTGCGCCGAGGGCGCTGTCGAGCATTTTTCCGAAGCGGAGCCAGGGTGGCTCGGAGCGATAGTTGAAGCCGGCCAGCGGATTGCCGGTGGACCACCACGACGCGCCGTTCGTGAGCATGTTCGCGTCGTTCTGATAGGTGACGACGAACTCGCGGAAGACCTTGTCGCCGGCCCACACTGTCGCTGATGAAGAGCTGTGCGGATCTTCCATCCAGCGCGAGCCGATCGGCTCCACGATGAGCGATCCGAAGAGACCGCGATAGACCTGCATCAGCGGATCGGATGGCAGCAGATTGATGGAGCCGAATTCGACCGGCGTCTGCTTGCCGCCTTCGATGACGCCGGCGTACCACCAGTAGTCGACGCTCCTGCCGGGTGCGGCGGTCTGCACGGGGTTGTTGCCAATCGATGCGCCGTCGCTCGAGCGCACGTCATACGAGACGAGTTGCGCGTGCAGGCCGACGTTCGGCGATGACGCGATCTGGATGTAGTTGTATGGCGACGCGTAAGTGAGTCCGAATCGAGATGCGGCTTCGAACGTCTTGAAGACTTTCTCGTCGCCGGTGAAGTCATTGACGAGCGTGACGTGAACCCAGTCGCCGGCGTTCGCGCGCAGCACCATCGGCTCGACGGTTTTCGTCGGCTTGTGCTTCTGGCCTTTCGGCACGACGACGTAGACGAGGCCGAGGGGATCTTCGAGGGGATTCGCGGTGTCGCTGGCGCCCTTCGTCAGATTGACGCCGCGTTTGTTGTAGAGGATCGAGGCGTTCGGATCGTTCGTCGCCTGCTGCACGGTCATCGCGTGCACTTCGTATTCGCGGATGCACGGTTTGTTCTGCGAGCAATCCGTCGTCATCGTCGTCGGTGGCTTGTACGACTGAATGGGCGGCGTCATCGTTCCGGAGCGCAGTGGCGCGAGGAACGGCTGCTTCTTCATCGGATTCCAGACACGGAACAGGCCCCATGCGCCGTTCGTCAAACCTTCGTACGACGCGCTCGGGTTGTACAGATAGTCGATGGAATTGTCGGCGCCGATGCGTGGGAGATCGAAGAGCAGCTCGTAGTGCTCGGACAAAAGAATGAACTGCGTGTTGCGGTAGCCCGAGTTCTTCTCGAACGGCTCGGCGAGCCAGCGCATGCCGTGCATCGTGTAGTCGTGCATCGACGTGTGCGCGCCGGCGAGCAAGCGCACCTGCACCTTGTCGCCTTCGTAGCCGTGCAGCATCGGCGTGTATGGATCGGTCGGCGCCATGCCGGCGGAGATCTCCGTCTTCGGGAACGTGAAGCAACCGGCTCCGCTGCACATCGGATTGATCTGCGAGCCGCCGGCCGGCTGTCGCGAGTACGCGGGATCGAGACGCTCGATGGAGCGGAATGCCGAGGAGAGATCGGCCGCATCGGACGCTGCTTTCGGATTCGTGACGCCCGGCGTGAACACGCGCGCCGGCAGCGGCTCGAGGCGATAGTTCATCGACATCATGCCGACCGAGAAATCGGTCACGAGCAGTGGCTGCGGCGGCCACGGCGCGGAGCCGGGAAGATTCGGGATGAGCGACTGCGGCTCGGGCGCGAGTGGCGGCTGCGGCGGGCAGTTGATGCAGTTCAGCACGTTCGCGGGATCGGCCCAGCCGTAGTACTGCTGACCGGCTGCGAGCGGGATGCAATCGAAGTCGGGCGGCTTCTGCTCGTACACGGTTCCATCGGGACGCGTGTAGCGATAGCAGTCCGGCCGGTGGCGGCTGAACTGCGTGTAGCCGTGTTGCGTGTCGCCCCATTCGAGCGCGAACTCGCGATAGCTCTCGTTCCTGAGCTGGGGATCATTGAAGATGATGTTCGCGGCGTAGCTCGTCGGACCGCCGTCGTAGCGCGTGCCGAAGACCGTCTTGCCATCGAGCGACGTCCACTTCGTATTCGGCGGCTCGATCAGCAGGCCGCCGTAAAGGCCGATCATCTGATGCGTCGACGGACCGAAGTGATCGTGCGTGAACACGGTCATGTAGGTGCGGTCTTTCTCCGTCACCTTCGTCTTGTTCGGCTGGATGTCCATCAGCGGATCGAGCCACCAGCGCTGCACCGTGGCCTGTGCACCGACCCAGGCCTTGCTGCCTTTCGTCGGACCTTCGCCAAGCTCCGCGATCGCCTTCGCAGTGAGCTTGCGCTGCGTCTTGCGCGACTCGTCCCACAGACCGCCCGTGAGGTTGATGCTGTGAATGCGCTCCTGCACTTCTTCGGGGCTGAACGTGCCGTCCTCGTAATTGAAGCCGTTCGCCGCGCCGTCCGAGGTCATGACGTCGAACTTCACGAGATGGATGTGCTGGCCGAGGATGTCGGTGGGGGTGCGCACTTCGAAATCGTCGAGCTCGAAGTAGGCCGGCACGAGGTTGGTGTGCCAGTACTCGATGACGTCGTTGTTCGTGGCGCGGAAGAAGAGCGGCTCGGGTGGCTTGTTGCCGTCGACGTACTCCTTCACGTCGCCCCACAGCGCGAGGATGCGCTGTTGCGGATAGTGCCAGCCCGCCTTGTTGAAGACCGCGTTGAGTTGCAGATCGACGCCGCGATAGATCTTCAGCGGATTGCCGACGGCTTGTCCGTCGACGACCGCGGGATCGGAGAATGGTGCGCCCGGCATCGGACCGCGCGGCAGGCCGTTCACGCGAAACAGCGCGGGCTTGCCGTCGGGCATGACGCTCGCGTGCGTCGCCGTGCTGAAGAACTTGATCGCGCGCTTCTCCCCTGCCGTGCCTTCTTCCGGCAGCTCGTACGCGACGATTTCGCCGAGGTCCTTCGACCAATCGAGGGAGGTGTGCTGCTCGTTGACGATCGTTGCGGAATCGATGAGATGTCGCGGCAGGCCGCCGTCGAGCACTTCCTTCGTTTTCGGCTCGACCGCGAAATCCATCGGCGGATGCGGCGCGCGATGACCGGCGACGCCGGGGATGAAGAACGGGAATCCGGGATGTCCGTCTTCGGAAACGCGCGCCTGACCGTCGA
Source organism: Thermoanaerobaculia bacterium (assembly GCA_036009605.1). GTDB lineage: Bacteria > Acidobacteriota > Thermoanaerobaculia > Gp7-AA8 > Gp7-AA8 > QHVT01. The sequence continues at coordinate 1,789 of DASYLL010000358.1, read as the reverse complement.
CGATCTCAATCTTCGACGGCATCGGCGCCATCGCCATCATCGGCATCGGAACGACGGCCGGGATGGGTGTGCCGCGATCGATCTCGCCATCGGGAAGAGCTCGCGCGCCCTGCACCGGACGTCCCTGCGCATCGAGCTCCGTACCCGCCTCGAAGACGTCGTGGACGCGATAGAGCGCCCACATGCCGGACGCGAAGTGCGGATAGAAGTGGCAGTGGAAGATCGAGTCGCCGGTCGTCAGATTGCGATTGCCGCTGCCTGCGAACACGAGCTCCGCGGTGAATGACGAGCCGGGTCCAACCGCTTGCGCGTCGAGGTAGTTGCTCTGGCTGCTCTCCGGAGTGCGCAGCCACTGGTGTGCGTGATGGTGATGGATGTGATGCACCGCCGCGCCGCCGTGGAGGACACGAAAACGAACGTGATCGCCGAGGTAGGAGTGATAGACGTTCGAGGGATCGTCGGGGAAGAGCGCCTTCGTGGCCTTCTTCCCCTTCTCCGGTTTGCACTCGATCGCCGGATCAGGATTGAACGTGCGCGGATTCTCTTCGAGCTTCAGCGTCAGCTCGAGCAGCTCCGCGGTCTTGCACGGCGCGTTCGCCGGCACGTCCACCACGATCGATGGATCGCCGATCGCCCACGAGCTGAGGAAGAACTCTTCGAACTTGCACTCGGGACAATCGAGCGCGGGCCCGACGCCGATGCGATTGGCGAGGATGACCGGCGCGATGCCGGCGATGCCGAAGTTGATGCCGAACGTGTCGGCGCCGGCGTCGTTGCGCGGCGTCTGGCTGTTGTTCGCGTACATGAAGTACGGGAAGGCCTGCACGACGTCCTGTGCCTCGTGATACAGGATCGAGACCTCGCGGAACGGCAGGTTGCGATCGGGCAGCATGGGGTTGTCGCCGGGGCCGCCCGGCAAGAGTCCATGATCGGGGCCGGTGATGATCGCGGTGAGATCGCTGTGGACGAGGTTTCCTCCGCCATCGATCATCCGCAGGATCGGTTTGCCCGCGCGCGGATGATCGGACGGATACACCGCGTCGTAGTCGATCTGCGGATGTCCGCTCGGCAGCGTTCCGACGGTCGCCCTCTTCAAGTCATCTTCGGATACCTGCGAGCGATACCACTCGCTCGAGCGCGGCTCGACGTTCACACTGCCGAAGAGTCCCGTCGAGATCTGCATGGGGTTGAAGTTGTTGTATTGCGCGGCGGTGCTGTAGAGGAGGTTCGTGCCCTCCTCCTGCGCGTAGAGGCGATAGGTCATCGACACGGACGGCGCGACGATGCCGCTGAGCTGTCCCTTGCCGATGAGCGGGTTCTGGCCGACCCACGTGCCGTCATCCGCGATGCTGCTGAACACCTGCATGCCGCTGACGTGGATCGACGCGGTGCGCGTCACCGGCTGCATCGGATCCGCCGGCTTCGGCGTCAGCAGGTTCGTGAACTTGATCTCGAGACAGCTGCCCGCGTTGACGCGAAGAACGATCGGGCGCGGACGCTTGTCGCGACGCAGCGCGACTTTCCCGGGACGCAGCTCAGACGTCGAGGGATCGCTCGACACGACGTCTTCGCGCAGCGCGTACAGTTCGCCGTTGGTGCGCGTGGTGCCGAGGCGGTTGATCTGGTAGGCCCAGTCGAAGGCGACGACGTCGGCGCGGACGATCGACTCACAAAGTTGCGTTTGTCCGAACACGGAGAGAGTGGCAAGCGAGAGAAGAACGAGGATGGGGAAACGCAGCACGCGCGTCCGTGGCATGAACTCTCCTCAGGTTTTGTGGCGGCGGAAAAG
>DASYLL010000357.1:0-9347 GCA_036009605.1 Thermoanaerobaculia bacterium | reverse complement strand
TGATGGAGACCAGACCCTGCGCCAGGAGCGCAACGAAATCGATCCTGCCGTTATCATCGATGTCCGTCACGACGACATCGGTCAGTCCGAACGGAAGCTCCGCGATCGTTTGCCGCTCGTCGAAACCGCCGTTTGCATAATGAGCCGCCACGAGCTTGCCGGAGTCGCCGCGCATGAGAATCTCGCTGCGGCCGTCGGCATCGAGATCCGCGGCGACGAAGGGAACGGCGCCGCTCATCGTGTAATACGGAGCGGCGTTGAATGTGCGCGTGCAGTCCTCCGCGATCGCCGGTGATGCGAGCAGGAGGAGCAGCAATGCGTAACGCATTGCTGCATAGTAGGGGATTACGGCATTACAGAGCCGTTACATCAAATCGCGCATGATTTTGTCGAGCGCTTCCTTTGGCGGACGCACTTTCTCGAGCGGCAGTGTCGCCAGCGGCTCATCCACCATGTTGAGCAGATCGGTGAAGCTCCGTTTCTGCGGCATCAGGTGGACGATGCCGGTGAGCATCTGTCCCGCTTTCGTCGCGCGGTGCAGGCGCTGCAGCGCCATTACGTCGTCGCTCGGGTCGTAATCCTCTTCGAGCTTGCGCAGCACGATCTTCGAGCCGTCGTGCAGTTGCACTTCGCGCACGGTGCCGGCCTCGTAATCGATCTCGATCTGTTCGTACTCGGGCACGAAGCCGATCTGGTGCAGCAGCTCCTGATGTTCCTTCGAATACGTGTAGCCCTTGGTCGAGCCTTCGTGATTGTTGAACGTCACACAGGGCGAGATCACATCGATGACCGACGTGCCGCTATGTGCGATCGCGGCTTTGAGAATGTTCACCATCTGCTTCGGATCGCCCGCGAAGCCGCGCGCGACGAAACCGCATCCGAGCTCCACGGCGAGCGCACAAAGATCCATCGGCGGCAAGTCATTGAGCACGCCGGTCTTGAGCTTCGAGCCTTCATCGGCGGTCGCGGAGAACTGGCCTTTCGTCAGACCGTACACGCCGTTGTTCTCGATGATGTAGATGAGCGGGATGTTCCGCCGCACCATGTGCATGAACTGGCCGAGGCCGATGGAGGCGGTGTCGCCGTCGCCGGAGACGCCGATGCCGACAATAGTGTGATTCGCGAGGATTGCACCGGTCGCGACAGAAGGCATGCGCCCGTGCACGGCGTTGAAACCGTGCGAGCGTCCGAGAAAGTACGCGGGTGTTTTCGACGAACAACCGATGCCGGAAAACTTTGCGACGCGCTCAGGCTTCACGCTCATCTCGTGGAACGCGCGCACGATCTGATTGCTGATCGCGTCGTGTCCGCAGCCGGCGCAGAGCGTCGACTTGCCGCCCTGGTAGTCGACGGCTTTGAGGCCGAGGCGGTTCTCTTTGATCGTTTCGCCGGATCCGATCTTCATTGTGCTGTCAGCCATGATTAATCCTCCGCCACGATGTTCTGCGTGCCATTGGAGCGATTGAGCGCGGCCGCGGTTGCTGCCGCGGCGATCGAGCCAGTGAGGCGCGCTTCCGCGCGCACGAGCAGCAGCGGCTCGTTGAGCGCAGCCGATGCTTCCATCTGCAACACAGCGTCGGTGATCGTGCGCGCATCGCACGGCAGGCCGGTGTAGTGGAGGATCTTGCGCAGTTTGCGCTGATCCTCGCCGACTTCGAGTCGGATCATCTCGCCCATCTGTCCGTCGCGATTCTGCTCGACGACGTAGATGCGGTCATGCGCGGCGACGAACTCGTTCAGCTCTTCGGTGAACGGCAGTGCGCGCAGACGGAGGTAACTGGTCTCGACGCCGAATTCGCGGCGCAGCTGATCGCGCGATTCCTCGAGCGCCCAGGTGGTGGTACCGAATGCGATGAAGCCGATCTTCGCGTCTTCCTTGTGATCGACGACGGGACGCGGCACGAACAGCTTCGCGGTCTCGTACTTTTTCGCGAGACGATCGACGGTGTCTTTGTAGTCCTGCGGTTTCTCGGAGTAGCGCGCCTGCGCGTCGTGTCCCGAGCCGCGAGTGAAGTACGACGCGAATGGATGATCGGTCCCCGGCAGCGTGCGCCACGGAATGCCGTCGCCATCGACGTCCGCGTAACGGCCCCATTTCCCTTCGAGCGCCGTCAGCTGTTCCGCGGTCAGTACCTTGCCACGCTTGATCGGCTTGTCGGGATACTCGAACGGATCGGACATCCAGTTGTTCATGCCGAGGTCGAGATCGCTGAGGACGAAGATCGGGGTCTGGAACTCTTCCGCGAGATCGAGCGCCTGTCCTGCGAACTCGAAACATTCGCCGACGCTCGACGGGATCAGCACGATGTGCTGCGTGTCGCCGTGCGAGAGGTACGCGACCTGATTGATGTCGCCCTGCGCGGTGCGCGTGGGAAGTCCCGTGGACGGACCGACGCGCTGGATGTCCCAGATCACGCCCGGCAGTTCCGCGAAGTAGCCGAGGCCGATGAACTCGGCCATGAGCGACACGCCCGGACCGGCGGTCGATGTCATCGAGCGCGCGCCTGCCCAGCCCGCACCGAGAACCATGCCGACTGCAGCCAACTCATCCTCGGCCTGCACGATTGCGAATGTCGCTTTGCCGTTTTCATCAATGCGGCACTGCTTCGCGTATTCGATGATCGATTCGCACAGCGACGATGACGGCGTGATCGGATACCAGGTCACGACGGTGACGCCGGCGAAGACCGATCCGATCGCGGCGGCTGCGTTGCCGTCGATGATGATCTTGCCCTGCGTCGCGTTCATCCGCTCGACGCGCCATTTGTCCTGGCGCGGCAGATTTTCTTTCGCGTACTCGATGCCTTTGTCGATCGCCAGGACGTTGGCGTCGATCGCTTTCTGCTTTCCTTTGAACTGCTTGGTGAGTGCGTTGAGGATCTCGTCGCGATCGATGCCGATGAGCTCCGCGACGATGCCGACGTACACCATGTTCGTCAGCAGCTTCCGCAGTTTCGAATCCTCGGACAGCCCGGCCGCGAGTTTCGTGAACGGGACTTCGAAGTAGACGATGTCGTTGCGAATCGCTTTGCAATTCAGCGGCGCGTCATAGATGCAGAGCGAGCCCGGCGTGAGCGCCTCCACATCCTCGCGCGAGGTCTGCGCGTTCATGCAGACCATCAGATCGACCTCTTTCTTGCGGCCGATCCAGCCGTCCTTGTTCGCGCGGATGGTGAACCAGGTCGGCAGGCCGGCGATGTTCGAAGGGAACATGTTCTTGCCGCTGACCGGGATGCCCATCTGAAAAAGAGAGCGCATCAGGACGTTGTTCGAAGATTGCGAGCCGGAGCCGTTCACCGTCGCGACATGAATGGTCAGGTCGTTGACGATCGACTCCGCGCCCGCGCCCACAGCCTCGACTTCTTCCGCTGCGATCAGGGTCTCGGACACACCGTTCTCCTTACGTTCCGTGAAGTGGACACACCTGCGGGGAGGAGATATTCCATTTTGTGAGAGCGGCCGATTGTACAACGCTGCAATTCGCGCTTCACCACGGAGGCAGGGCCACGCGTTCCGCTTCCATGACGCCGCCGCGCTGCTTCACCACGAGCACGCCCGCGAGATCGACGGCGACGCCGACGCTGTCGCGCACGTCTTCGCCGAGGGAGATCGTTCCGCGAAGGGATCCCTCGGGATGATGTCGCGCCAGCGTCTTGCCGGCGAGCACGACGAATTCGCTGCCGGTCCAGTCCGCGCTCAAACGCATCGTGTAGCCGAGCCACTTCGGGACCGGATACGGCAGAGGAGTCGAGGAATCCATCAGGGAAAGCTTGCCGGGACCCCATCCCGCGGTATCGATGATCATCAGGCTCTCTCCACCGCCGAATGCGACGGCCGGCAGCACTGACGGCGCGTATTTTCCCCCACCACTGTCCCCACCATCCAGGATCGGCCCTTCCGGTGTCTTCACGATGGAAGCGTAGCCGTAGCTGGTCCAGGTCTGCGGACCGGCCGCGGCGCACCAGCCGCGTGGGTGAGTAGTTTGGTCTGTCCGCGATGTAGACAGAGCCTCCATGCGATGCAGTGAGAACGCTTGCGTACAAAGAGAGTGGCAGCACCGTCGTGCGTTGCGGATCACGCAGACGATCCCGAATCCCGCCGCGCAGATTGCCATGCCTGCGAAGCTCGGCATGTTGCGCGCTCACGACGCTGTAGAACCCGAGGTCATCGAAGCCGACGGCACGCAGCGCGACAGGACCGAGTTTCTTCAAGCGACCATTCACGACCTCACCCGGAGGCGGAAACTGCGCTTCCTCGATGACCTCCATCTGCGCATTCGAGAAACCGATCAGACAACGCGTATCGCCGCACGCCAGCATCGCGCCGTCCTCCGTGCGAGGAAAACGAATCGTTCCGCTGATCGCCAACCCGGCGCGATCGAGAAGAATCAGGCCGCGCTGTCCGTCGGACACGAACGCGAGCACGTAGTGCCGTCCGTTCCATTCGAGCTGCTCCGCGGTGCCGGTGACCGGGATGCGCGTCCGCTCCGAGATCTGGTCTCCGTCGATCGACCGTGCATGCATCTCATTGCCGCTCGACACCAGCAGGGCACCGCGACGATCGGACGCGACGTGCACTTTCACCGACTCGATTCCGAGCGCGATCGGCGCGGCCGGAGCGAGATCCCTGTCGAGACGGGTCACATAGACGGCATTTCCGCTGTCGGTCCAGACCGCGATGGCTCCATCGCGCGTCTGCGCGGTGTCGAACGAGCTCGTACCGATCCAACCGATCTCGCCCGATCCGATCGGGAACAGCTCCGTGGCCGCAATCGGGAAGACGGAACTGCTCGCCAGGAAAAGGAACACCAGGACGGATCGCATATGCCGTTACAGCATACGGCAGTTCAGTGTGTCCACAACAACATCGCCGCATACGCGCGAAACGGACGCCATCGCTCGGCGCGTTTCAGCAACTCGCGCTCGGTGAGATCGCCCGCGTGCCGCCGCAGCACGAGATCGCCCGCGGGAAACGCATCCGCATCGCCGAGCCGCATGGCGATGTAGCTCGCGGTCCATGGTCCGATGCCGGGGAGCTTTGTCAGATCGCTCTCGCCGAGAACGACATCGCGCTGCACGACTGCACGTGCGAGCGTGCGAATCGTTTCCGCGCGCTTGCGCGGCATTCCTTCGACGGTGACTTCGGCGAGACGCTCGGCGGTGAGTGTGTGCGCGGCGGCGATGCGACCGAGAACCGTTCGCGCGCCGGCGACGCTCACCTGTTGTCCAACGATCGCGCGCACGGCGAGCTCGAACGGATCCCACGCGCCCGGCACGCGCACGCCGGGACGCTTGCGCAGCAACGGACCGAGCATGCGATCACGACCGAGCACCGCCTGGATCGCGGCAGGATCGGTGTCGAGATCGAATACGCGGCGAACGCGTTCGTCATCGACCGTCGCATGCACGGCATCGCCCTCATGCCACACGCGCACATCGCCTCGCGCATAGACGCCGTCCTCGACCGTTTCGACGCCCGGAATCGCGCGCGCGGCGAGCCATGTGAGCAAACCGTTCCAATCGAAAGGAGCCTGGTACCGCGCGCGCATAATTCTCATCATGCAACAGACACTCGACAACCTCCGCGCGTTTCACTCCCGACTCCTGCTCGCGATTCACGGCATCGCGGAACCCGACCTCGCGCGTCCTGAATCCGAAGGCAAGTGGTCCGTCTCCGACGTCATCTCGCACCTCGGCGACCTCGAGCTCGTCTACAACGTCCGCATCCGCACGATCCTCGCCGGCGCGGGCGGCGACTCGCCGCTGCCGTCGCTCGCGCAGGATGCGTGGGTCGAGCGCGTGCATCGCCGCGAGCCGTTGCGCGAGCTGCTCGAACAGTTCTGGTTTCATCGGAGGATGAACCTCGCGCTGCTCGAGCGACTCAATGACGAAGAGCTCTCGCGCACCGGAAGGCATCCCGAATACGGCCCGATGTCCATCCGCGACGCCGCCAACCGCATCGAGCGCCACGACGAGAAACACCTCGGCCAGATCGAGCGCATCAAAACGAAGCACGGACTCACGGCATCGCAAAAAGCGGACGTGCATGGCGTCGTCGTGGGACGCGTCCGCGAGGAACGCGTTCCCGGCCCCGGCGTCCGTGTGCGCGAGCTCTGGAGCGAGGGCGTGCGACGCGCGCTCGAAGTGGAGTTCGCCCCGGGCGCGCAATGGCCCGGCCTCGACCATCACGTGCCCGGACCGGAAGAGGTGTACATCCTCTCCGGCGACTTCGACGACGGCGAGCATGTCTATCGCGCGGGGACGTTCCTGCATCACCCCGCGGGGAGCTCGCATTCGCCGCGGTCGGTGGAAGGGTGCCGGTTGTTCGTGTTTTATCCGGAAGGGTGAGGGGTTTGGAGTGCGGTGGCAGCTGCCGCCGCTTTCGTATGCCACAGGCTCTGAACAAACATACGAAAGCGGCAGCGCGGCTGCCGCACTCCAAACCGCCGGTATCATGCGCCGATGCTGCGCACTGCCTGGCTCGCCCTCGCGGCGATCTTCGTCACGATTCCGCTCTCTTCAGCGACGATCGTCGTCGCCATCGTTCGCTCCACGTCGCCCGCGATCGACAAGATCGTCAGGCTCTGGGGAACGCTGCTCGTCAAGGCCGCGGGCATCGACTTGCGCACGGAAAACGTCGAGCGCATCGATCCGGACAAGCGCTACATCCTCGTCGCCAATCACTACAGCTATCTCGACATCCCGTGCATCGTCGCGGCGATTCCGCAGCCGATCCGGTTCATGGCCAAAGTCAGTCTCTTCAAGATCCCGATCTTCGGCCACGCCCTCGAACGCGCCGGCTTCATCCCCATCGACCGCAAGAATCGCCGCACGGCGGTGAAGTCGTTCGACCTCGCGGCGGATCGCATCCGCAAGGGCAATACGATCGTGATCTTTCCGGAAGAGGGCCGCACGAACGTTCGCGAGATGCGGCCGTTTCAACGCGGCGCGTTCCTGCTCGCGTTGAAGTCCGAGAAGACCATCGTGCCGCTCGCGATCGACAGCACGTTCGACGTCTTTCCGGTCGGCGCAAAGCGCGTCGTGCCGGGCCGCGTGACGATCCGTGTCGGAACGCCGATCGAGACTGCAGGCCGTTCACTGCGCGACAAGGAACAGCTGCTCCAGGAAGCGCGGACGCAGATCGAAACGATGCTCTTCGGCGCGCCGACTACGGCTCCGGCTTCAGGCCCGACTCCGGCGGATACTGAGTGAAGATGCCGTCCTGAAAGATGATGTCCGCGTCGAGGTTGTTCGATTCACGCGGCGCGGTGCCCGACAGATCCAGCTGCCGTGCGCCCCACTCGAAACGCCGGTCGGCGCCGGCACTGACGACGCGATAGTGCGTGCCATCGCCGACATAGACGAACGGCGTGCCCCACGCGTCGACCTTCGGCACGCCGCGGATGTAGGTCGGCGCAAGCAAGCCTTCCAGGTTCTCGAAGCTGACGACGGGATAGTCATTCGTATCGGTCGCGCGCGCCTCTAGCGCGGTCGCGATCGTGCGCAGGTCCGCCATCGTCGGCCTCCACGGCGTCTTCGCGTTCTCTTCCTTCTCGATCTGTTCCGCAGTGTCGTTCGCCGCCTTCATGAGGATCGACTGCCCCTCCGCGACTCCGCCCACGCCGATCTTCGGGATGAGTGCGGCGAGTTTCTGCCCCGCCTTCGTTTTGAAAAACGCGAGCAACTCCTTCAATTCGTCCGATGAGAAATGCTCGTCGAACAGCGGAACGTAGGACTGCTCGGCGTACTTCACATAGTCGACGCGCGTGAAGAGCTGCTCGCGAAATTTGTTCAGCTCCGCGTCTTCCTTCTTGCGCTCCGCTTCCCACTGCTCGCGATACTCGGCCGGCATCTCCTCGGCCGACGTTCGCTGCGTCATCGCGCGCATTGTCGCGAAGACCGCGTCGAACGACGCCTGCGTCATCCCTTTCGCGTCCATCGCTTCAAGCAGCTCCGCGATCAATTGGCGTTTCTCCGTTCGTGCATCAGCCAGCGCGGAAGCAGTGACGAATAGTGCCAGGACGACGACGACGCGCTTCACATTTTTCATGATGCCTCCTGCAACGCAGATGCGAGATTCGTCAGATCGGTTTCGACGAGCGTTCGTACGTCGATCGTGAAGCGGTCATTGTGAATACGGCCGACGACCGGCGGATCGTTGTGCAGGAAACGCGTGTAGAGCGCGTTGGCATCGCCAGGCACTTCGATCGCGATCGACGCGATCGTTTCCGTCGGCGTCGTGCCTCCGCCGAGGGCGCAGCGGCTCTCGACGATCGTGCAGTTGGTGTTGCGAACGAGATGCTCGGCGCGCGTGCGCAGGACGTCGAGCGGAGTCGCGAGCATGCGATAGATCGGGATCCGCTCTTCGTGCTTCGCCGTCGCGAACGCGCGCAGCGTCGCAGCGACGACCGCGTACGTTTCCTTGCCGACGCGCAACGCGCGCATCAACGGATGGCGACGGCACTTCGCGATCTGTTCCTCCGATCCGAGGAGCAGACCGCCCTGCGTTGCGCCGATCAGCTTGTCGGTCGAACAGGTGACGACGTCGACGCCCATCGCGATCAACTGCGCGATCGTCGGCGCGGACGCGAACCCGTAGCGTCCGAAATCGACGACGCGTCCGCTGCCTTCGTCGTACAGCAACGGCCGTTTCTTCGCGCGCGCGACGTCGATCAGCTCCTGTACCGTCGGCGTTTCCGTGAAACCGACGATGTCGAAGTTCGAGCGATGCACGCGCAGAATCGCGGCCGTGCTGCGCGACATCGCATTTGCATAGTCGCTCGCGCGCGTGCGATTCGTCGTTCCGACTTCGCGCAGCTTCGCGCCGCCCTGCTGGATCACATCGGGAACGCGAAACGCGCCGCCGATCTCGACGAGCTCTCCGCGCGAGACCACGACTTCCTTTCCACTCGCGGTCGCTGCGAGCAACAACATTGTCGCCGCCGCGTTGTTGTTGGTCAGGATCGCCGCCTCGCAACCGAACAGCGACTGGCAGAGCGCCCTCAGATGTCCGTCCCGTGCGCCGCGCTCGCCATCTTCGAGATCGAGCTCGAGATTCGCATAGCCGGTGACGAGATCGGCGGCTTCCGCCCAGATCGCGGCGTCGATCGGCGCGCGTCCGAGATTCGTATGAATGATGACGCCGCTGCCGTTGATGGTCCTGCGCAGCGTCGAACGCGTCCACGTCGAGAGGCTGGCAGATACCGCTACGAACGCCGCTCCCTCGTTGTATGTGTCGCGATGCGCGCGCAGGGTCGCCAGATGTTCCGCCACAGCTTCTTTGACACGCTCACGTCCATAATCCGAAACCAGCGGCGCGAAGGATGCAGCAGAGAGAATTCGCTCGAC
>DASYLL010000356.1:0-8720 GCA_036009605.1 Thermoanaerobaculia bacterium | reverse complement strand
GCGGCCCGAGTTGTCGGTTGCAGCGCTGATGAGGACGCGCGACGCGGTGATCTCGCTCGATTTGATTTTCGGCAGCTCCAGTGTGATTGCGAGTTGCGAGAACGAGCCGGTGGTGCGGCGGTCGTTAACCTGATGAACGGTCACGTCGATCGGGGTGGGTTTCTGCGCGGACAGCGATGCGGCAAGAATAACGAGAGCAAGAGCAGCGAGTTTTCTCATGGCAGTGGCACCGTCAATTCAAATGGCGCGGTGACGCGCGATTTATCGGTCAGCAGGTAGATCTGCAACGACGCGTTCGGCGGAGGAGGTTCCGAGGGCTGCAATGTCATCATCGACGACTCGCCGCGTGTGCTCGTGCTGCGGCTGGGGAGGCTCATCGGTTTGCCGTCGGCGCCGAGGATCTCGACGCGGAAGACGCGATCGAAATCGGCTTTCGTACCGGAAAGGATCACGGTATATGCGGGCAGGTCGCTATCCATGCCTTCGAATGCTTTGGCCATCTCGATCGCCATTTCGATCTCGGCATCGGACACGCCGCGCTTCTTGCCTTCGGCGCGAATCTCCGCGATTTTCGCCTCGTCGAGCTTGCGCGATTCTTTCGCCGCTTTATAGCCGGCGGGCGACAGCGGTGTCAGCGAGATCTTCGCGGCTTTCAGCGCTTTCGCGTTCAGGGGCGTGTCGAGTTTCGACAATGCTTTGTCGATCGTGACGATCGAATTCGGATCGCGCGTCGGCACGAAGAGCTCGACCGTGCCCTTCACCTTGACCGTGCTTGCGGCGCGCGCGGGCGCGCCGAGCGAGACCTGCAAGGTGCCGTTGTTGTACTCGCGCGGTGTGAAGTCCGCGACGCGCGAGGGGTCGGAGAGAACGTTGCCTTTGTCGTCGCGCGCATCTTTGACGAGCACTCGGGCGGCATCTGCTTTTTCGAGAACGGAGCCGCCTTTGAGTGTGACGCGGAGCTCGAGCGTGCCGCTCCATTGCCCGGCGGTGACGCGGTTGTCGACGACTTCGTCGATCGCGACCTCGACGGTCGGCTTCTGCGCGTGAACGAGCGGGGCGAGAGACAGGACGATCCCGAGGGAGAGAGAGAACACACGTGATCGCATGCGCGGGAGAATACGCGGGAAGCGCGACAGGAAATGTGATGCACGTCGCGCTAAAGCGGCGCGGGCATTTCGAGGAAGAAGCCTTGTGCGTAGCGGACGCCGAGGCTTTTCAGGATGTCGATGGCTGCCTGGTTCTCGACCCATTCGGCGATGCAATCGATGTTGCGCAGCTTCGCGAGGCGCACGAGCGAGCCGATGATGACCTCGCTGCCGGGATCGGTGCCGAGGCCGCGGACGATGCGTCCGTCGAGCTTCACGTACGTTACCGGCAGTTCCTGCAGATACGCGAAGCTCGCGACGCCCGCGCCGAAATCGTCGAGCGCGAGATCGAAGCCGCGCTCGCGCAGTCCCTTCATCGCTTCCACGGCCTGCCGCAGGCGATGGATCATGACGCCTTCCGTGACTTCGAGGCAGAGCTGATCGGGATGGAAGCCGTATTTGTCCGGCGCGGCGACGACGAGCTCAAAGAACGACGGATCGTTGAGCGTCGAGCCGGAAACGTTGACGCTCAGTTTGAGAGCGCGATCGCCGCGGTCGCCGAGGTGACGGCAGGAGCGCTCGAGTACCCATCGATCGATGCGGTCCATGAGGCCGAACCGCTGCGCCGCGGGCAGGAACTCCGCGCTCGTGCGTACGGTGCCGTTGCTCGGCGACACGAGGCGCAGCAGCACTTCATGAAAATTCGTCGCAGGACCGCCATCGAGATCGACGATCGACTGGCGATACAAACGGAACCCGCCGTTGTCCATCGCGTTCTCGAGCTGCGACACTTCCTGGATCGACGAGTGCCACTTCAGCATGACCTCATCCCGCGGCAGATAGACGTGCGAGCGGTGCCGGCCGTCTTCTTTCGCGACGTAACACGCGACGTCGGCGCGGCCGAGGACGTCGTCGGCGCTGTCGCCGTTCTCGTCGGGGAAGAACGTGATGCCGATGCTCACGCCGACCGCAAAGCTCATCGCGCCGAACTGGAAGCGATAGCGTTCGGTGGCCTTGTGAATCGCGTCGCTCACTTCGAGCGCGCTTTCTTCGCTCGCATGAAGAAGGATGCACGCGAACTCATCGCCGCCGAGTCGCGCGAAGGTCGCGTTGCGCGGCAGCGCGCGTTCGAGCTCCCCCGACAGCTCCTGCAGCATGCGATCGCCCGCCATGTGTCCGCACGTGTCGTTGACGAGCTTGAACTGATCGAGATCGAGATAGAGGAGCGCGTGCGCCTGCGGCGGTCCTGCCTGCGCGGCTTTCTGCAAGCGCGTCTCGAGCTCGTGGCGGTTGTACATCCCCGTGAGCGAGTCGTGATGCGCGAGATGGAAGAGGCGCAGGGCGCCTTGTTCCCGTTCTCGCCAGATCACGGCGAGGATGTAGCCGGTCGCGGTTGCGGTGCCGATGAAGATGACGCGGATGATGGCGTCGGTGCGTGAGAGGTGTTGCAGTCCGCCGATGCCGAGGAGAATGAAGAGGAGGATCGCGCCGGCCGCGGAGGCGCCCGGGATTCCCGCGACGAGCGCGGTGAAGACGACGATCGGCAGCAGCAGAAAGAGCGTGTTCGACGCCGGCACGCCGCGTTCCGCGATCACGGCGCCGAGCGTCATCAGCAGCACCGCAAGCGCCAGCCATCGCTGGAATGCCGCGCGCGATGTGAACGGCCACTTGCGCCAGCCGAGGACGAGCGGCACGAAGATCAGCATGCTGACGAAATCGGAGAGCCAGAACGAGAGCGCGTCGTCGAAGAGTTTGTCGAGCGGATGCCGGACGAGGATGCTCTCTCCGATCGCAGTGGCAATGCCGCCGACGACCGGTGTGAGCAGCACGGTGGTGACGAAGATGCCGAGGTCGCGGAGACGATCGAGACTGCGTGAGACCCGATAGCGGAGCACGACCGCACAGAAGAGAAGGATGACCAGCAACTCCGTCGCGGAGACGAACGACGCCACCCAGACGGAATGCGACGCGCGATAGCTGAGCGCGAATTGCGCGATCACGACCGCCGGCCACCAGCGCACGCCGAAGCCCCACAGCAACGCGGCGCCGAGGCCGGTGGCGGGGTAGACGAGGCTGATGTCGCTGCCCGGCTGCAGCCGGAGTGCGAGCAGGCTCAACGCGGTGAGCGCAGCCGCGAGCGCGACGACCCTGGCCGTGTAGCGCGCGGGACGATGGAAATCCATGGAGCGGACCGGACCTTCCTTAAGGCAGAGTCTATCGCACAACGATTTGCGTGCCGCTATCATGCGCGCAATGGCAGACGTCCTTCTCTTCAATGGCCGATTCACCACCACCGACGAGCGTGTCCTCGGCGTCGAAGACCGCGGGTTCCAATTCGGCGATGCCGTCTACGAGGTCTTCAAGTTCGTCGGCAAGCGTCCGATTTTCATGGTCGAGCATTACAAGCGGCTCATGCGCGGACTGCGCGATGTCGAGATCCGTTGTCCGTGGACGGAAGAAGAGTTCGTGTCCGCGATGGGGGAGCTCGTGTCGCGCACGGAGTTCGACGACGGCATCGTTTACGTGCAGGTGACACGCGGGGAAGGGGAGCGCTCGCATTTCTGGCCGGAGAATCTCGAGCCGACGGCGCTCGCGTATACGCGGCGTTTCCGGTTTCCGGATGACGTGAAGAAGGATCGCGGGATTCGCGCGATCACGTCGACCGATCGCCGCTGGCATTTCTGCCAGGTGAAATCCGTGAACCTCCTCGGCAACGCGATGGCAAAGAAACAGGCGCAGCGCGCTGGCGCGGATGAAGCGATACTGCTCGCGGATGGATTCGTGCGCGAAGGAGCGAGCTCGAATTTCTTCGCGGTGCGCAATGGCGCGCTGGTCACGCATCAACTCGACGAGCACATCCTGCCCGGCGTGGTGCGCGATCAGGTGATTGCACTGGCTCTGCGAGCGAAGATCCGCGTCGACGAGAGACCTCTGCGCGAAGCGGAGCTGTTCGATCTCGATGAAGCGTTCATCACCAGCACCACGCAGGGAGTGATGCCCGTGACGGAGATCGACGGCCGCGTCCTCCGCCATGGAAGGCGAGGCGAGGTAACGGAAAAGCTACAGTCGGCGTTCGATGAGTTGGAGCGAGCGTAGCGAGCTTCGCTCGCCGTCATCGGTTGTCAGTTGTCGGTTGTCTGCGGAGTTTCGCCTGGACGAAGAGTTACAGACAACCGACAACCGACAACCAATAACGCGGCGCCGCTACGCGGTGGCCAATTGCTGCATCGGTCGTCTTGGCGCCGCGCGCAATGTGCCGTTCGTGCGGAACTGGCGCGGCGACATCCCATAGCGGATGCGGAATTGCTGGCGGAAATAGTTTTCCGAATCGAAGCCGCATCGGCGGGCGACTTGCGAGACGCGAACATTTCCGGCCTTGAGCAGGCGCGCTGCTTTCTCCAGACGCTTTTCCTTCAGGAACTGACTGAGGAGGCGTCCGGTGATGCGATGGAAACGTCCTGAAATGTACTGACGTGTATAGCCGAGCTCTTTGGTGACGGCTTCGACCGTCACTTCTTCGTCCGCACGAAGACGGCGTCGCACCGTTTTGATGAGCGACCGCAGTAAACCGTCCATACGTTCTCCTCGGAAACCTTACTTTGAATGGACTGCCCACCCGCGCTACTCTGCGGCAGCGCGGGTGAAGACCACCGTTGTTTTTGGATGCCGGAAATAATAGCGCAAAAACGGAGGGCGATCGTGGGAAATGACGATTTTCTTAAGAAAGTCACACTTTTCGTCGAATTCGAGTCAGACGAGCTCGACCATCTGCGCGCTCTCCTGCACCGCACGCGCTTCGCTCCGGGCGACGTGATCCTCGAAGAAGGAAATGCAAATCGCGCATTGCACATCGTGCGCAGCGGGCGAATTCGCGTCTCGCGCAAGGTGCAGGAGCGCGAGGTTTCATTGTGCGATCTGGAAACCGGCCAAACGTTCGGCGAGCTGTCGATCATTGAAGACGGCGTCGCGTCCGCGTCGCTCAAAGCTGTGACAGAGACCGAAGTGTTGTCCGTATCGATGAACGACCTTGCGGAGTTTCTTAGAAACAGACCGACAGCCGCCGCGAAATTCTGGCGCGAGATTGCAATCGATCTGCGCCGCAGACTTCTGCAAACGAATGACGTCGTGCGCAGCTACTTCGAAGTGAATCGCGCGCTCATCGAGAATCCGACGTTTCGCGAGGCATATGCCATGTGCAATCGCTGACTACGTCTTTCGCGTCCACCGCTCCGCATCGCGCGTCCGATACTTGTCCATCATCGCGCCGAATTTCTCGTCGAGGTCGATGTCGAGCGAGTTCGCGAGACACACGAGCACGAAGATCGCGTCGGCGATCTCGCCTCCGACGTCGCCGCGGTCTTCACCCGGCTTCGGCTTCTTTCCGCCGTAGTGATGCATGAGCGCGCGCGAAAGCTCGCCGACTTCCTCGGTCAACCGCGCGAGCATCGGCAGGGGCGGGAAGTAGCCCTCTTCGAACTGCGCGATCCAGGCGTCGACTTCCTCTTGCACGGGCTTGAAGGACATGTTCGGAGTCTATGCTGTAAAATCGCCGCGATGCGGTCCTCGATCGGTGTGGTGCTGGGTGTGTTGGTCGTCGCTGGCGCGGCGCACGCGGACGTCCGCATCGGCATGACGGGCAACGGCCGGAAGGTGATCTACAACTCCGGTCCTCCTCGCGGCGCGACTGCAAGCGGCAGTGATCTGAAGTGGCTGGCGAAGCGGCACGACCGGGCGTCGAAGTACGATCCGATCATCGAGCGCTACGCTGCACGCTACGACGTCGATCCCACGCTCGTGCGCGCGGTCATCCAGGTCGAGTCGAACTTCAATCCGAACTGCGTCTCGCACAAAGGTGCGCGTGGTCTGATGCAGCTGATGCCGGCCACCGCGCGGCGGTTCGGCGTCACGAAGATCCACGACGCGGAGCAGAACATCCACGGCGGCGTGCGCTATCTCTCGTATCTCAAGAAGCTGTTCAACGACGACCTGTCGCGCATTCTTGCCGGTTACAACGCGGGCGAAAATGCCGTATTGAAGTACGGAGGAATTCCGCCGTACGCGGAAACCTCGACGTACGTGAAGCGCGCGTTGACGGTCTATCACGGCCGTCCGTTCGGCGACGCGATCTCGTTCGCCGGACGTCGCACCGGCAAGAAACTGCGCGGCGGTTTCGGCGCGCAGGTGATTCCACCGGTCGCGGCAGCCATGATTCCCGGCGCGAAGTACCTGGGGACAAACTGATCCGCTCGGGCAGAGTACAATCGCCGCCGCATGCCTGAGCGTGATCCGGCTGTTGCGCCGCCATTCGATCAGGGCGTCTTCCTCCTGCATTACAACCGTGGGCGTGAGGCGTTCCAGGAAGGACGCTACGCGGAGGCGCGTCGCGAACTGGAATCGGCGCAGCGTCTGCGTCCCGATGACGCCGACGTTCTCAATCTCCTCGGCCTGGTCTATTTCAAGACCAATGCGTTCCCCGAGGCGGAAGTCATCTATCGACGCCTCATCGCGGAGAATCCCAACGTCTTCATCCTCCACTCCAACCTCGGCCTGATCCTGTTCAAGCAGAGCAAGCAGGAAGAGGCGGAGCACTATCTGTTGCGCTCCGTCGAGTTGCGACCGAACTACGCCAAGTCCCACCTCTACCTCGGCCTCCTGTATCGCCAGAAGAAGAAGTTCGGACTGGCGATCGAGCACCTTCGCTTCGCCGGCGCGGACAAGCTCGTGCGCGAAGTGGAAGTCGAGATGCGACCGCCGGCACCGAAGGTCGTGCTGCCGGTTCCGCCGCCCGCGCCGGCACCGCAGGTTCCGCAGCGAGTGATCACGCAGAAGATCCCCGCGGTGACGATGCCGGGCAACACGCCGGTGCCGCCTCCTGAAGTCACGGCACCGATTTCCCTCGCTGCGATCACGGCCGCGCGCAAGTTGCAGGATGCCGTCGACGAGCCGCAGCACGTCGAGGCGAAACGGATCGACGTCGGCCGCAAGATCGAAGGCGCGTCGAAGACGTTCACGCTGCACGAGAACGGATTCCTCGAGATCAATTTCGCGCGCTCGGTGCATTGCAAGCGCGGCACGGTCTCGAGCTACTCCGGCAATCTGAAATTCGTCGCAGAATCCGGCCTCCTCGGCACGACCGCGCAGACGCTCGTGAAAGCGGTCGGGCAGGGGAAGATCTTCGTGTACGAGAAGGGACGCAAGACGTTCCTGCTCGATCTCAACGATGAGTTCATCTACGTCGAAGGCAGCAATCTGCTCGCGCTCGAAGACTCGCTGACATATCGCGTCGAACCGATTTATGACGCGTCGTATCAGCGCAAGATCGACGTCGTGAAGATCTTCGGCAAAGGCTCGCTCGCGATCTCGACTTCGATCGAGCCGCTGACGCTGCGTGTGACGCGCGAGTATCCGCTCTCGATCTCTTCGAACGCCCTCGTGGCGTGGACGGGGAACGTGATCCCGACGGTCGTCGATGACGCGTCGCTCGAGAACGTGATGATCGAGATGGAAGGCGGCGGCGGATTCAAGATCCGGTTCGAAGGCGACGGCGTCGTCGTCAGCGAGCAGTAACGCTCACGAGCTTTCGTGCGCGCTGCCCCATTCGACGGCGAGTTTGTACGCGTCGCGCAGATCGGAGTCGCGTTCCCAGTCGACGAAGTACGGGCGGATCGCGGGATCTTCGAACGCGTGCTCGAGCACTCCGCACAGAATGCGGTTCTGCGTCGCGGGCTCGCCGCGCCGATAGATCTTCTCGAGATCGAGGGCCACGCCGCGCATGCTTCCGGCGACGCGTCCGCCGCGGCGATGCCAGTGTTTGAGGACGGTGGCGAGCTCCCATGCGGCTTCGTAGCCGCCGTGCAGATGCGCGCCGGGCGTTGGATTCTCTTCGATGCAGCGGAGGAGATAGCGACGCATGAACTCCGTGTGCTCTTCCGCGCCGATCTCGGGCTGGATGCGCGACCAGTGTGATTCGGCGAGCGCGTAGACGACGCTCCAGGTCAACAGATCGCCGGAGTCGATCCAGCGACGGACGTCGTCACGCGCGACGGTGCTGCCGGAGCTCAGCGCACTGAGCGCTTCGGCGTATGCGGGCATGCAGCTATCCGATGCCCATCATCTTCACTGCAATGGGAATGATGACGAAGAGCTGGATGGCGTCGAAGACGCCGTGCGCGATCACGCCGGGGATGACGTTCTTCGTGCGATGGAACGTGACGCCGATGACGAGCGAGATCACGGTCACGCCGATCAGCAGCAGCGGATTGCCGTACGTGAAATGCGCCAGAGCGAAGAGGATCGTCGATGCGATCAGGCCGACGCGCTTCTGCAGGAACGAGCGGAAGAAGAACTCTTCGACGGTCATCGCCGAGAAGACGATCAACACTTTTTTCCACCACGCGAGCGAGGCCATCCATCCGATGGCAGCGGGCGGCTCGGGCGCTTTTCCGATCGCGCCGGTCGCCTGCAACAGCAGCGCGATGAGCATTGCCATCAGAATCGTGAAGATCCATCCGCCAACGCCGACGGACACGCCAATCGCCACGACTTCAGACGGTTTTTCGTAGCGGATGTTGAGGAACTCGCGCAGGTGGGGAAAGCCGGTCGCTGCCCACCATCCGAAGAGAAAAACCATGAGGA
>DASYLL010000355.1:0-11173 GCA_036009605.1 Thermoanaerobaculia bacterium | reverse complement strand
TGCAACGACGTGATCTTCCGTCCGCTGCACAAGCCCGAGCTCGATGAGAAGGTCGAGCGGCTGACGCAGATCCCGGTGCGCCGCCAGCTGCGCACGATCACGAAGATCGAAGTCTCGCTCGAGAAGAACGGCCGCTTTCTCCTCGGCCGCAGCATCAACATCTCCTCGACCGGCATGCTCGTCGAAGTGGATCGCATGCTCCCGCAGGACGGTCCGGTGCGGCTGCATTTCTATCTGCCCGGCGATCCTCGCCCGCTGCAGATCCTGGCGCAGGTTCTGCGAGCAGAGTTCTCCGGCGCGCTTTCGAAATACGGCCTGCGCTTCGTCGAGCCTTCGGACTCGGATCGCGAGCGCATCTCCCGCTTCGTACACCGAATCCGTGCAAGAGAAACGATCTGATGCGTTCTTCCGCCAAATCTCACGCGAACATGATCGATGAAGCGATTCGCGCCGCGCGCGAGGAGGATTTTCTGCGCGCCCTGACGCTCTTCATCGATGTCTATGGCGGCACCGAGGATGTGCCGCCGATCCGCACGCCGAAGGATGCAATGGGGCTGTCGTTCTTCGGGCTCAGCGTTGCGCTCGTGCGGAAAGAGATGAAGCCGGCAATCGATCTCTGCCGCCGCGCGATCGATCTGGAGTTCTACAACGCCGATCACTACGCGAACCTCGCGCGCGTCTACGCAATCGCGGGCAATCGCAGGAAAGCGATCGAAACGGCAGAGCAGGGACTGAAGCTCAGTCCCGAGCACGGCTATCTCACCGCGGTGCGTAAGTCGTTCGGGGTGCGCTCCACGCCGTATGTGCCTTTTCTCGATCGCACGAATCCCATCAACGTCTCACTTGGTCAGTCGCGTCACGCGAAGAAAGTCGCGGAAGCGGAGAGGAAGAAGAAGTCATGAAAATCAATCGCAAGGCCTCGGCCGTCTGGAACGGCAGCATCAAAGAAGGAAAAGGACGCATCTCCACGGATAGCGGCGTCCTGAGCGACACGCAATACTCATTCAACACGCGCTTCGAAGACGGCGTCGGAACGAATCCCGAAGAGCTCATCGCCGCCGCACATGCCGGCTGTTTCTCGATGGCGCTCTCCGGCCAGCTCACGACCGCCGGTCACGCGCCGGAGTCGATCCACACGGGTGCGACCGTGACGATGGAGAAGACCGACGCCGGCTTCACCATCACGAAGGTGCATCTCGACGTGACCGCGAACGTGCCGGGCATCGACGCTGCGGGCTTCGAGACCGCCGCGAACAACGCGAAAGCCGGCTGCCCGATCTCGCGCCTGTTGAAGGCAGAGATCACGATGACGGCGACGCTGGAACAGTAGCGCCAATGACAGTTAGCTGCGATACCACCGCGCCAATCGCTCCGGCGTCACGCCGAGGTGGTATCCGAAGATCACGAGCCAGTTGACGCACGACGTCCGAATCACGCCTCGGGCCAGAAATCTCCGGCCCGAGGTTTGGACGGACAGCGGCAGGAACGCGATGCGGCCGGCGCGTTTCATCCGACGCGCGAGCTCGTAGTCTTCCATGATCGGGAACGGCGGGTAGCCGCCCATGCGCAGGAGTGTTTCGCGACGCGCGAATTGCGCCTGATCGCCCCACGGTTTTTTCGTGAGACGCGTGCGCACGTTGATCATGAACGCGACGTAGGCGAGTCGCGGACCGCCTTCGATGAAGCGGACGTGAAACGCGCCGAAGACCGCGCCGTCGTTCAGTGTCTGCTCGACTGCGGCAGTGGCGCCCGAGGGGAGAAGCGTGTCGGCGTGCACGACGATGATCGTTTCGTGCGATGCGGCGTCGATGCCGCGATTGATCTGATTCGCGCGCAGACGTTCGCCGGTGATGGTGCGAACGCCGAGTTTTTCGACGATCGCGATGGTGGCGTCGCTGCTCCCGCCATCCACGACGATCACTTCCGCCGCGCCCGCGGCACGCGCGGCGTCGATCGTTGCGGCGATCGTTGTTGCCTCGTTGAGAGTCGGGATGATGACGCTGACCGCCACCGTGCGATGCTAACGTAACGGCGAGTGATGAACGCGTACGTCCTGATCGGCGGCCGGTCCCGCCGCATGGGCAGATCGAAGACCGAGTTGTTTCTCGATCGCGTTCTCGATGCTGCGACACCAGTGTTCGATGAAGTCGTCGCGGTGCAGCGCGCGGATGGTGAGACTGCGCGCATTCGCACGATTTTCGAGGAAGCGCATGAACATGAGGGCGCGATCTTCGGACTTGTCCGTGCGTTGCAGGATGCGAAGGAACGCGCGTTCGTGCTTGCGGTCGACTATCCGTTTCTCACGAGCGACGCGTTGCGATTCCTTCGCGATGACACGCGCGTGCCGATGTGGGACGGCTGCGCGCAGCCGCTTTGTGCAGTGTGGGACACGCGCGAGCTGCCGCGCATCGAAGAGCGGATCGCGCGTGGGATGTTTGATTTGCACGGTCTCCTCGATCGGGAGATGATCCCGGAGGCCGAGCTGCGTGCGCGTTTTCAAGGTGAGCTGCTGCGGAACGTCAACACACCCGAGGAGTGGAATGGCTAAGGATTTCTCGCATCTGGACGAGACAGGCGGCATCTCGATGGTCGATGTCGGCGCGAAGAGAAGCACGGTGCGCGAAGCGGTTGCCGCGGCAACCGTGCGACTGCGACCCGAGACGCTCGCGAAATTGGTGGAGCGCGCGTTGCCGAAAGGCGATGTGCTCACAACTGCGAAAATCGCGGGTGTGCTTGCGGCGAAACAGACACCGACGCTGATTCCGCTCGCGCATCCGTTGGCGATCGAATCGGTCGACATCACATTCGATCTCGACGCGGAGGCGGGCACGATCGAAGTGCGTGCGATCGTGCGCTGCGAAGGCAAGACCGGCGTCGAGATGGAAGCGATGACCGCGTGCGCGATCGCCGCGCTCACGATTTACGACATGTGCAAGAGCGCGGATAAAGGGATCTCGATCGATGGGTTGCAGCTGGTGAGGAAGTCGGGCGGGAAATCGGGGGTATGGGAAAGAATTGAAAATTGAAAATGGAAAATTGAAAAATCGGGATCAGAGCTTGCGCGAGATCGAGTCTCCGATTTTTCAATTTTCAATTTTCCATTTTCAATTCCGATCACTGGCCCCGTTCCCACGGCGGTCTCCGATCATTCGTCGTGGTCGACGGTCGCGCCTCCGCTTCCTGATCCGCGCGCACGAGCTGCTTCCGGATCGATCCAAGAATTCGCGCGTCGGTCGTCGCCGCGAGCTCGATCAACTTCTGCCGATCTTTGTATCCGTTGAATGCGATCACAAAGCGGTCGATGCGGAAGGCGACGGCGCGGCCGAGGTAACGGTCTTCGCCGGTGAAGTTGTCTTCGCCGAGGTTCTGGATTGGATCGAGGAGCTTGCCGTTGCGGACGTAGAGCGCGCGATAGGCGTCGAGGATTTTCGCGGCCGTTGCTTTGTTCGCGGCGGGGATGATCAGTCCTTCCATCACGTCGCCGCCGACGTTGAAGCTGGCCTGAAACGAATTGCCGAGGAGTGCCTGGCCGAAGCCGCGATCGGCGGAGTAGCGTTCGCTGTTCGGCACGCGTGTGTCGGTGGGGAAGAAGCCGAACACCGCGGGCTTCGCGGGTGCGGCGGGCATGCGTTCCGCGACGAATGCGCCGAGGCTGCTGAGCGCGGTGAAGGCGTCGGGTGCGCCCCCGGTGACGCGGATGTAGAACGGTCCGCGCCAGACGTGTACCGCGTACTTGCTCACGTAGCCTTCGTTGCTGATCTCGAGAAAGCGTCGCGCGGAATCCTTGCGGAGTGAGTACGCGCCGAACGCTTTCACGAAATCGGGGAAGCGGAAGATCTCGACGGTGGCGAAGCCGGGACCGCTCGTCGCGGTGTACTTGCCGGCGGTGACGTCGATCAGTTCATAGCGTGTGAAATCGGACGCCATCGCGCCCATGTACGTGCCGAGGCGCTCGCCGGGGACGACGAGCGGATCCTCTTCGAGACGCCAGCCCTCCGCCTCTTCATGGCGCGGCAGAAACTGCAGACTCGGCGAATCGATGAGTGTGAAATCGACCTGCGGCGGCGGCGCGGGAGGCGCCGTCACGGTTTTCTTCGCGCCGCGGCATGCTGCGCCGAGGAGCAGTGTGATCAGCGCAAGAGTGACTGCAGAAAATCGATCGTGACGCGAACGCCCGCGCCGGTCGCGCCGCGGCTCTCGCGTGCGTTCTCGCTGTCCGCGTACGCCGTTCCGGCGATGTCGAGATGAGCCCAGGAAGGACAAGTAACAAACTCCTTGAGAAAGACTGCCGCTGAAATCGCACCACCCCAGCGGCCGCCAGTATTCTTCATGTCGGCCCATTCGCTGCGGATCAGATCTTTGTAGTCGTCCCAGGCGGGAAGTCTCCAGAGGCGCTCGCCGACGCGCTCACCCGACTGAATCAACTTCCGGGCCAGCTCATCGTTGTTGGAAAAGAGCCCGGCTGCTTCGCTGCCGAGGGCGACGACGCAGGCACCGGTGAGCGTTGCGTAGTCGATCACGTGATCGGGATTCTTCTGCGACACATAGTGCAGCAGATCGGCGAGGACCATGCGACCTTCCGCGTCGGTGTTGATGATCTCGACGGTCTTGCCGCTCATCATCGTGATGATCTCGCCGGGCTTGTAGGCGCTGCCGCTGGGGACGTTGTCGGTGGCGCCGAAGACGGCGGTGAGTTGTACGGGCAGTTCGAGTTTTGCGGCAGCTTCGATGATGCCGATCACGGCGGCGGCGCCGCACATATCGAACTTCATCTCTTCCATCTTCTCGGCGGGCTTGATCGAGATGCCGCCCGAGTCGAAGGTGATGCCTTTGCCGACCAGCGCGACGTGCGTGGTCGCTTTCTTCGGCGTGTACTCCATGACCACGAAGCGCGGCTCTTCGATCGAGCCACGGTTGACGGCGATGAGACCGCCCATCTTCATCTTCTCGATCTCGCGCCGGCCGTAGACCGTGCACTTCACGCCGACTTCTTTGCAGACCTCGACCGCGCGTTCTGCGAGTCGCGTCGGCGTGACGATGTTCGAGGGACCGTTGCCGAGATCCTTCACGGTCGTGATCGCGCTCGCCATTGTGCGCGCGCGAATCGTGAGGCGCTTCGCATCGACGTCCGGCGCGATCACGGTGGCGTTGATGACGATTTTCTTCTGATCTTTTTTGACGGTGATGAACTGGTCGTACTTGTAGTCGCTCTGCGCGAGGACGTCGGCGACGGTGAGCGCGGTTTCGCTCGCGTCGAGGTCGGGGAGCGTGTAGGGGAAGAGCAGCGCGATCTTCGCATCGCGATGTTTCTTCGCGGTGCGGCCCGCGGCCGTGATGCCCGCGCGTGCGCCGCGCAGCGTCAGCGACTCGTGTTTGCCGAGTCCGATGAGCGTGATTTTGCGCGGCTCGCCGGCAAGGATCGTCAGCGACTCATCGCTGCGTCCTTCGAACTTCGCATCGCGCAGTGCTTTTCTGACGGAGTCCGGGAGATCGACGTCGAGCTTGCCCTCCGCGAGGAGGACGAAGAGATGATCGAGCCTGGGGAGTTTGAGATCGCGGGTGATGTCGACTTGCATGCAGGCCCGAATTGTAAGGCGAGAATGCCGGATAGCCGGCACATGCGATCTTTCTGGCGCGCCACGTGGTCAGGAGGCTGCGCGGTAGACAGGAGCCTGCGCGGAGAAACGAACGAGCCCACCTGACAGCCGTACGTGCCGCTGGCGGAGCAACCAGCGTGGCCGGTCGTGCCGGCTACAGCTCGAAGGGTTCGTCTTCGTCGGTGTTGTGACGACGGATCGGCTCGGTTGTGGCGGTCATCAATGTGAGCCAGTCGAGGTACTGATCAGTTGCTAGCGGACGGAGATTGCGCGCGCGCGCAAGCGCCTCGAGATCGGCCGCCGTCGTCGGCAGGTCGCGCTCGAAATCAACGTCCAGCGTCTTTTTCGAGGACATCGAAGATTCGCAACAAGCCGGCACGGTCTCGAAGTAGTCCCGCACGGTGACGCGATCGACGCCGGGCAGGGTCAGCAAGTACTCAATGTCGGGCACATCGATCGCCACGCGTCGCGGCGCATTCTTGATGGCTTGAACTTTCATCGCGATCAGATGCTCCGGTTTCGGCACCGGCGCCTGCGTCGCGCCTGCGATGAGCAGATGTGCAGCCGCTTCGAAAACGCGATCGGCGGTCGTGCCGTAGAGATAGAGGAGATCGACGCGTCCGAATGCTTCGTCAGGGTGTTCGTGATTCGAATAGCCGTCGGACACGTGAAACGTCCGATAGCCGATCGACTCGGCGAACGTGATGACACGCCGTTGCTCGCTGCCGTCGACAGCGAAGTCGATGTCCTGCGTCGTGCGCGAACGGCCCCATGCGTGAATGGCGAGACCTCCCGCCACCGCATACCGAATCTTCTCGCGCGCGAAAAACTCGCTGAACGTCCTGAGCACCTGGTCGAACTGCATGTCGCCGAGGATACCTCGGCTAAACTGGCCGGACTCATGCAGCCGCGAGGGGTTTGAATGCCGTATCGAATTCTGGTGATTGACGACGAAACGGGAATCCGGGAAGCCATCCGGATGACGCTCGAGTACGAGGGATACAAAATCGACGAGGCACGGTCGGGCCAGGAAGGCCTCGATAAGGCCGGGCGCGTTCCGTACGACGCCATCCTCCTCGATATCAAAATGCCGATCCTCGACGGGATCGAAGTCCTCGAGAACCTGCGCGAGCAGAAGATCCTGACGCCGGTCGTGATGGTCTCGGGCCACGGCGACGTACATACCGCGGTCGAGTGTACGAAGCGCGGTGCGTTCGATTTCCTCGAGAAGCCGCTCAATCGCGACAAGCTGCTGCTCACCGTGCGCAACGCTGTTCGGCAGCGCTCGCTCGAAGAGGAAAATACCGAGCTCAAGGAAAAAGCCGAGAAGGAGTATCAGCTCGTCGGGATGTCGAGCGTGATGGCTGATCTCAAATCGCAGATCGAACGCGCGGCACCAACGCGCGCCACCGTGTTGATCACCGGCGAATCAGGCACGGGCAAGGAGCTTGTCGCGCGCGAGATCCATCGCCGCTCGTCCCGTGCGAACAAGCCGTTCATTCAGGTGAACTGCGCGGCCATTCCGAATGAGCTCATCGAATCAGAACTGTTCGGACACGAGAAGGGCTCGTTCACCGGCGCGATCCGCAAGCAGACGGGCAAGTTCGTCGCGGCCGACGGCGGGACGATTTTTCTCGATGAGATCGGCGACATGTCGACCGGCGCTCAGGCCAAAGTGCTGCGGGTGCTGCAGGAAGGCGACGTCGAACCGGTCGGCTCAGCCTCGGTCGTCAAGGTCGACGTCCGGGTCATCGCCGCCACGAACAAGAATCTCGAGGAAGAGATACGCAACGGACGTTTTCGCGAAGATCTCTACTACCGATTGAACGTCATTCCGATTCGCACGCCGCCGCTGCGCGAGCGTCGCGACGACGTGGCCGTGCTCGCGCAACACTTCGCGCGCTTTTTCTCCGAAGAGCACAACTATCATCCGAAGAAATTTTCGGCGTCCGCGCAGAAGGCACTGAGCGATGCGCAATGGCGCGGGAACGTGCGCGAGCTGCGCAACATGATCGAGCGGCTCGTGATCATGGTGCCGGCCGATTCCATCGACGTGACCGATCTCCCCGCGGAGTTCTTCCGCACGCCGACGGACATCATCAGCACGGCGATGCGGCTGGCGACACTGCAGGAGTTCAAGGACGAAGCGGAGAAGGCGTTCATCGTCGCGAAGCTGCGCGAACATGGATGGAACGTCTCCAAGACGGCTGAAGCGATCGATACGCCGCGTTCCAATCTGTACAAGAAGATCGAGCAGTACAACATCAAACGTGAAGCGGGAGCCGGCTTCACGCCCGACGCCGGCGAGGCTTCGTGAACCACGGGCAGCGCGCGATCGGAGTCTTCGATTCCGGTGTCGGCGGCCTGACCGTCTTTCGCGAGATCGCCCGCGCCCTCCCCGGCGAGTCGCTCATCTACCTCGGCGACTCCGCACGTGTCCCATACGGAACGAAGTCGCCATCGACGATCGTGCGCTACGCACTCGAAGCGGCGAAGCATCTCATCAGCCGCGATGTGAAGATGCTCGTCATCGCGTGCAACACGGCTACCGCGGCCGCGTTGCCGATCCTGCAGGAGCAGCTCTCGATTCCCGTGATCGGCGTCGTCGAGCCCGGTGCGCGCGCCGCCGTCGCCGCAACCTCGGGAGTCGTGGGCGTCATTGCGACTGAAGGAACGGTGCGGTCGAAGGCGTACACGAGAGCGATTCATGCGCTCGATCCCGACATCGACGTGATCGAGTCCGCGGCGCCGCTGTTCGTGCCGCTCGCGGAAGAGGGATGGGCGAATACACACGTCGCACGTGAAGTCGCGGAGATCTATCTCGGGCCGTTGCTCGATGCGGGCATCGATACGCTGGTGCTCGGATGCACGCACTATCCGATTCTTCGCAGCACGATCGAGCAGGTCGTAGGCGGCGCCGTCGCGATCGTCGACAGCGCCGAGACGACGGCGCAGACGGTGAGACTGGCGCTTGGGTCAACCGTCAGGCAGGCGAATCCAAAGCGGCAGTTCCTCGTCACCGACGCGGAGGAACGCTTCCGCCGGATTGCAGGAGAGTTTCTCGCGCAGGAGATCGAGCACCTCGAACTGGTCTCGCTCGGTTAGGCCGGCACGGCCGGCTGCGCTGGATCCGCTGGTCGCAATAGACTGTGCCCATGAGAATTCTCGTCATCGGAGCCTCAGGAACGATCGGCAAAGAGATCGTCAACGCACTCTCGTCCTCGCATGAAGTGATTTCCGCCGGCCGCACGAGCGGAATCCGCGTCGACATTCGCGACCTCGCCTCGATCCGCGCGATGTATCAGGAGGTCGGCAAACTCGACGCGATCATCTCCGCCGCCGGCAGCGGCGCATGGAAGCCGCTCGATCAACTCACCGACGAAGACTTTGCAACCTCCCTCGGCTATAAGCTGATGGGACAGGTGAACGTCATCCGCTACGGATTCGCGTCGGTCAGCGATGGCGGTTCGATCACGGTCACGAGCGGCATTCTGTCGCGCATGCCGATGCCAGGCGGTGCTGCGATCAGCATGGTGAACTCTGGGCTCGACGGGTTCGTTCGCGGTGCCGCGCTGGAAGCGCCGCGCGGGATTCGCGTCAACTCGATCAGTCCGCCGTGGGTGAGCGAGACCTTGATCGCGATGGGAAGCGATCCCGCCGGTGGGTTGCCCTCGGCGACCGTTGCAAAGGCGTATGTCGCGAGCGTGACTGGAACGCAGACAGGGCAAACGATCGAGCCATAGAGTGGAGTGCGGCGGCCGTCGCGGTTGCCGCACTCCAAACGAAACCGAAGGTCGTTCCCGGCGGGACGAACGTTGGAAGCGAGTGACGAAGCTACCAGACCTCGCAGCGCTTGTCCGACGGCCGCACCATCAACGCATCCTGTTTGCACGCGAACGCCGTCGCGAACTCCGGCATGTTCGACAGCGGTCCGATGACGCGGTACTGCCCCGTCGGATGCGGCCCGCCCTGCACCATGATGCGCTGCGCCTCGGGACGGATCTCATCGCCGCGGAACTGGCCCCAGCCGATGAAGAACTGCTGATCCGGCGTGAAGCCGTCGATGGTCTTGCCGGGATTCTTCGCCAGCGCTTTCTGCAGGCCGAGGTAGGCGATCTTCGCGCCGGCGAGATCGCCGATCGATTCGCCGAGGACGAGCTTGCCGGTGTGATGGATGCCGGGCTCGATGAAGTAGCCCTCGAACTGATTGACGACGCATTCGGCGCGCTCGAGGAAGAGCTTGCGATCGTCGTCCGTCCACCAGTTGCGCAGGCGGCCCTGCGCGTCGAACTGCGAGCCCTGATCGTCGAAACCGTGGCTGATCTCGTGTCCGATGACGACGCCGATCGCGCCGTAGTTTACGGCGTCGCTCGCATTCACGTCGAACGCAGGGGCCTGCAGGATTCCCGCGGGGAACACGATCTCGTTGAGCGGCGGGTTGTAGTACGCGTTCGACGTCGGCGGCGTCATTTCCCACCGTCCGCGATCGGTCGCCTTCCCGATGAGCGCGCGATCTTCCGCCGTCCCGAACTTCGTTCCCTCGGTGAGGTTCTGGTAGTACGCGTCCGGCGTGACGCGAATGGAGCTGTAGTCTTTCCAGCGATCGGGATAGCCGACTTTCGGGTTGAACGTCGACAGCTTTTCGAGCGCCTGTTTCTTCGTCTCCGGCGACATCCATTCGAGGCCGCGAATGGTGTCGTCCATCGCCGCCAGCAGGTTCTTCACCATCTCCTGCATGCGCGACTTCGCCTCAGCCGGGAAATAGCGTTCGACGTAACGCTGCCCCAGCGCTTCGCCGAGCAGCGCGTCGGTCGTTTCGACGCAGCGCTTCCACCGCGGCTTCATTTCCTTCGAGCCACTCAGCTGCGCCTGATAGAACTTGAAGTTCTCCTCGACGAACGGCTGCGAGAGATTCGGAGCGGCGTTGCGGAGGAGACGCCACTTCAGGTACGTGCGCCACGCGGGGAGCGGCGTTTCGGCGAGCTCCAGATCGACCGCGGCCATGAACTTCGGCTGCAGGACGTTGATGTCGGCGGTCGGAATGCCGGTGCGGCGGAAGTACGCCGACCAGTCGAAGTGCGGCGTCATCTTCTGCAACTGCGCGAGCGTGACCTTGTTGTCGCTCAGCTTCGGATTGCGGCGCTCGACGTTCGTGAGCTGCGCGGTCGCGAGACGCGACTCGATCGCGAACACCGTCTGCGCCGATTTCTCCGCGACCTCCTTGCTCTGTCCCGCGAGCTCGAACATTGCCGCGACGTGCGCGAGGTAGTTCGTGCGCGTGTCAACGAAGCGCTGCGCGGTCGAGAGGTAGTAGTCACGATCGGGGAGCCCGAGGCCGCCGCCGAAGACGGTCGCGATCACTTTTCCCGGATTGTGATTGTCCGGCGACGAAGCGACGCCGATCGGTGAGATCACCTGCAGGTCGCCGAGGCGCGTGATCATCTGCTGCAGCTGCGCGCGCGTTCTGACTTTGTCGATGTCGGCGAGCAGCGGCTCGATCGGTTTGGTGCCGAGCTCGTTGATGCGCGATTCATCCATGCACGAGCCGTAGAAGTCGGTGATCTGCTGATCGATCG
>DASYLL010000354.1:0-3187 GCA_036009605.1 Thermoanaerobaculia bacterium | reverse complement strand
AAGGCGCATCGTCTCGTGAACGCATAGTGAGGATCTCGAGCATGAAAGTCCGATTCGCCCTTGCCGTTCTTCTCGTCGTATTCGTTCCCCTGACCGGACACGCGGAGAAGAAAAAAAAGCCGCTGGCACTCGAAGTAACTGCTGCCTCCGCAGGCCTGCCTCTGGTGACGCTGACAGCCTCCGATGAACCGCTCAGCGAAGTTGCCGGGCGCCTCTCCGCGAAACTGGGAACGCCGATCGACGTGAGCCCGGCAGCGCGTAATTTTCCGGTGACGATAGCGCTCGACCAGCAGCCTCTCGATCTGACCCTGCGCGAGCTTTCTGCGCAGGCGTATGTCGACGGCATTCTCACCGGCGGCGCCACCGGCAAGACATCCATTCTGACCATCTACCTGCGTTCGGCAGACGAGGCAGCGCCCCCAATGGCGGAGCTCACGAAGAGCACTTCCGAAACCATCATGTTCTTCGGCAACACGGAAGATCCGGCCCTCGACCCCCTCGCAGGGCAACTCGACGTGACCTGGCGGAATGATCGCCTGCGCGTCTTCGCGAAAAAGCAGGTGCTTTCCGTGGTCGCCGCCAAAATCGCTGACGTGCTCGGGATTCCCCTGGAGCTGATCGGTGATTCGCGCGAAATGATCGACGTCTCCGTCACCGATGCGACAGTGGAGCAGGCCATGAAGGCGCTCACGCCCTCCGTGAAGCTGTACCACCGAAAGGATCTGGCGACGTTCCGAACAACCCCTGTGCGCCTCGTCGTGCAGGAACCGTCCGAGCGACCGACCCCAACTCCATGACTACCTGAGTCAGCGGGATGGGTGGCGGAACGTGACGGTGTACTGCGGCGGCTCGCGCTCCAGAAACGGTGCTCCGTCGCGCTCGAGCCACGCGTGCCCTGCCAGTTCGCCATCATCCTTTTTGCGCACGCCGAAGACGACCTCCGTCTCGATGCCATTGAGCTGGAGATAGCGGTGCAGGACCGCAGATCGTTTCCAGCACGAGCCGTCCTTCACGAGGCCCGCGTGAAACACGCGATCGATCCGCCGCGCGATCTCCTCCGCGGGAAGGCGCGCAGCAGGCGCCCATCGCCGCCGCGTCTCGGCCAGACGGAACATCGTCGTGATGGAAACCAGCCGCGAGACGAGCGAGATCAGAACGATCCACGCGATCATGCGAACGCTCAACAATAGCGAGCGCGGATCGCGCACGCCAAGCCGGACCGCGGCGGCGATGGTTTCCAGGACGCTCATAACGCCGTATATCGTGTCATAGCGTTGTTGACAACGATGACGCTTCAGAGAAAAGAGATGCGATGGATTCCTTCGAACTGGTAACCGCAACGATTCTCGAGCGACTCGGATACTGGGTGAGAACCAGCGTCAAGGTAGCCTTGACGCCGGACGAGAAGCGCGAGATCGAACGTCCGTCATCCCCGCGATGGGAGTTGGACGTGGTCGCCTACAGCGGCAGTCGAAATGAGTTGCTGGTCGTCGAGTGCAAGTCCTATCTCGACTCCTACGGTGTCCGTTTGACATCGTTTGACGGTCCGAAAGCCGAGGAGGGAACGCGATACAAGTTGTTCTCGGACGCAGTGCTGCGTCGCGTGGTGTTGTCGCGACTCGAATTGCAACTCGCGGAACAGGGCTTCTGTCCTGCAGGAACCAAAGCCACGCTCTGCCTCGCGGCCGGAAAGATCTACGGCGATCCGGAGCCGCTTCGCGCAATCTTCGAGAAGAGCGGCTGGCGCCTCTTGGAAAGCGGCTGGTTCGTCGACGGACTGCGACGACTCGCGGAAGAAAGTTACGACAACAGCGTGGCCTCGGTCGTCGCGAAGTTGCTGCTGCGGAACGATCGACCTGCGGTCACAGTCGACAAGGAGACACGCGAGGTCACAGGTCGTGATCGGCTGGGGCCGGAGGTCCGAAGGAATGTACTCATCACGGCTCTGTACCTCTCTCGTTTCGGTCACGAGGCACTCGATCTGGGAAATCAGGATCAGACATTCGCGCGCGCGGCGGAGCGCCTCGGAACGAAGAAGCACTCGTTAAAGAATCATCGCGACCGGTTCGACCCACATACGGAGAGCGGTCGTCGCGGATGGTGGCAAGCCGATCTGGCGGAAGATGCACGGGAACTTCTCGAGGAGTTCAGCGGCGCATCGGAGATGGAACTGCGGACACGCGTTCTAGGCTTGCTTGGTGGGGGAGCGTTGAGGATCTGAGCGGTGTCGATCGATCGCGTACTCGACACAGCCGGGCTTCGTGAGCAAGAACGGCCAAACCGTGCTTCATGCGACAGGGGCTTCCCGGAACGGACCCCGGTCAGTCTGTCTATGTCCTGCGGTGCGGTCATTGCACTGAGACGTATGGGGCGAACGGCGGTGACAACTGGCTCAGGAAGTGTCCGAAATGTCAGGGCGGTAAGCCCGGACTCGCAACAACAACGGATAGCACATGAACAAACCACCTGCACTCGAAGCATTGACACCGCCGCGCCGCAATGGCTGCGAGAAGCTTCATCGTGGCAGAGAGGCTCTTTCCCTGACCGTATCGGATTTCTGGCAATGGAGCATGTCCGATCTCGTCAGCAATCTCGCGCGCGGCAGGTTTGCAGAGTTCATCGTCGCTCACGCCTTAGGCATCAACGTAAAGGTCGGAGTTCGCAACGAATGGGATCCGGTTGATCTCACCACATCCGATGGCATCAAGGTCGAGGTGAAGTCATCTGCCTATCTTCAAAGCTGGCATCAGAAGCAGCGCTCCACTGTGGCGTGGCGTCTCACGCCAACACGCGCATGGAATTCTGCGACGGGTGAGTACGCCACTCAATCACGTCTGCAGGCGGATGTTTACGTTCTCGCTCTTCTTGCTCACGAAGAGAAGGAGAGTCTGGATCCCTTGGATCTCGATCAGTGGTGTTTCTTTGTCCTGCCCCGGCACGTGGCAGCCGCGCAAGACCGAACGTTGACGTTTGCTGCGGTCGAGAAGCTCGTTGGTCCGCCTGTGACGTTTGAGGAACTCGCGTCCAAAGTTCAGCAAGTTCGTCCCTAGTGGAGTGTATTCGTTGAATTGGGACCAGATGGCGCCGGTATCGGCGTCGTGAGCGAGACGCGCCGACGCAGGCCTAGCGGTGACTACGTCGAGTCGGCCCGGCGAAGCTCGCGGCGTCGATACCAAGCCAGGTGGTC
>DASYLL010000353.1:0-32024 GCA_036009605.1 Thermoanaerobaculia bacterium | reverse complement strand
CAGACGATGGGCCCTTCGACTGTTCATCGTTGCCAGCGCCGTCTGGTTCTTTCGCGTGGGCCTGATGCTCTGGGTCGTGTTGAATCAGGGCCCCGCAGGCTTCGATCCGAAGACATTCACAGGCCCCTTCCTCACCATCTGGTCGTTTGGCGATTACCTCCTTCCGCTGGCCATTCTGGAGATTTACCTTCGAACGAAAGATCGTGCAGGCGCCTGGGGACGACTGGCCATGGCCGGCGCACTTGTCGTACTCACGATCGCGATGGGAATTGGAGTCATTGTCGCCACGATGGGCATGTGGCTTCCGCGCATACACTAACCCAGCCTCGGCGCAACATGCTCATTCCGCGTCCTTGAACACCTCGTGATAGCGCGCCAGGCCGCGGATTTCTACAGCAGCGCCTCTTTTCAGTTCCGTGATCATGAACACGGGATCGGGTACGTCGTATTCGGATCGAACACCGCGCCAGGACGCGGGCTCGAATCCGAAACGCGGGTAGTACTCGGGATGACCGAGAACGACGACAACACCGAAACCGGCATTGCGGCATTCTTCGAGACCGCGTACGACCAGTTCCGATCCAATGCCCTGATTCTGATGCTCCGGGAGGACGGCCATAGGGGCGAGGCCGAGGATGAATGCGCGGAATCCGTCTTCCCGTTCGACTTCGACGGGACTGAAGCAGATATGTCCGACGATTTCGCCGTCGACGTCTGCGACGAGTGACAGAAATGGGCTGGCGGCCTCGCGTAACGCGTCGACCAGACGCGCTTCATTGGGACGCCCGAATGCGAGCTCATTGACGCGGCGGATTGCGTCGACATCCTCGAGCATCTCGTGTCTGATGTTCATTTGTTCTCCACGCGCCACGCCGACGTGCCGCGTGGCTGTTGATACCAACCCGGATCGCGGTCGTAATTCATGTCATCGCGAATCTTGAGAATCGTGAACATGCCGCCCATGTCGATGGGACCAAATGGGCCGATACCGCCGCGCATGGGGATGCTGTTGCGGGGCACAGCCATCATCTGTTGATGCTCAGCCATGTCGCCCATGCCGGTCGTGCCCATGACCATCGTGCCGGGTGTGAGGGCATCGAGACGTTGTTGGGTTGACGCAGGGTCGATGCCGAGGAGGTTGGGGAGGTCGTGGCCCATCTGG
The DNA here is from genome assembly GCA_036009605.1 of Thermoanaerobaculia bacterium. GTDB lineage: Bacteria > Acidobacteriota > Thermoanaerobaculia > Gp7-AA8 > Gp7-AA8 > QHVT01. The sequence continues at coordinate 30,862 of DASYLL010000353.1, read as the reverse complement.
TTCATGACGTGATGCGATTTATGGCAGTGCAATGCCCAGTCGCCGGGATTGTCGGCGACGAATTCAATATCGCGCGTGGTTCCGACCGGCACGTTCACTGTATTCTCCGGCGTCCATGCTGATTGTGGGATTGGACCGGCGTCGGTGCCGACGACCCAGAATTTGTGTCCGTGGAAATGAATGGGATGCGAGTTCATCGACAGGTTCGCAATGCGCAGACGCACGCGATCGCCGGTGCGCACGAGCAGCGGGTCGGTGCCGGGAAATACACGCGAATTGAACGTGAATGTATTGAAGTCGAGCATCACCGTCGGATCGGGTGTCGCCGTTCCCGGTTTGATGAACCATTCATTGAGAAAGATTGCGAAGTCGCGATCGACCCGGCGCACGCCCGCATCGCGCGGGTGGATGACGAAGAAGCCGTGCATGCCGAGTGCGATCTGCACCATTTCGTCGAAATGGGGGTGATAAATGAGCGTTCCGGTTTGCTTGAGCGTGAATTCGTACGCGAACGTTTCGCCGGGATTGATTTTCGGCTGATTGAGGCCGCTCACGCCGTCCATGCCGTTCGGGAGGATAAAGCCGTGCCAGTGAACGGATGTGCCTTCGGGCAGGTTGTTCGTGACGAGAATGCGCACACGATCGCCTTCGAAGGCTTCGATCGTGGGGCCGGGCGTCGAGCCGTTGTAACCCCAGCAATTGATATTGAAGCCTTCCATGAATTCGCGACGGACCGGCTCGGCGATGAGATGAAACTCTTTGACGCCGCCGACCATCTTGAACGGCAATGACGGGCCGACGTTGGGTGTAATGACGGCGGGGCGTCGATTGTTGTGACGCGCGGGCGCGCCGACGCGATCGTGCGTCTGCGTCTTCGCTTCAGTGCGGCGTCCGCTCAGGAGCCCGGTCACGGCTCCAGCGACGCTGGAAAACAGTACGTTGCGGCGGGTGATCGCCATCAGTTCTCCCCTCTTGTAATTCCCTGTAGTGCGCGATCGAGATCGGTGCGCGCGCTCCAGTACTCGCGCTGCGCTTCGACGAAATCGCTCTGCGCCCGCGCCTCGTTCTGGCGAGCCTGCAGTAGCTGAAAGATGCCGACGAGCATTGCGTTGTGCTCGAGTTTCGTCAGTTCGACGATGCGCCGGCGTCGCGGCAACAGGACATCGCGGTAGTACTCGACGCGCGCACGCGCCTCGGAAAGCATCGCCCGAGCCGCCCGCAACTGCGACGACGCCTCCGATTCCAGCGCAAGCAGCGTATGTCGCGCGCGCAGGAACTCCGCCTCCGCTCGCGTGCGTGCCGCGCGGCCGGTATTGAAGATCGGGATCGGTAGTTCGATGCCGGGGCCAACGGTATGCTCGCCGCTCGGCTCGCGCTCGTAATGAGCGTCGAGGTTCGTGTCGCCGAGGATCGACAGACGCGCGATCGGGACTCCGCGCTGTGCGATCTCGACTTCCCGTCGCGCGATCGCGAGATCGAGACGCTGCTGTGCCGCGAGTTGTTCGAGTTGCGTTTGATCCAATTCGTTCGGCGGCAGCGCTGGAAATGCCGCAGGCACGCGAAATTCGTGGACGCCGAGGTTCCGCGTCAGAGTTTCCTGTGCGAGCACGAGTTGGCGTTCAGAACGCGCGAGATCGAGTTTCGCCTGTTCATAGAGCGCCTGCTCGTTCTCGAGATCGAGATCGGTAATGTTCTCCGCCGCATGCTGTTTGATCGCAACCTCGGCCGCAGTGCGCGCGGCCTCGACGATCGTGCGACTCTGTGCGACGTGCTGCGTCGCGGCGACGAGATCGAAGTATGACGAGCGTACATCGGCGGCGAAGCGCAGGACATCCGAGGTGACTCGCATTTGTGCGGCGTCGAACGCGGCACGTCCGATTGCACGGCGGCGCGGAAGCTGGATCAATTCGATCAGCGACTGTGCGAGCCGCAGTTCGTATGGTCGATACGGTTCACCAGGCACACGCAATTCGAATTCGAAGATCGGATTTGCGATCGTGCTCGCCTCGATGAGGTCCGCGCGCGCGATGCCGAGTTCCGCGAGTGTGACCTGCAATCGCGGATTGTTCGCAATCGCGATCGCCACGGCTTTCTCGGCCGTGAGCTCATCCTGCAGCATCGCGCGCAGACGCTCGTCGTTCGCGGTCCATTCGAGCGACTGATTCGTGCGCGTCGTCACGGCTTGCTGCACGTCGGTGAGACCGGCGTCGCGCGGCACGCTCGCGCACGACGCGAACAGCGCGACGGAACAGAACATCACCACCCGTTTCATGGCTTGTCCTTTTTGATCACGAGCGACATGCCGCACCTCGGACACTTGCCCGGCGTTGCGCTCGTCACGTCCGGATGCATCGGACAGACGTACGTCAGTTGTCCGTTATCGGTTGTCGGTGGTCGGTGGTGGGCGTGCGGATCGGGCGTAGCGCCTGGGATCCTGGTCGATTCCGCGACGGAGACCGGTACAGCCGAGTCGAACGCGTCCGGTTGCAGGGTCGCTGCAGGATCGACGTCCGACTGCACCGTTGCGTGATGCGTGTGCGTGTCAGCGGGCGAATTTGGTGGAACGCTGGCGCATGCGGCGGCGAGGACCGTGCATGCGATGAGAAAGTGCTTCTTCATGAAATGGCTCCGTTGGGAAGTGCACGGAGAACGAACGTTCTCCGGCCGCGATGGTGAGCGCGCGGAGCCTGAATCAGATGAGGAATGTCGCGACGAGCACGTGCAGGCCGACGTCGCGATCGCAGCGGATCGCGCCCTGCGAGATGAAGCTGCGATAGGCGGTCGCCGCGATCGGCGTCATCGTCTGCACCGTTCGCGTTTCGGCGAAGAGTCGATACACCATCGGCGTGATGGACGCCATCCGTTTCGCCGGTTGCTGCGTTTCGCGAGCGGGCGTCGCATCATTGGCGTCCGCGGGGCGATCGCCGCGGAACGCGTTCGCCGCCATCTCGCAAAGCGGCATCAGCTTGTGCATCACGCCGTGAAACGGCAGCACGCAGCAGCCGACAAAGAACACGGTCGCCATCAGGAGCGGCACCGTAGCTCCTGCAATCCAGACGGCGGCGATGATGCGACGTCTCATCGAAGGCATCCTACGTCAGATCTTCGCGCGCCGCAGCCGCAGCGCGTTCACAATCACGGATACCGAGCTGAAGCTCATCGCGGCAGCCGCGATCATCGGGCTCAGCAGAATTCCGAAGATCGGGTACAGCACGCCCGCCGCGATCGGGACGCCGAGGGCGTTGTAGATGAAGGCAAAGAAGAGGTTCTGCCGGATGTTGCGCATCGTTTCGCGGCTCAGACGGCGCGCGCGCACGAGGCCGCGCAGGTCGCCTTTCACGAGCGTGACGTCGGCCGCTTCCATCGCGACATCCGTCCCGGTCCCCATCGCGATTCCCACGTTCGCCTGCGCGAGCGCAGGCGCGTCGTTGATGCCGTCACCGGCCATCGCGACGATCCGTCCCTCCTGCTGCAGCTTCTTGATCGCGGCCGCTTTCTGATCGGGCAATACTTCTGCGATCACTTCATCGATGCCGAGTTTTGCTGCGACGGCTTTGGCGGTCGTGTTGCTGTCGCCGGTGAGCATCACGATACGCAGCCCTTCCGCATGCAGCTCACGAATCGCCTCGGCTGTCGTTTCTTTGACAGGATCGGCGACGCCGAGGAGGCCTGCCGGCTTGTCGTCGATGACGACGAACATCACGGTCTGGCCGGCGGCGCGCAGGTTCTCCGCGAGCTGGATCAGGCCACCTTCGTCGATGCGAAGGTCGGTCAGCAGCGCGCGATTTCCGAGTGCGACACGATGACCATCGACGACACCGCGTACCCCTTTGCCGGTGATCGAACTGAACTCCGACGCCGCGCGCACCGTGATGCCGCGTGTCTCCGCTCCGGCGATGATCGCGGCAGCCAGCGGATGTTCGCTCGCGCGCTCGACGCTCGCCGCAAGACGCAGGAGCTCCGTCTGATCGAAATCGTTCGCGACGATGACGGATGAGAGTACAGGTTTGCCGAGCGTCAGCGTGCCGGTCTTGTCGACGACCAGCGTGTCGACATCGCGCAGCACTTCGATCGCCTCTGCATTGCGAAACAGCACGCCCGCGGTCGCGCCCTTCCCTACCGCGACCATCACGGACATCGGCGTCGCCAGTCCGAGCGCGCAGGGGCACGCGATGATGAGCACCGCGACCGCGTTCACGATCGCGTAGACGAGCCGCGGCTGCGGACCGACGAACGCCCACACACCGAACGTGATCGCGGCAACGGCGATGACGGTCGGGACGAACCATGCCGACACCTGATCGGCGAGTTTCTGAATCGGCGCGCGGCTGCGTTGCGCTTCGCCCACCATCTTCACGATCTGCGCGAGCAGCGTGTCGGCGCCGACGCGTTCCGCGCGGATGAGCACGGAGCCGGTCGTATTCACGGTTGCGCCGATGATGCGATCGCCACTTTGTTTCTCGACCGGCAGCGGCTCGCCGGTGACCATCGATTCATCGATGCTCGTCGTCCCTTCGACGACGACACCGTCGACCGGAACCTTCTCGCCCGGACGCACGCGCAGCAGATCGCCGGGATGGACGTGCTCGAGCGGCACGTCGTGTTCCTTGCCGTTTGCATCGGCGCGACGTGCCGTCTTCGGTGCGAGTCCGAGGAGCGCGCGAATCGCAGCTCCGGTGCGGCTGCGTGCACGCAACTCCATCACCTGTCCGAGCAACACGAGCGTGACGATCGCGGCCGCGGCTTCGTAGTAGACGCCGACGTTGCCGTGCGCATCGCGGAACGACGGCGGAAAGAGCATCGGTAAAAGCGTCGCGACAATGCTGTAGAGGTACGCGACCCCGACGCCCAGGCCGATCAGCGTGAACATGTTGAGGCTGCGGTGGACGAGCGACGCCCATGCGCGCTCGAAGAACGGACGGCCGCCCCACAGCACGACCGGCGTCGCGAGCACGAGCTCGATCCACGACGACCAGCGCAGCACATCGTGCGGAAAATGGATGCCGGGCAGATGCCGCAGCATCACGAAGAACACGAGCGGAATCGTCAGCGCGGTGCTGATCCAGAAACGCCGCGACATGTCCTTCAATTCGTGATTTTCCTCTTCGACGAGCGCGATCGTGCGGGGCTCGAGCGCCATGCCGCAGATCGGACACGACCCCGGCTTGTCGCGCACGACCTCGGGATGCATCGGGCACGTCCACTCCCCGCTCGCACTCTGCGTTGCGGCCGGAGCGGCGTTGTGATTCTGATGTTGATGACAATGATTTTTCTGGTCCATGAACCTTCCTGGTCCCTAAGACGCAACAGCCGGCGCGGTATTACACGTCGAGAATCGCGCGAGCGATCAGCATGTAAATTGCCAGCCCGGTGGCGTCGACGAGCGTCGTGATGAGCGGTGCCGAAGAGACCGTCGGATCGATGTTGAGGCGTTGCGCAAGGAGCGGCACGAGCGCGCCAACGATGTTCGCCCACGCACACACGCAGAGAATCGTCAGCCCCACAACGAGCGCGAGCTGAGGCGTGTTCCCCCACAGCATCGTGCGGATGACGGCGAACACGCAGAGCGCCGTGCCGAGGAGGAGTCCGGCGAGCGACTCGCGGAGAAGGACGCGGCCGGCGTCGCGCATTCGCACCTGCCCGAGCGCGAGCGCACGAATGATCGTCGAGACCGACTGGCTTCCCGCGTTGCCGCCGGTGCCGATGATGAGCGGGATGAAGATCGACAGCGCGACCACCTTGCTCAGCTGTCCTTCGAAATGGCGCAGCACGCTGCCGGTGAGCGTGCCCGCGAGAAACAGCAGAAGCAGCCAGCCGATGCGCGCACGCACGATCTTCATGATCGGGCTGCCGAAGTAATCGAGCGGCCGGTTCGATGCATCCTCCGCGGCAACGCCGCCCATCCGCAGCATGCTCTCGGTCTCGCGCGAGACGAGCACGTCGAGGACGTCGTCGACGGTCACGATGCCGAGGATGCGGCCGGAGTCGTCGACGACAGGAAGCGCGCTGAAGCTGTATTTCGACACGAGCCGCGCAACCTCTTCCTGCGCCTCGGTCGGCGTGACGCTGACGACTTCACTAATCATCAACGACCCGATCGTTGCTTCGCCGCGCGCGGGCAGCAACGTGCGCAGCGACACGACTCCGACGAGCCGTTCGTCGGGATCGACGACGTAGAGATTCGCGACGGTGGCGACGCGCGGGTCGATGCGACGCAATTCATCGAGTGCGCGAGTGACGGTCCAGTCGGGACCGATCGACACGAACTTGTCGGTCATCAGGCGACCCGCGGTGCCGGGATTGAAGCGCAGCAACCCTCGCGCGGCCGCGGCTTCGCCGGTGGTCATCGCGTCGAGAATCGGCGAGCGTTTTTCTTCCGGGATGAGCGACAACACGCTCGCGGCGTCATCGGGCTCGAGGACGTCGAGTGCGGATGCGAGTTGTTGTGGCGTGAGGCGACTGAGCGCGAGCTTCAGCGTTTCGCCGTCCGCGTAGGTCAGCGTGTTGCCGAGCGTTTCGTTGTCGAGATGCTGGAGGAGACGCACGCGATCTTCGCGCGTCAGGCCCTGGAGCAGGTCGGCGATGTCCGCGGGATGGAAGACGCTCAAGCCTTCGCCGAGTGCGGCCGGATCTTCGCGGATGATCTCGGCGACGTCGGGACCGGCGATGTCGGACAGGCGCATAGTGGTTGGATGATGTCGGTTGCTGGATTTTGTTGCTGGTTGCTAGTTGCTGGTTCAATGTACATCAGGGCGAGTAACACCGGTCTCGCGATGCGTCACCTTGAACCAGCAACCAGTAACCAGCAACCCGCGAGCGCCAGCGAAGCGATCGCGAAAGCTTTCCTTAAGATGGAATCATCCTGCCCCGCTGCCGCCGTTACGGATCCATGATGAAGCGCGTTCTGCCGTCAGCGATTGCGAGTGCGGCGGCGATTGCCGCGGTAACGGTCGCGGGAAAACTGATCGGGCTCAATCAGACAACGATCGGTCTGATCTTTCTGCTCGTGATTTTCGCCCTCGCATCATGGCGAGGGCTGGTCGCCGGCGCGACCGCTTCCGCGGTGGCCACGATCTGCTTCAATTTCTTTTTTCTGCCGCCGTTCTACCGGTTCACGATCGGCGATCCGGCGAACTGGATCGCGCTGGTGACGTTTGTCGCTGCGTCGATCGTTGCCAATCGATTGCTCGTACGCGTGCAGCGTCAGGCCGCGGCGGCGGAAGAGAGCCGCAATGAATTGCGCGTGCTTTACGATCTCAGTATCGATCTCTTCGCAGCGACGACGCGTGTTGGTGCGCTCGAAGAAGCGGCCTCGCGCGCGTTGCGTGCGATCGGAGCGAACAGCGGGGGGCTGCTGCTGTTCGATGGCAGTCCGTTGAAGCAGCGCGTACTGGTTTGGAATGGCGAGGAACCAGACGACATCGTCGAAGACATGGTCGCGGGCGTTGGACGCCATCGGCGATCGGTGGAGATTCCGTCGCCGCACGGTCGCGATGTGTACGTTCCGTTGATCATGGGCGGCCGCGCGATCGGCGCGATCGCCGTACGTGGCGCGACCGCAACGATCACGTGGCTCGAATCGGTGGCCAGCCTCGTTGCGCTGGCGGTCGAGCGCGAGCGTTACGTGCGCGAGATCGCCCACGTCGAAGCGCTGCGCGAAAGCGATCAGCTCAAGTCGTCGCTGCTGCGCGCGGTCTCGCACGATCTCAACTCACCGCTCACCGCCATCGCACTCGAGCTCGAAGCGCTCACTCCGATCGCCGGCGAGGACTCAGCAGCGCGCGTCGCCTCCCTCGGCAATCACGTCGCGCAGTTGCAGCGCCGCATTAGTAACTTGCTCGCGATGGCGCGCATCGAAGCAGGACGCACGCAGCCGCGCATCGAGCCGACGCCCGCTGCCGATCTGTTCCGCGCGGCGCGCGAGAGTCTGCCGGCCATTCGCGATCAACGGCGCTTCGATGTGCGCGTGCATCCCGACGCGCCGGATCTCAACGTCGATCCCGTGTTGACGCTGGAGCTGCTCGTCAATCTGATCGAGAACGCGGATCGCGCTTCGCCCGCTGGACAGGCAGTCGAGTTGATCGCGGAACCGTCCGCGCAATCAATGGTGAGGATTGAAGTACGCGATCGCGGCCCCGGCATCACGAAACGCAACCACGAGTTCGATGATGTCGAAGGTCGCGGACTGGGACTGGAGATCGTTCGCAATCTCGTGTGCGTGCAGGGCGGCACGTTCGAGTTGAGCAATCGCGACGGAGGCGGCGCGGTCGCGCGCGTCGAGCTTCCGGCCGCGCCGATGATGGCGCTGGAATCGATTTGAAGGGCGTATTCCGCATCCTCGTCGTCGATGACGATCCGGGCATCCGTTCGTCGATCGCGTCGCATCTTCGCGACGCGGGATATCTCGTCGTGACTGCCGAGCATGGCCGAATCGCGCTCGATGTCTTCGAGCAGGAACGTCCCGATCTCGTGCTCACCGATCTGGCGATGCCGGAGGTCGATGGATTCGAAGTCGTCTCGACGATCCGTCGCCGCTCCGCGACGCCGATCATCGTGCTCTCCGTGCGCGGCTCGGAAGAGGATCGCGTACGCGCGCTCGACATCGGCGCGGACGACTTCGTGCCGAAGCCGTTCTCGGTGCCGGAGTTGCTCGCCCGCGTTCGCGCGCAACTGCGTCGTGCGGAGATGCGGCCCGTGAACGAGTCGCTGCGTTTTCCCGGATTGGAGATCGATGTCGAGCGACATCGCGTCGTGCAGAACGAGCGCGAGGTGCGATTGACGCCGACGGAGTTCGCGCTGCTCGAGCTGTTTGCGTCGAACGCCGGCAAGCCTGTGAATCTCGATCAGATCGTGTCGAAGATCTGGAAGGGTGCGCCGGGGACGTCACCGGATACGGTGCGCGTACACGTGGCCAGTCTGCGGAAGAAGATCGAGCCCGATCCGTCGAATCCGCGGTATCTGGTGACGGAGCCGTGGATCGGGTATCGGTTCATCGCCGAACCGGTCGAGTAAGTCTTAATGAAACCTTCATCTTCCATTTACCCCGATCGCGGGTGGAACTTGTCCAGCGCTTCATGAGCGCGCCTCGGCGTCGTCGTTATGACATGCCGGAGGAAACATGCATCCCATCGTTGTCATGGCCGTCATTTCCGGATTCATCGATTTCAATGTCGCACTCAACCCGAACCGTCCGCAGAATCACGAGAACTTCATTCCCGGAACCGGCACGACCGCGAAACGCGCCAATGAGTTTTCGTTGAATCTCGCGCAGGTGCAGTGGACGCGTCCTGCGTCCGCCGAGGAGCCGTTGGGATTCACGCTGGCTCTCGCTGCGGGTGAAGGCGAGGACGTCGTGCACGCGGCCGAGGATCTTCGGCATGTTTATCAGGCCTCGGTAGCGTGGTGCCTGCCGAACGGCGTCGTGCTCGAAGGTGGCATTTATCCGTCGCACATCGGCATGGAGAGCTTCTATTCGAAGGACAACTGGAACTACACACGCTCATGGATGGGCGAATTCACGCCGTACTACCAGACCGGCGTAAAGGCGAGTTATGCATTCAATGAGCGTTGGTCGGGACAGGTTCACCTGCTCAATGGCTGGCAGAACATCCGCGACAACGATGACGGCAAAGCGATCGGGACCCAGATCGCGTACTCCAAAGGCCCGTTCAGTGCATCGCTGAATACCTACTTCGACCAATCCCGCAAGTTCGCGGACGTCGTCGCGATCTACAAGGTCAGCGATCGCCTGCAACTCGGAGCGACCGTCGACATCGCCGACGACGACATCGAGGACTGGCACGCAGTCGGTGTCTATGGCCGTCTGGCTGCGAATGACCGACATGCGGTCGCGGTCCGCGCGGAACATTTCAGCACGCAAGAGCTGCAAGAGATCACGGTCACGTACGAACATCGTCCGCGCAGGAATCTCATTCTGAAACTCGAAGGACGGTATGACCGTTCGGATGCCGACGTCTTCTTCGACGAAGAAAATCGCCAGTTTCTCGCCATCGCCGGCGCAGTCGTCACGTTCTAAGGAGATCGAATCATGTGGGATCTCGTCTTCATCGCATTGACCGTCGTTCTGATCGCAGTGAGCGTCGCCTATGTGCGCGGCTGCGAGAAATTGTGAGGCACGTATGGCGCTCGAAACCATCGTCGCATCCGTCCTCGCGCTCGCCGCTCTCATCTACCTGCTCTACGCGCTGCTGCGTCCGGAGAAGCTGTAAATGGCCTTCCTGAAAGTCGGTATCTTCATTCTGTTGATCCTGGCGGTCACGAAGCCGCTGGGCATTTACATGCACAAACTCTTCACGCGGGAAAAGACGTGGCTCATTGAGCGATTCCTCTATCGCCTGTGCGGAATCGACGAAACGAAGGAGCACAGCTGGCAGGGCTACACCGTAGCTCTGCTGATCTTCAATGGCGTCGGCGTGCTGTTCCTGTACGCACTACAGCGATTGCAGCATCTGCTGCCGCTCAATCCCGACAAAATGGGTGCGGTCGCGCCCGATCTCGCCTGGAACACCGCCACGTCGTTCGTCACGAATACGAACTGGCAGGCTTACGTCGGCGAAGCCACGATGTCGCATTTCACGCAGATGATCGGGCTGACGTTCCAGAATTTCGCATCGGCCGCGACCGGCATCGCCATCGCCGTCGCCGTGATCCGCGGCATCGCGCGCCACAATGCATCGACGCTCGGTAATTTCTGGGTCGATCTCGTGCGCTGCACGTTATGGCTGCTGCTGCCGCTGTCGCTCGTTTCGGCGCTCGTGTTCCTGTCACAAGGCGTCGTCCAGAACTTCAATCCGGCGGTTTCCGCGACTACGATCGAAGGCACTGAACAGAAAATCGCGCAGGGACCAGTTGCCTCGCAGGAAGCGATCAAAGAGCTCGGCACGAATGGCGGCGGGTTCTTCAATGCGAATTCCGCGCATCCGTACGAAAACCCATCCCCGTTCACGAATCTCCTGCAGATGTTCCTGATCTTCGCGATCAGTGCGGGCCTCGTGTACACACTCGGCGCGATGACCGGGAAAACCCGTCACGGCTGGGCCGTATGGACCGCAATGATGGGACTGTTCCTCATTATGACCAGCGTCGTCGTGTGGGCCGAGTCCAGCACGCACAACATGGAAGGCAAAGAGACGCGCTTCGGCACAATGGACTCCGCGCTCTTCGCGTCCATTACAACCGCCGCGTCCTGTGGCGCCGTCAATGCCATGCACGACTCCTTCACGCCCCTCGGCGGATTCGTGCCGCTCGTGAACATGATGTTCGGTGAAGTGATCTTCGGCGGCGCCGGCGCCGGTCTCTATGGCGTCTTCGTTTTCATCATCCTCGCCGTCTTCATCGCCGGCCTGATGGTCGGCCGCACTCCCGAATACCTCGGCAAGAAGATCGAAGCGAGGGACGTGAAGCTGGCAATGCTCTCGGTACTGATCTTCGCGGCGTTCGTCCTGATTGGCAGCGCCGCCGCGGCGGCGACCGAGGCAGGAACGTCAAGCCTCAACAACCAGGGGCCGCACGGCCTCTCCGAGATGACGTACGCGTTCACGAGCGCCGCCGCGAACAACGGCAGTGCATTCGCCGGTCTCAATGGCAACACGAAGTTCTACAACGTCGCTCTCGGCCTGGCGATGTGGTTCGGGCGTTTCTTCGTGATCATCCCGATCCTCGGCATCGCGGGCTCGCTCGCGGCGAAGAAACGCATCGCGGAATCCGCCGGCACGTTCCCCGTCGACGGGCCGCTTTTCTCCTTCCTTCTCGCCGCGGTGATCGTGATCGTCGGCGCGCTGACGTACTTCCCGGTGCTCTCGCTCGGCCCGATCGTCGAGCACTTCCTGATGCTGGGAGGCCAGACGTTCTGATGAAAACGCAAACTGCTACGTTCGATCCCAGGCTCGTGAAACGCGCCATCGCTGACTCGTTCACGAAGCTCAATCCGCGCCTCATGTGGCGCAATCCGGTCATGTTCCTCGTCGAAGTCGGCGCGCTCCTGACCACCATTCTTCTCTTCCGCGATTTCTCGCTGTTCCAGGTTCAGATCGCGTTCTGGCTGTGGGCGACCGTGCTCTTCGCGAATTTCGCGGAAGCGATTGCCGAGGGACGCGGGAAAGCGCAGGCGGACACGCTGCGGAAGACAAAAACTGAAACGAACGCGCGACGCCTCATCGGTTCCGCGCGTCTCGAAGAAGTCGTCCCCGCTTCGATGCTGCGCAAAGGCGATCTCGTAGTCGTCGAAGTCAACCAGATCATCCCCGGCGACGGCACCGTGATCGAAGGCATCGCCTCGGTCAACGAAGCCGCGATCACCGGAGAATCCGCGCCTGTGATCCGCGAAGCCGGCGGCGATCGCTCGGCCGTCACCGGCGGCACGATGGTCCTCTCCGACCGCATCGTCGTCGAGATCACGTCCGAGCCGGGCAACACGTTCATCGATCGCATGATCAAACTCGTCGAAGGCGCGGAGCGGCAGAAAACGCCGAACGAGATTGCGCTCGAAATCCTTCTCGCAGGACTCACGATCGTGTTCCTGCTCGCAACCGCGACGCTCAAACCGTTCGCGATCTACTCGGGCGGCGATGTCTCGGTGACAGTGTTGATCGCACTGCTCGTCTGCTTGATCCCGACGACGATCGGCGCGCTGCTTTCCGCGATCGGCATCGCGGGCATGGATCGCGTGCTTCAGCACAACGTCCTCGCGATGTCCGGCCGCGCCGTCGAAGCCTCGGGCGACGTCAACGTGTTGCTGCTCGACAAGACCGGCACGATCACGCTCGGCAATCGACAGGCGACGGAATTCAAACCGGCGCCGGGCATCGAGATCAAAGAGCTTGCGGAAGTTGCGCAGCTTTCGTCGCTGGCGGATGAGACTCCCGAGGGACGGTCGATTGTGGTGCTGGCGAAAGAACAGTTCGGGATTCGCGGACGCAAATTGCGCGAGCTCAACGCGACCTTCGTTCCGTTTACCGCGAAAACGCGCATGTCCGGACTCGATCTCGCCGATGGACGCAAAGTTCGCAAGGGTGCGGCGGACATGATCGACGTCTTCGTTCGCGAGAACGGCGGCGAGCTGCCCGAGCAGGTGCGCCGCGACGTTGCGACGATCGCAAGCGCGGGCGGCACGCCGCTCGTCGTCGCCGATGGCGCGCGCGTCTTCGGCGTCATCTATCTCAAAGACATCGTCAAAGGCGGCATGAAGGAACGTTTCGAGCGCCTGCGGATGATGGGCATTCGCACGGTGATGATCACCGGCGACAATCCGCTGACCGCCGCGACAATCGCGCGTGAAGCGGGCGTCGATGACTTTCTCGCCGAGGCGACGCCGGAGGACAAACTGGCGCTCATTCGGCGCGAGCAGGCCGCGGGCAATCTCGTGGCGATGACCGGCGACGGTACGAACGACGCGCCCGCGCTCGCGCAGGCCGACGTCGGCGTGGCGATGAACACCGGAACGCAAGCCGCGAAAGAAGCCGGCAACATGGTCGATCTCGACTCGAATCCGACGAAGCTCATCGAAGTCGTCGAGATCGGCAAACAGCTGCTGATGACGCGCGGTGCGCTGACGACGTTCTCGATCGCCAACGACGTCGCCAAGTATTTCGCGATCATCCCGGCGCTGTTCCTCGTCACGTATCCGGGGCTGCAGGCGCTGAACATCATGCGATTGGCGACACCGCAGAGCGCGATTCTGTCGGCCGTGATTTTCAACGCGCTCGTGATCATCGCGCTCGTGCCGCTGGCGCTGCGCGGCGTGAGTTATCGACCGCTCGGTGCGGGCCGCATCCTGCGCCGCAACCTTCTGATCTACGGACTCGGCGGCGTGATCGTGCCGTTCATCGGCATCAAGATCATCGACGTCATCCTGAATTTCGTGGGGCTCGCATGAAGAACGTTCTCGTTTCGATTCGTACCACGCTCGTGCTGCTCGTCATCACGTGCGCGATTTATCCCCTGCTCGTCTGGGGCATCGGCCAGGTTGCGTTTCGCGATCAGGCCAACGGTTCGCTGGTGATGCGCGACGGCAAAGTGATCGGCTCGTCGCTGATCGGCCAGAGCTTCACCACGGAACGCTATTTTCATTCGCGTCCCTCGGCCGTCGATTACAACGCGATGGCCTCGGGAGGGAGCAACCTCGGACCGACCTCGCGGAAATTGCGCGAGCGCGGCGGGGAATCGACGTCGGGTTCGGGACTCGATCCGCACATCTCGCCTGAATCCGCGCGCGCGCAGATCGAGCGCGTGGCCCGTGCACGCGGCATCACCAATGCGGAGATCGAGCGGCTCGTGACTGAGCGTACCGAGGGACGGTTTCTCGGCGTGTATGGCGAACCGCGCGTGAACGTACTGCTGTTGAATCTGGCACTCGACGAGCGACAATCGGAGAGCCGTGCCGCGACCCGATGAGCCACGACGCCGCGACCCCGAGTCGTACCTGAAGCTTGCCGCGCGGGAACATCGCTCGCGCGGCAAGCTCAAGGTCTACATCGGCATGGCTGCCGGCGTCGGCAAGACGATGCGCATGATCAACGACGCGCATCACCTCCGCGCCGGCGGCAGCGACGTCGTCCTCGGCTTCATCGAAACGCACGGCCGCGCCGAAACCGCGGCGGCGATTCGCGACCTCGAGGTCGTGCCGCGCAAACAGATCCAGTACAAAGGCGTGACGATCGAAGAGATGGATCTCGAGGCCATCCTCGCGCGCAAGCCCGACACCGTCGTCGTCGACGAGCTGCCGCATACGAACGAGGCGGGATCGAAAAACGAGAAGCGCTGGCAGGACGTCGAGGACATTCTCGACGCCGGCATCGACGTGCTGACCGCGATGAACGTGCAGCATCTCGAAGGCGTGCAGGACGTCGTACGCTCCGTCGCGGGACTCGACATCCGCGAGCGCGTGCCCGACCGCATCATCCGCGAAGCCGATTCAGTCATCGTCATCGATCTTCCGATCCGCGAGCTGCGCGAACGGATGCGCGCCGGAAAGATCTATCCGGGCGAGCAGGCGCAACGCGCGCTCGATCATTTCTTCCAGGAGAAAACGCTGCTGCGCCTGCGCGAGCTCGCGTTGCTGCAGACCGCGGACTACGTCGATACGGAGACCGGCGGACCGCAGGTCGACGACAGCGGCGCGATCAAGATCGCGGTGGCGATTCCGTTCGATCCGATCACGGCGCGTGCGCTGCTGCTGCGCGCGTCGCGCATCGCCGGCCGCATGAACACGCGCTGGTATGCGCTCTACGTGCGGCGCGCGCGCGATCATCTGGAGCGGATGTCGTCGCAGCAGCATCGCCAGCTCGCCGACAACGTGCAACTGGCCATGTCCCTCGGCGCAAGCGTGATCTCGCGCGAATCGGAAGACGTCGTCGCGGCGATTCTCGATTTCCTCGCGCGCGAAGACGTCTCGCTGCTCGTCGTCGGCAAGCCGACGCGACGAGGTTTCCTCGGCAGACTCGCGCCCGGAATCGTGCAGCGGCTGCTTGAAAGTGAATCGCAATGTGACATTCTCGTCGTCGAAACTGCGGGGAAATGAGGTGACGGATGCTGGAGCGAATCGCGGAAGGACGCACCGACCTGGTGTTCGAGTACGTGGCGCAGGGAAATGCTGCGAGTACGAAGGACGCGAATGGCGTCTCGCTGCTGCAATGGTGTGAGTACTACGGCGACGTCAGCGCGATGCGGTTTCTGCTCGCGAACGGCGAGTCGCTCGAAACGCTCGGACCGCAGGCGCTCAACACCGCGGCGTTTCATGGCCACTGGAAGCTCTGCGCATTTCTGCTCGAGAACGGTGCGGACGCGAATCTCGCGCTTTCCGATACCGGAGAAACTCCCCTGCACTCGGCGATCTGCACGACCGATCGCTCATCGCACGACGTCGTGCTCGAGGTGTTGCTCGCACATGGCGCCGACGTGAATCGCGCGACGAACCCGTCGGTCGAAACCGGCGCGTTCATGCGCGACTGCCGAACGAAAGGCGAGACGCCGCTACATCGGGCTGCCGCGTTCGGCAATGAGCAGACGATTCAGATGCTCCTCGATCGCTGCGCGATCGTCGACGCGAAAGACATGAACGGCGACACGCCGCTGAGCTGGGGCAGCTGGTACGCACGGCCGGACGCCATTCTGCGGAGGCTCTGCTATGGGGAGTTCTTCATTCGTGCGGAGCGGAAGAGCATGAAGGCAAATTTGATCGGGACGCCGCGCGCGTAGCCGGTGTTTTAGTCTCAGAGTCTCAGAGTCTCAGAGAGGTTCTATTTCAGGCAGTCTTTCGCTGATCTTCAGACTGCGTGAAAGCCTGCCTCGCGGCTTCTTCATCCCGAGCGGGGTAACGGCGCCTGTGCGCCGGTAAAGAGATGATGGCTCGCGCGAAGAGTACGAGAGCGCTGCGTTGGTGGAGCAGGCACATTAGGCTGTCATCCCGAGCGGGAGCGAGGGACCTGTGAGGGCGGGGCGACATGCGCGTTCTTCGCGCCCCACCCACACAGGTCCCTCGCTACGCTCGGGATGACAGTCAGGAGCAACAACTCGCCCGATCTCTACGGTTGAGTGCTTCTCGCCAAAACGTGCCACTAGAAGCTCCGCTCGGGATGACAACGGGGTCACAACTGTTCATTGAATAGAAACGCCGTGAAGTCGGTGATCTTGTGCGACCACGGCCGGTGCTTCCACGGCTCGAACTCCATCTCTTTCGCGAACGCGAGGTCGCGCTCGAACGTCGCCTCCAGCTCCTGCGCAATCGCTTCGTCGTAGACGACGAGCGACACTTCATCGTTCACTTCGAACGAGCGGTCATCGAAATTCGTCGAACCGACCGCGGCCCAGCAGCCATCGATCGTGATCACTTTCTGGTGCAGCAGCGTCTTCTCGTAATCGAAGAGACGCACGCCGCCTTTGAGCAGTGTCCCGTAGTGATGATGGCTGGCGTGCTGCACGATCCTCGAGTCGCTCGCGCTCGTCGCGGGAATCATGATTCGCACGTGCACGCCGCGCTTCACGGCTTCGAGCAGTGAGTCGCGCGCATCGGGATCGGGCAGGAAGTACGGGTTCTGGATGGTGATGCTCTTCTTCGCCGCATGAATGGCCATGTAGTGCAGCAGCTTCAGCGTCGACGGACTGCCGGTCGGCGACGTCCAGACGACATGCGCCTTCATGTCGCCGACCGGCTCGAGCTTCGGGAAGAACTTCTCGCCCGCAGGCACCTCGCCACACTCTTCGATCCAATTCTCGGAGAACGACGATTGCAGTTGCGCGACGACCGGACCTTCGACGCGCGCGGAGATGTCGCGGAAGTGCTGTTTATCCTCGGCATCGCCGAGCCACGAATCGACGAGACAGTGTCCGCCGATGTAACCGATGCGGCCGTCGATGACGAAGATCTTGCGATGATCGCGATTGTTGATGATGCCGAGGTTGCGGAGGGTGAGTTGGTGGTACTTGTGGACCTTGATGCCGGCGTCGCACATGTCAGCCAGCCCCTGCTTCCCGAACTCCTTGCCGCCGCTGCCGTCGAGCATCACCCGCACTTCGACGCCTTCCTTCGCCTTTTTGCACAACGCCTTCGACATCCGGCGCGTCAACTCGCCTTCTTTGGAGAGGAACGTTTCGAAGTTGATCGTGGTCTTCGCGGCGTCGATGTCGCGGAACACGGCATCCCAGAACGCTCCATTCTGAAAGAGCTCGACGCGATTGCCTTCGATCAGCGATCCCTGCGTGATGCCGACGATCGACGGGATGAGCTCCTCGAGCTCCCCTGCCGAGTACATCGCCAGATGCGGACGGCGGCGGCGCTTCACCGACCAGAGGATCAGCGCCATGGCGACGAATGCGATCGCAAACGCGATCACCAGCCAGACAGGAAGGGTGATCTTCATGCGCGGGGCCTCAACTCCACGACGACGCCCCAATGATCGGATGGCCCGCGTCGGATGACTTCGGAGCCAACATACTCCCAGCGCGGATCTGCGAAGACGTAGTCGAGCCGCTGCCGCGTCATCGGAAAGGTCGTTTCCTTCACGTCGCCGCACATGCGCAGGTGTCCGTGCGAGAGCAGCGTCCGAATCTCCTCGGCCGCGGGCGGTACATTGAAATCGCCGACGAGCACATGCGGCAACGCGCCGCGCGCGGTGATGTCGCCAACCTCGGCGATCTGCTTCATGCGCGCTTTGCTGAGGAGTCGGCCCCAGGCGGCAAGGTGCGTGACGAAGAACGTGATGCCGATGCCATCGACGTCGATGTCGGCCTGCAGCACGGAACGCGGCTCGCCCGACCCCGGCAGCGGATGCACGATGCTCGATGTGATCGTGCCGCGCGTGAGCACGGCGTTGCCGTAATCGCCGCCGTCCATCGCGCAGCTCTTGCCGAACCAGTGATTCATGCCGGTCAGCGACGCGAGCACCTCGCCCTGATGCGCGGGTCCGACGCGCGTGCGGCAATGCACTTCCTGCAATCCGACGACGTCCGGATTCACGGACGCGATCACCTCCGCCAGCTTCGGCAGGTGATCTTCACGCCGCGCGGCAGCGTGCCCCTGAATGTTGTACGACATGATCTTCACGCCTGCGTCCGGATCCGTACGAAGCGAGATTGATGCCGTCGAGGGACCGTACAATCCCGCGCGCATGTTCTCCGACCTCGACTCCCTCCTCCGCGAGCGCAACCTCGACGCGCTCATCGTCCCGATGCACGAGGCCATGCATCCGTCCTTTCGCTGGCTTTCGCGCGGCGCGAAGGTCACGCGCGGCTACGCGGTGAAGGTGCCGGGACGCGAGCCGGTGTTGATCACGTATCCGATGGAACGCGACGAGGCGGCCGCGACGGGATTGGGAGTGCGGCTCGTCCATGAATTCGACTTCGACACGATTCTGCGCACCGCTGCGAATCAGTCCGAGGCGTATGCGGAGTTGTTTGGGAACGTGTTGCGATCGCTCGGGGCCGAGAGAAACATTGCGTTCTTCGGGAACGCGCCGCTGCAGTTGTACGTCGGAATCGTCGACGCGATGGGGCGTCGCGGATGGCGCGTGCATCGCTCAAATGGTGAAGACCTAATTCAGCTCGCACGCAAGCGAAAGGGACCTTGGGAGATCGAAGCCATTCGCTCCGTCGGCGAGCGAACGGAACAGGTCGTCGATGGCGTTCGCGCGCTGCTGCGCGAGGCACGCGCGGGATTGACGCTCGGTGATCTGAAGACGTTCGTCTCCGCGGAGATCGCGCGACTCGGCATGATCGAAGATCACGAGACGATCCTCTCGCAAGGCCGCGATGCCGGAGTGCCGCACTCACGCGGCGATGCGAGTGCGCTCGTGCGTCCATCCGTGCCGCTCGTGATCGACATCTTCCCCGCCGATCGCAACAGCGGCTACTTCTTCGATCTCACACGCACGTTCTGCATCGGCCCGATTCCTGACGAGTTGCAACGCCTGCACGATGACGTGCTCGACGCATTCACGCGCGCACGCGACGCGATGCGTCCCGGCACACTCGCGTCGACGTATCAACATCTCGTCTGCGATCTGTTTGAAGCAAAGGGCTACCCGACGCAGCGCTCGAATCCGAAGACGCTCGAAGGCTACGTCCACACGCTCGGCCACGGCGTCGGGCTCGACATCCACGAGAAGCCATCGTTCGGACTGTTGCCGTCGAATCGCGACCTCATCGAAGTCGGCGACATCGTCACCATCGAGCCGGGACTCTACTTTCCGGCACGCGAGATGGGCGTGAGAATCGAGGATACGTTCGTCGTCACGGAGAGTGGCGTGGAGACGTTGTGTCGCGGCAGCTACGGCCTGCGGCCCTGATTTGTTGCTGGTTGCTGGTTGCTGGTTCAAGGTGCTTCAGCGCGAGAAACGACCTTGAACCAGCAACCAGCAACAAAAAAAGCCGGCCTTTCGGCCGGCGTTTCGACAACGAACGCGCTATGCGCGATCAGAGATTCTTATCGATGAACTGCTGCAGCGCGTTCTTCGGCGCGGCGCCGACCATCCGGTCGACCAGTTTGCCGTTCTTGAACATCATCAGCGTCGGAATTGAGGTCACGCCGTAGCGCTGGGCGACCATCGGGTTGTCGTCGACGTTCATCTTCGTGATGACCGCCTTTCCTTCATACGACGGGGCGAGTTCTTCGACGATCGGGCCGATGAGGCGGCACGGGCCGCACCACGGCGCCCAGAAGTCGACGAATACGGGCTTTCCGCCGTTGAGGACGGTATCGAAATCGGCGTCGCCGATCTGTTGTACTGCTTTGGTTTCTGCCATCTTCCAGATCTCCTAACGCACACAGAATGTCCGGCGCCGGGGAACATATTCCACTGGGCGAATCTAACAATGGGTGCCTCTGCTCAGAGTGGCATGCCCCTCGCGTGGTGTCTGCTTCAGATATGTCCGAACGTCGCAATCAGGATCGGCCCGGGCAGGCCGACCGCCGCACTTTCCCCCGTCCTCCCCTCTGGCTCAACCTCCTTCTCCTCATCCTCGGCATCGCCGGTGTCGTCCTTGCCCGACAGCACCGCGACCGCGTTTCGCAGGAGTTTTCGGACGTCATCACGCGCGAGCAACGCACTCCCGCCGACGTCACGAAGGTCAAGCGGGAGCTCGCCGAAATGGACCTCAACCGCGACTCGCTCCAGAAGGAGCTCGAAGGTCGGTTGAAGTTCGTCGGCAGCCTCAAGTCCGAGAACTTCTATCTCTCGATCGACACGACCGCGCGGAAGCTGTGCTTCTACTACGGCGACACGATGCTGCGCGAAGACAACCTCACGGTCGGCGATTCGAAGACGATCGCCGCCGGCGACAAGACGTGGACGTTCATTCCGCTGAAGGGCGCGTTCCCGGTCGAAGCGAAACTCGTCGATCACGCGTGGAAGATCCCCGAATGGGTCTACGCGATGAACGATCAGCCCATCCCCGAGCAGCGCCCCGCAATGCCAGCCGCCCTCGGCCGATACGTGCTGTTCCTGCCGAACGGCTACGCGATTCACACGCAGCCCGCACCCGGCAGTCCTCTGCAGGGCGTGAAGCCGGGCTCGTACATGGTGTCGGAAGATTTCATGCGCGCGGTGTGGGCGCGCATCGATGCCGGCACGACGCAGGTCTACATTTTCTAAACAACTGTTGCTGGTTACTGGTTGCTGGTTCGTGGTGATTTTCGGAGTGAGGGGACAGGCAATCCGGGAAGTACAACGAACCAGCAACCAGTAACCAGCAACATCGAACAACAGGGAGATACATGCCACGCTGGGTTGGACTACTCGGTTCATGGGCGCTGCTGGTGCTGGGTCTCGGCATCGTCGGATACGCCGTTGCCGCGGAAGCAATCACGATGACGGATGCGCGGAAGCTGAAGCGCGTGCGCACGATCGATCTGCTGATGGAAGAACAGGTCGCGAAGCAGCTCGCGATCCTGCAGAACACGATGTCGGAAGCGTCGTCGAAAATGACGACGCTGCAATCCGAAGTGGCGTCGACGCAGAAACAGATCGACGATCTGCATGACAGCAACTTCGTGATCACGGTCTCGACGACGGAAAACAAAGTCTATGCGCGGCGCAACGGAGAGCTCGTATTCGAAGCCATCTGCTCGACCGGCAGCAATTCGACACTGACGACGAACACCGGCACGAAAGTCTTCCGCACGCCGATCGGACGCTTTCGTATCCAGTCGCGCGAAGAGAAGCCGATGTGGGTACCGCCCGACTGGCACTATGTCGAAGAAGCGCAGAAGAACGGCCTCGGCATCGTGCATCTGCAGCGCGGACAGAACATCGGCGGTCTCACGGTCAGCGGCACCGAGGTGTTCGACAACGGCGTCCCTGTCGAGAATGGCAAGTTGATTGTGCGTGGCGGCGCGGTCGTGATTCCGCCGGTCGGTACCCGCCCCCGCCAGTTCCCCGACGTCCTCGGCACGCACCGTCTGAATCTTGGCGACGGCTATGCGCTGCACGGGACGCAGGCGGTCTCGCAGCTCGGCAGAAGCGTCTCGCACGGGTGCGTGCGTTTGCACAACGACGACATCGCGCGGTTGTACGAGATGGCGAGCGTGGGAGATGAAGTGATCATCTACTGATTACAATCATCGGATGAATATCTGGCGCGACCGCCTTCACCGCTGGTTCGCGCCGATAGCGCGGCGCTGTCCCCTCTCGCCGAACACGATCTCGGTGCTCGCACTGCTGATCAATGTCGTCGCCGCGTACCTGTTTTATCGGCGCGAGTTTCTGATCGCGATCGTGTTTCTCATCGTGGGCGGCTGGGCGGATGCGTTCGACGGAATCGTCGCGCGCGTGCAGGAAAAGACCTCGGCCTACGGAGACTTTCTCGACCACTTCGCGGATCGCGTCAGCGACGTATTGCTCGTGACCGGATGGCTCCTCGGCAACGGCGTGCGTTCGGAGCTGGCGATCGCGGTGATCATCGGCGTGCTGCTCAATGGTTACATCGGCACGCAGATCGAAGCGACGTGGCATCAGCGTGAGTACGACACGGTCGGTCGCGCCGAATTCGTGTTGGCGCTGGTCGTGTATCCGATCGTTTCGTTCATCCTGATGAATGGAGGCTGGGATCGCATGACGTTGGCGGTGTTCACGATCGCGGAGTGGATGTCGGTGCTGCTGCTCTTCTTCGCGCTGCTGGGGATTGCACAGCGATTCGCGCTGGCGGCGAGACTGCGATGACATTTCGTCTCCATCCCATCACGGGCGAGCCGATTCTGTTCGCGCCGGAACGTGCATCGCGGCCAGGTGCGTTCGGCGACGAATCGACGGATCGCTGTCCGTTCTGTCCCGGTCATGAATCCGATACGCCTGCGACGATCGTGGGCATCGGCGATCCGTGGCGCGTGCGTGTGTTCGAGAACAAGTATCCGCCGGTGCCGGGTGCCGAAGTGATCGTGGAGTCGCCGGAGCACGATGCGACGTTCGATCGGATCGCGCACGCGGAAGAGGCAGTGCGCGTGTACGTCGATCGCGTGCGGGTGCATGAAGACGCGCCGTACGTTGCGCTGTTCAAGAATCATGGGCCTCGTTCGAGCGCGTCGATTCCGCACATCCATTCGCAGGTCATGCCGCTGCCGTTCGTGCCGCCGCGGGTGTTGCGTGAAACGCAGGCCTTTGCGCGCGCGGTGACGTGCCCGCTGTGCAATGCCGCTGGCGACGTCATCGACGAAACGCCGAACTTCATCTGGATCGCACCCGAGGGATCGGCGATGCCGTATCAGCAGTGGCTGGTGCCGAAGCGACACGTCGCGGGGATCACGGCGTTCAATGATGAAGAGCTCGCGGAGATGGCGACGCTGCTGCAGAGATCGTCGAAAGCGATGCTCACGCTTGGCGATTCGTACAATTGGCACTTCATGAGCGTCCCGCATTCGTACATCGAGCTGTTCCCTCGACTCACGACGTTCGGCGGATTCGAGCTCGGAAGCGGCACGTTCGTTCAGATCGTCGATCCCGCGGTCGCAGCGGAACGGCTGAGGGCCGCCGCGAGCGCATGATTCCTCTTCGCGACAGGAACCCACGACGCACGTTTCCGTTCGTCACGTACGGGCTCGTCGGACTGAACGTCGCCGCGTTTCTGTGGCAGGTGTCGCTCGGCGCGAGACTCGAGGAAGTGCTGTTCGACTACGCGTTCATCCCCGCGCGATTCTGGGTGACCGGCAACTGGCTCGCCGACATGATGACCATCGTGATCTCGATGTTCCTGCACGGCGGTCTGCTGCACATCGGCAGCAACATGCTCTATCTCTGGATCTTCGGCGACAACATCGAAGACCGCCTCGGCCACGGCCGCTTCCTCGTCTTCTATCTCGCGTGCGGATTCATCGCGACCTACGCGCACGCGATCTTCAGCCCCGGTTCGCGCATCCCCGCGATCGGCGCCTCGGGCGCAATCGCGGGCGTGCTCGGCGCGTATCTCGTGCTCTTCCCCAAGGCGCGCGTGCTGACGCTGATTCCGATCTTCATCTTCATCACCATCCGCGAGCTGCCCGCCATTCTGCTCCTCGGCGTCTGGTTCATCCTGCAGCTTTTCAGCGGCGTTGGATCGCTCGGTGTGACGGATGCGCAGGATATGGGCGGCGTCGCCTACTTCGCGCACATCGGTGGCTTCGTCGCGGGACTCGTGCTCATTGCGGCGTTCGGTGGATTGCGCGAAACGCGGCGCAGAGAACCGCCGCCGCCATGGTGGGCGGAGCGATAGTTTGGAGTGCGGCAGCCGCAGCTGCCGCTTTGGTATGTTTGCCATCCGCGCTGTGGCATACAAAAGCGGCAGCTGCGGCTGCCGCACTCCAAACGGTTCAGCGCCACTGTTTTACGTGTGACCAGGCACCGCCGAGCGACGCTTTCAATCCACGCGCGTGATAGATCGGCAGGTTCTCGCCGGGCATTGCGTATGGATGGAACGTGCGATCGACGAGATCGACCGAGGCCCACATCTTCGGATCGACGTCGTCTTCGATGAGGATGACTGACGTTCCGTCGTATTGACGCGGACCCCAGAGGAAGTAGTTCTGGTGGCCGCAGATCGCGGGCGACAAGCCGTATTTGGGACCGTAGAAATCGATGGCGCCGGCTTCGCCGTAGTTGCCGGTGTAGATCGCGGTGCGTTTGCGCTCTTCGATCGGCAGCGAGTTGTAGTAGCGCGCGACTTTGATGACCATCTCTTCCCATCCGAACTGGTCGGCGAAGAGTTGCGGCATTTCGGACGTGTGCGAGACCTCGCTCTTCTGCGCCTCGACGCCGAGTGCGCGTTGATACGCGAGGTACTTCTCGGGCGGCAGCAGCGGCAGTGCCAGCGGCGCGGAAAGCAGGCCGCCGCCGATGATGAGCAACGTCACGCCCGCGTAGACGATGCGCGGTCGCGATGCGATCCATACCGCCCCGGCTGCGAAGAGCATTGGATAGATCGGCGCGAGGTAATAGTCCTTCGCTTCGAGGCGGATCATCACGACGAGCACAATCACGTACGTCCATCCGAGCACGCGATAGCGCGGCTCGCGGAAGAGAAACCAGAGACCGGCGAGCCAGAGCGGCAGCGCGAAGAGATTCAGCATCATCGCCTGCTGCACCATGAACGGCAGGGGCGCGAGGACGACGTTCTTGCCGGTCTCTTTGACGTTGCGCAGCAGTTCGAGCGTTGCGAAGTCGTGCTGGATTTCCCAGATGAGATTCGGCAGGAAGATCAGCACCGCGATCGCACCGCCGAGCCAGATCCAGGGACGCGCGAGCGCGCGCCGCATCGGCGTGAGGAGCATCGCGACGACGATCGCGGCGCCGAGGAACGCCATCGAGTGCTTGTTCTGCAATCCGAGGCCGGCGAGGGCGCCGAAGGCGAGCCACCACTTCTCGTTCGCGCCGTTTGCGATCTCGACGACGATGAGCAGGCACGCGAGCCAGAAGAGATGCTCGAACGCGTTCATCGAGAGGATGCTGTCGATGCCGAAGTAGATCGGTGCGACGAGCACTGCGAGACATGCGAGGGCTTGTGCCGCGCGGCCGCCACCGAGTCGTGCGGTGAGAACGCC
Source organism: Thermoanaerobaculia bacterium (assembly GCA_036009605.1). GTDB lineage: Bacteria > Acidobacteriota > Thermoanaerobaculia > Gp7-AA8 > Gp7-AA8 > QHVT01. The sequence continues at coordinate 5,346 of DASYLL010000353.1, read as the reverse complement.
GGTCAGTACGACTCGCAGTGCGCCGGCGAACGTGCCGAGCAGACGAAAGCCGCGCAGCGAATCGCCGAAGAGCGACGAGAGCATCTCGCCGAGGCGCGCGTAGATCGCGACGAGCGGCGGATGATCGACGTAGCCCCAGTCGAGATGGCGGCCGCAGGCGATGAAGTACAGCTCATCGCGGAAGTAGTTGTACGAGCCGCTCGTGTAGAGATGAAGAAGGAACTTGATCGCCGCGAACGCGGCAATCAGTAACCAGGCGGGTTTGCGTGAAGCGGACATGCACGCGTAGCGGGTTGTCGGTGGTTAGTTGTCGGTTGTCTGCGAGTCATCGCCCAGACGGAGCGTCACAGATAACCGACAACCGAGAACCGACAACCACGCCGTTAGGCGCTCCGGCCGAAATAGTTTTCCAGATGGATCTGCGCCTGACGCAGAAGATCGTCCGGCGAGCGTACTTCGGCGAAGGCATCGCGCCAGATGCTGCCGACGCGCTGGAGGTTGCGCTCGCGTAATCCAAAGAGGACTTCGCGCAGTGCTTCGGTTTCGGGAGGCGTGAGATCGGGACGCGCGATCTCGCGCTCCAGCAGCGAAAGCGCAACGCGAAGATCATCCTCGGGAGCAACGGAAGCCGGCACCGACATCGCCGGAATCTTCATCGTGGTCGGACGCTCGGCGCTGAGCTCGCGCGTCCCGGGCTGCGTGCCGCCCATGTCGACGGAGCCGGGAAGCTCTTTCAGCTGCGGGCTGAACTTGCCCATCATGAAGAAGAGCTCCTTCTCATTCGAGAAGTTGCCGACCAGCCGCGCGCTCTTCGCGAGCTCGAGATGTTCGGACTCCTGCAGCATGATGAAGGCGCGGGCGCGGTCTTCGAGCGAGATGCGCTTGGCGTGGACGCGCCACGCGGTGAGCGTGCCCTGAATGAAGCAGGCCTGCCCCGCGCGGATGCTCACCGCCTCGACCGTGACGTTTTCTTCGATGCGAATCGACCCATTGGTCGATTCGATCTCGGAGTACACGCCCGAGTTCTGGATGACGAGGTTACCGGGAGTCTTGATGGAAAGTTGTCCGCTCGCGTTGACCCGGATTTCGGTCCCGCGCGGAATGATCATCGTTGGGAAATTCGCCTGATCGGTGGCCGCACTCATCTCAACCCCTCCTCTTCCCACTCCCTCCACTCGCATAGCCAACGAACGTCGAGGGCAACGGATCGAAATTCTGGTAATGCTTGGTCGTGCGTGCGCGCATCAGCAGCACGGCTTCGTTGCTCCATTGATGATTGAGGATGTAGATGCGCGGATCGACCGGCGCGAACGTGCCGGGCTGTTCGAGATCGCTGCGCACTTCGTAATGCAGATGGGAGTTCGTGCTCCAGCCGGTCGAGCCGACCGTGGCGATGATCTCACCCTGCTTCACGAGCTGACCGGCGCGCACGTTGACGCCGTCGCAATGTCCGTAGATGGTGATGAAGCGGTCGGCGTGCTTGATCGTGACGACGTTGCCGAAGCGCCACCACGCCACGCTCTGACGGATCGGATAGCGACCCGCGAACGTGACCACGCCATCCGCGGCCGCGTAGATCGGCGTCCCGGTGGGAGCGGAAAGATCGAGACCTTTGTGGAAGTCGGCGGCGCGCGTGAACGGCGAGACGCGATTGCCGAACGGCGACGTCAGGACAAACTGGTCCGGCGGCACCGGGAGAATGGACGGCGTGTGACGCACGATCTCCGCGTTGGCGGCTTCGTAGCGCGAGAGCAGATCGACCTGTTCCTGCAGGCGGCGCATCGCGTTCATCAGCGACACTTCGCGGCGGCGGGCATCATCGAGCGGCTCGTCCGCGACCTGACCGGCACGGATCGGAGTCGAGAATCCGCCCTGCCCGAGAGTACGGTCGAGCCCGTAAACCGTGATGAGCTTCTCGACACGGATTCGCTGCTCTTCCAGCGTCCGTTCGATGGAGCTCATCTGCACGACGTTCTCGCGCAGGCGCTCGCGCTGGATGTCGCGCTCTTCGCGCTGTTCGAAGAGGAAATTGGTCTTGTAAACACGGCGGATGACGGTGGGGGCGGCGGCCATGGACCCGAGCAGTCCGGCCAGGACGAACGAGAGCAGAACGATCCCAATCACCACGCGGCGGCGGTCGAAGAAAAAGTACCGCACGCGCCGGCGAATGTCGCTCGGATGGATCTGAATCTCGATCATGGCTCGATTCCCGCGCTTCCGGACAAGCGCGCGGGTCGCAAAGTGTAGCACAGCGATTTGCACACTTTTCGTTGCACTACTTCGGTTTCACACCGTATTGGCGCGGGAAACGCAATAGTTGAGCTTAGATGTCGCTCGCTCTCATCGTCGAAGACGACCTGCAGCTCGGAAAGTTGATCAGTCACACGCTGAGCAGGGCGGGCATCCGCGCGATCTGCGTCTCGACCGCGGAAGAAGCGTCGGTCGAGCTGGCGCAGAACGCCGTCGACTATGCGCTCATCGACGTCACGCTCCCCGGCACGAGCGGCCTTTACGTGATCGAGGCCATTCGCAAGATCGAGAAAGAGAAGCGGCCGGCGGTCGTCGTGATCACGGCCACGCGCTCGACGATCTTCGACAAGCTCGATCGCGCGATCGTGAAGGCGGTGATCTTCAAGCCGCTCAACGTACCTGCGTTGGTGGCGTTTGTGGCGGCGCTGTAGCGTTCTTCGCGGTAAATCGCTTTACGAGGAGCGGCAGCAGGATCATCGCGATCACCAGCCCACCCACGATCGCCATTCGCCTGAACGCATCCCCCTCGGACATCGAGCCGTTGAAGAGCGCGTCGGCGCAGTACGTCATGACGAACTTCGACGGCGCGATGCCGATGATCGTCGCGAAGAAGTAGTCGCGGAATCGCACGCCGGACACACCTGCGCCGTAGTTCAGCGCGGCGAACGGAATGCCGGGGATGTTGCGCAGGATCAGCAGCGTCTTGAAGCCGGCGTGATCGACCTGCTTCGCGACTGCGCGACCGACGCGACCGAAACGCTCCAGCAATCCTTCGCCGATGAAGCGGCCCGCGAAGTACGAAATGATCGCGCCAATCGTGCCTCCGATCATCGCGTAGCAACCGCCGAGGAGCCAGCCCCAGATGAAACCTGCGGCGATGACGAAGATCGACGCGGGCAGCGCGACCACGCATCCGAGCGCGTAAACGATGATGTAGATGATTGGCGCGTACCAGACACCGCGGATCTGCGCGACGCCGGCGCGGATGTTCTCGCGCGTGAGGTGCTCGCGCAGCGGCGAGAACCAGAGCGCGACAAATGCCGCCGCGAGCAGCAGAGCCGCCGCGAGCCGAAGCAGGTTTCGACGCGACATCAGCGCGAGCGCGGCTCCACGCTGACGACGTTCGTCGGTTCGGCCGCGAACACGGTCGAGCCGATCAGCAGAAACAACGCGAGGGCGACAAGCTTCAAGCCATGCTCTCCACGATCATGGCAATCCCCTGCCCGCCTCCGATGCACGCGGACGCGAGTCCGTAGCGCTGCTTGCGGCGGCGCAGTTCGTACAGAACGGTGAGCAGAAGACGCGTGCCGGACGCGCCGAGCGGATGACCGAGCGCGATCGCGCCGCCGTTTACGTTCAGCTTGTCCATGTCGATCGCCAGGTCCTTGGCGACGGCGAGGATCTGTCCGGCAAAGGCTTCGTTGATCTCGATGAGATCGAGATCGTTGATGGTCATGCCGGCCTTCTTCAATGCGATTCGCGTGGCCGGAACGGGACCGATGCCCATGATGTCCGGATCGCAGCCGGCGATGCCCCACGACACGATGCGGCCGAGCGGCGTCTTGCCTTTCTCCTTCGCCTGATCGGCGGTAGAGACGACGAGCATCGCTGCGCCGTCGACAATGCCGGAAGCGTTGCCGGCAGTCACGAAACCATCTTTCGCGAATGCGGGCTTGAGCTTCGCGAGGCCTTCGAGTGTCGCATCGGGACGCATGTGATCGTCGCTCGAGATCAACTCGCCTTTGCGACCAACGGGAACACTGACGATCTCTTCCTGCAGGCGTCCGTTGGTGACCGCATCACCCGCGCGCTGCTGGCTGCGGAGCGCGAACTCGTCCTGCGCTTCGCGCGAGATCTCGTACTTGCGTGCGAGGTTGTCCGAGGTTTGCGCCATGTAGAGGCCGGAGTACGTGTCGAAGAGCGCCACCATGAGCGAGTCTTCCATCGCGCCCTGCCCGAGCTTGAATCCTTTGCGCGCGCCGCGAATGACGTGCGGCGCCTGCGACATGTTCTCCATGCCGCCGGCGAGCACCGTACGCGCTTCGCCGAGCTCGATCTGTTCCGCGGCGTTGATGATCGACTGGATGCCGGAGCCGCAGAGGCGGTTCACGGTCAGCGCCGGAACTTCTTTCGGAATGCCGGCCTTCAGACCGACGTGACGCGCGCCGTAGATCGCGTCGCCCGAGGTCTGCAGCGCGTTGCCGACGATCACATGATCCATCTCTTCGGCCGCGAATCCGCTGCGCGAGAGTGCTTCCTTCGCGGCGATCACGCCGAGGTCGATCGCGCTGATGTCGCTGAAATGTCCGTTGTACTCCGCCATCGGCGTCCGTGCGCCGTCGACGATCACGATTTCTTTCAAGGTGCCTGCTCCTTCAATTCCGCGGTCTGAAACGCGGGCGGCGCGGATGATATTCGAAGCATCAGCAACGCGATCGCGGCGAGCTCGACGAAGGTCATCCACACGCTTCCCTCGATGCCGAACTCCCCTCCTGTCAGCAGATTCGGACCGGTTCCCCGCTCGATGAAGATGCTGCGCATCGCTTCGTAGCCGCTCACTTCGTGACCGAGGATCGGACCGGTCGTGACGTTCCACGCGAGATGCAGGCCGATGGGGAACCAGAGTCGGCGATAGCGCTCGTAGGCGAGGCCGAGCAGGATGCCGCCGAGGAAGATGTTGAAGAGGCCGAGCAGCGTCACGGACTCGTTGTTCAGGTGCAATGCAGCGAAGAGCATCGCCACGGCGACGATCGCGTACCCGCGATTCCAGGCGAGCAGCTTCTGGAACGGATAGCCGCGGAACAGCAGCTCTTCATGCACGGCCGCCGGCACGAACACGAGGAGCAGCTCGAGCCATGGAAATCCGGTGCCGCGGCCGTGGCGTACATCGGTCGAGATCACGATCAGCGCGGCGCAGGTTGAGATCAGCAGAAAGCCCCACATAGAGCCGAACAGGAACTCGGGGACCGCGAGACGCGGCGTGACGAAGAGACCGAGCGACCATTTACCGCGGTCCCAGATCGCAATCGTGACCGCGGTAGCGACGCTCGCGGAGATCAGTCCCGACCACTGCACGAAGGGGAATCGACCCCATAG
>DASYLL010000352.1:0-1602 GCA_036009605.1 Thermoanaerobaculia bacterium | reverse complement strand
CATCCGGGACCGGATCTTCGCGATCGCTGAGCCGCGTTACTGCTTCCGTCAACGCGAGCGCCGCGCGCTCCGCATCGGTGAAGTACGGCGCATCGCGCCATGCGCCGACCGCGAACAGCCGCTCGTCGGTTTCGCCGTCTTTCCTGAGCTCGCGCGAGTGCATGACCACGCAAACGCTGCAGCCGTTGATCTGGCTGGCGCGCAGTTCGACGAGCCAGATCGTGCGCGCCGGCAGGCCGCCCTTCTCCGCGCTCGACTTCAGGGCGTGCAGCGCTTTGAGCGCCTCCGGTACGAGCATCGCCACGTTCTTCATCCGAGGTTGCATCTTGGTCATTTTGCTTCTCCTTCTGGATGGATGACGAACGGGAACGGAGAAACCAGACAGCTATACTTTTTCCGTGACGAAAAAAGTCGTGCCGATGATCAATGTTCCCGATGTTGCCGCGGCCACCGCGTGGTACGAGTCGATCGGATTCATCGTCGAACGGACCCACGCGGACGATGGCGTGATCAGCTGGGCGCTGCTGACGTTCGGGGACGATGAGCTGATGTTCAACGAAGGCGGGCAACCGAGCTCGGCGTCGCGACGCGAAGTCGATCTCTATGTGCAGGTCGACGATGTCGAAGAGGTCTACCAGCGGCTGCGCGATCGCGTCGAGATCGTGGAGGAGCCGCACGACGTCGTTTACGGAATGCGCGAGTTGATCATTCGCGACCTGAACCGGTTCTGGATCACGTTCGGTCAGCCGTTGCAGCCAAAGTAGCGGAGGCAGGGAATTACCGATGGACGGCACTCCTATTCACAGGAGCAATCGACCATGGCCTCACTGCGGACCGCACTCTCCTTCTGTCTGTTGGTCGCGCTCGTTCCCGGTCGCGCAGCCGCGGTCGATCTGAAGCTCTACAACGTCATCATCGAATCGGGTCGATTCGAATTCGATCGCAGCGACGAGGAGCTGCTCACCGAGCCGCCGGTCGGAAGCGGAGAAGCGCGCGCGGTGTCCGCCGGTCGTTTTCGCGTGTGGATCTATCCGGACGACATCACGCAGGCGCGTTACGGATACTTCAAATACCGGCTGTACGTGCGCGAAACGGGGAGCGGTCCGGCCACGCCGATCACGCTTTTCACGTTTCAGGGCACGCCGGTGGGAACCTTCGAGGATCAGGTCGCCGTCGTCGACTTCGACGTCACCGCGGAAGGCGTCAAAGAGACAGGGAAGATTCGCCTTCCGATCTTCGGAAGCACCGCGCCCGATGCTCTGAGCAGCATCACGACGACGGATCCGGTCCCGGTTTTCCTCTCCACCGAGAAGATCATTCCGGTGCCATTCCGCAATGAGTCCAAAGGACTGCCGGTCGAGGTGCGCAGCGTCCGGATCTCGCCGAACGATCCCGGACTCTGGAAGCCGATTGCTCCGATGGAGCTCGTGCCGTTCGTGCTCGATCCGGGCGCATCCACGGCGGAGAGAGTGCAGATCCGTCTGGTGCCGAGGACCGGCTCCGCTCTCGCCAGCGCGATGGTTCCGGGCGGCGTGGAAAGACGAGACGACACCAACAAAGTCAACGTCGAGTATGCGACCAAAGGACGGTCGGCGCGCGAAC
>DASYLL010000351.1:0-5174 GCA_036009605.1 Thermoanaerobaculia bacterium | reverse complement strand
CGCTTCTATGTCGAGCACGGACATCACGGACGCGGCATTGCGCAATCGCTGATGCAGGCCGCGGAAGACGCCGCGCGCGCGCTCGGCGGAACGGCGTTGTGGCTCGGCGTGTGGGAGCACAATCCGCGCGCGATTGCCTTCTACTTGAAGTGCGGATTCGGCGACGTCGGCAGCCATCCGTTCATGGTCGGCCGTGATCTCCAGACCGACCGCCTCATGTCGCGCGTCATCTCCCGCGCATGACGCCGAACACTGCCGTATGGGGACTCGACACGTCGAACGGCAAAGTCCGCTACACGATTCTTCTCGCGCGACGGTGAGAAATGGACGAAGTTTTTCGAGATGACGCTCACGAAAAAGTAGTAACCCTTTCCCTCGCGTATACTTCAGTACCGACGTCGTCCCTGTCCGGAATCTGAATCCCAGCGAGGTAGTCCTGTGAGGCGTTTGTTCGTCCTCTCGTGCATTTTTCTTATGTCCTCCCTCCACGCGGAGGAACCGTCTCCGGACGCGACCAAAGCCAAACTCGACGAAACGATCGTCGTTACCGCCACGCGAAGCGAGCGCGCGGTGAGCGAGCTACCCGTCAGCACGACCGTCATCAGCGAAAAGCAGCTCGAGACGGCTCCTGCCACATTCATCGATGACGTCCTGCGCACCGTCCCGGGCGTCCACATGGCCATGGCCGGCAGCGCCTCTTCGATCACCACCGGACAACGCGTCTCGATGCACGGCCTCGGCGGCACGCGCGCACTCGTGCTGCTCGACGGCATCCCCATCCACGATCCCTACTTCGGCACGGTCCAATGGCAGAAAGTTCCGCTCGACAGCCTCCGCCAGGTCGAGATCGTGCGCGGTGGTGCCGCCTCTCTCTTCGGCAACTTCGCGCTCGGTGGCACGATCAATCTGCTCACGCGTCCCGTGAGCGACAGCCTCATCCGTCTCGATGTCGCCGGCGGTTCGTCGTCCACACAACGCGCGGCGCTCACCGTCGATCACGTCGTGAATGAGAAGGTCGGTCTGCGCGTCAGCCACAATCGCTTCAACTCCGACGGCTACTATCGCGTCCCGAATCGCGGCCCGGTCGACATCCTCGGATGGAACGACACCTGGACGACCTCCGCGCGCGCCGACATCCATCTCTCCGATCGCACGTACGGCTTCATCAAATCCAATCTTTCGAAGATCGATGTCTCGCAAGGCACGCCGGTCGCGTATGACAAACGCGACATCTTCGATCTCTCCGCCGGCATGCACCGCGCGCTCGGCGCGAACGCGCTGCTCTCGACCACGATCTTCTATCAGGATCAGGACGAGGAATCGGTGAGCGGCACGATCATCGGCCAGCGCGAGTCCGAGTTTCTCTCGCAGGTCAGCACGATCCCCACGAGCATGCTCGGCGCCTCGGTCGAGTGGTCGACACAGCGCACCGGCGCGATCTCGTTTCTTTCCATCGGCGTCGATGTGCAGCGCATCGAGACGAAAGAACATCGTCTGTCCTTCAGCCGCGCCGGCGCACTCACGCAGGAAGGGCAACTCACCGGCAGCCAGCAATTCGCAGGCATCTTCGGACAGGCGAGCTGGCGACCGTCGGATCGCTTCGAGATCCTCGCCAGCGCGCGTCTCGACCACTACAGGAACTACGACGGCTCCGACCTCATCGTGAACGGTCAGCAGACGTACTACGACGAGGCGTCGTCGACGCAGTTCGATCCGCGCGTGTCGTTTCGCTATGCGCTCGCGAAGAGCACCGCCATTCGCGGCGCCGCGTATCGCGCATTCAAAGCGCCGACGCTGCGCGATCTCTATCGCAGCAACGTGACCGGAACGAGCGTGTTGCTCGGCAACGCGTTCCTCGAGCCCGAAACGCTGATCGGCGCCGAAGTCGGCATCGAGTGGGGGAACGAGCGAGCGCACGTCGAGCTCAATGTGTATCGCAGCGACATCGAAGGGCTGCTCTCGCGAGCCGGTGTCGCCGGACAACCGCCGAACGTGCAGCGCAACCTGAACCTCGGCAAGAGCCGCAGCCAGGGCATCGAAGCGATGGCCGACCTGCGTCTCTCGCAGCAGTGGGGCGTGAACCTCGGCTACACGTATGCGGACTCGGTCATCGTCGAAGATCCGAACCCGGCGCTCGTCGGAAAGCTCATCCCCGAAGTCGCACCGCACATCGGCACCCTCGGCGTGCGATTCTCCGGACGCGATGCGACGACGGTGAACCTTCGCTATCGCGTGCTCAGTCATTCGTATGGCGAAGCGGCAAACCTCGTCGCGTCGCCCGCGCATCGCATCCTCGATGTCTCTGCATCACGCCCGATCCGTTCGTGGATCGATGCATACGCGACGCTCGAGAACGCGCTCGATGAAAACTACTACTACGTGCTCTCGCCGACCGCCTCGCGCAGCGGCCAGCCGCGCACGTTCAGTCTCGGTGTTCGCATGAACATGCCGACAAGGAACCGCGGTTGATGAGAGAAAGCACCCCTCATCCGCCTGCGGCATCTTCTCCCCTTTCACAAGGGGAGAAGGCCGAGGTTGGGATCAGCCTTCTCCCCTCCACAGAGGGGAGAAGGTGCCGCAGGCGGATGAGGGGTCTCTCCGCCGTCGCGCTGCTCTTGTTTCTCGCGTGCAACCGCGAACAACCCCTCGCGCCGAACGCACCGAAGCCGCTGACCAAAGTCCGCGTCAACCTCAACCCCACCATCACCTATGCGCCGTTCATGATCGCGTACGACGAGGGTTTCTTCACGCAGGAGGGGATCGAAGCGGAGCTCGTGCGCGTCGACTCGAACTCCGCGCTCGTCGCACTCTCGACGGGTGAGCTCGATGTGATGTCGGGGCCGATCCGTTCGGGGCTCTTCAACATCATGTTGCGCAAGGCGCCGGTGCGCATCGTGGCGGACAAGGGCCAGCTGCGCCCGACGCCCGGCTGCGTCCTCGAAGCATTCGCAGCGCCGAAGAAAATCTACGATCGCATTCAGGCGAAGGGCGGCAGCGTGCGCGGCGAGAGGTTCGCGCTGATTCGCGGCGGCTTCACCGAGTTCATGATCGACAAGTTCCTCGCGCAGCAGAAGCTCACGCGCAAGGACGTCGAGTTTCTGCAGATCTCGCCCGGCGACGCGACGGCTTCCGCGAAGCGGCAGATCGAAGCGATTCGCTATTTCCAGGAGCCGAATCTCAGCAACGGTCTCTCGAAAGGTCTCTACCAGGTCGTCGCGGCCGCGGAGAACGTTTCGCCCGGCCAGCAGCACGGCGTCATGATGTACGGCAAGCGCCTGCTGCACGGTGACCCGGAGCTCGGCCATCGCTTCATGCGCGCGTATCTGCGCGGCGTGCGTCGCTACAGCGAAGGAAAGACGAAGCGCAACGTCGAGATCATCACCCGCCACACGAAGCTTCCTGTCGAGATCATCGAGCGTTCGTGCTGGCTGCCGGTCGCGAACGACGGGCAGGTCGACATGGCCAGCATGAACGCGTTGCTCGACTGGTCGAAAACGCAGGGCTATCTCGATGGCGACGTTCCCCTCGAAACATGGTGGGATCCCCGTTTCATCGACGCCGCCAACAAGTCCCTATCGAGATGAGCTTCGAAGTTCACGACATCACAAAGGAATACGGCGAAGGCACCTCGCGCACGACGGCACTCGCAGGCGTCAGCTTCACCGCGCGCGGCGCGGAGTTCGTCTCGATCGTCGGCCCCAGCGGCTGCGGCAAAACGACACTGCTGAAGATCATCGCCGGCCTCATCGAGCCGAGCTCGGGACGCATTTCGTTCAACGGCGGTGCGTCGCAAAAGAAAAAACTTCGCACGTCCCTCGTCTTTCAGGATCACGGCCTCCTGCCCTGGTACGACGTCCTCGAAAACGTCGCCCTCGGATTGCGTTTTGTCTCCGACGACCGCAACGCCGCGCGCGAAAAGGCACGGCATTTCATCGTGCAGGTCGGACTCGAACGCTTCCTCCACCATCATCCGCACGAGTTGTCGATCGGCATGCGACAGCGCGTCGGTATCGCGCGCGCGTTCGTCGCCGATCCCGAGATTCTGTTACTCGACGAACCGTTCGGATCGCTCGATGCGCAGACGAAACTCGTGCTGCAACAGGAGCTGCTGCGCATCTGGCAGGAACATCGGAAGCTCGTCGTACACGTCACGCACGACATCGAAGAAGCGATCCTGCTCAGCGATCGTATCGTCGTGATGAGCGGCCGACCGGGACGCATTCGCGAAGAGATCGCGGTGCCCTTCGCGCGCCCCCGTACGCTCGAGGTGCTCGGGACTGCCGAGGCGACGGAGATTCGGCAGAGGGTGTGGAGCATTCTCGAAGAAGAGGTGCGGCGCAGCTTGTGGGTGCCGCAATGAAGAACGAGAAGACCACCGATCGGTGGATCACGGTAGTGATCGCGGTGTGCCTCGTCGGAGCGTGGGAAATCGCTTCGCGCAACGAGTGGATCGAGTCGCTCGTGTTCCCGCCGCCGTCGCGCATCATCGCCAACTTCGCGAATCTCTGGCGCCACGATCTGATGAGCAACGTTGGGTTGACGCTGGCGCGTTTCATCGGAGGCATCGTCGTCGGTGCGGTTCCGGGCATCACGCTCGGACTCTGCATCGGCTGGTCGACGCGTCTGCGCCGCATCGTCGATCCGTTCATCGCCGCGATTCATCCGGTCCCGAAGATCGTCCTCTTTCCACTGTTCATCGTGATCTTCGGTATCAACGAATGGGCGAAGATCGCATCGGTCGGACTGACCGTGTTCTTTCCGTCGCTGATCAACGCGGCCGCGGGCGCGCGTGAGATCTCACCGTTGTATTTCGAAGTCGTGCGCAGCTACGGCGGCAATCGCATGGCGTTGTTCCGTCACGTCGTGTTGCCGGGCAGCTTGCCGATGATCCTGAGCGGTCTCCGCATCGCCGCGAACCTCGGATTGCTCGTCACGATCGCGATCGAGTTCACGGTCACGAGCGCCGGTATCGGCTCGATCATCTGGATGGCCCTGCAGACCATGCGCATCGAAGATCTGTACACGGGCGTGGTGACGATCGCGCTGATCGGGATTACGATCAGTACATTCATTCAATGGCTGTTGAGAAGACTCACGCCATGGCAGGCGCGGTCATGAAACTGTTTGGAGTGCGGCAGCCGCAGCTGCCGCTTTCGTATGCCACTTGTCGCGCG